>NZ_JAAIVI010000017.1:0-303820 GCF_011008905.1 Wenzhouxiangella sp. XN201
CGCATTTTTTGGGTACTTTTTTGGCGCGACAAAAAAGTACCTCGCCGCAAGAGCGCGCGAAGCGCGCCGGGCGAAACCGCCTTTGAAGTGTCGAGACCCGCACGGCGACCCGTGGCATCAGCCAGTCTAGCGACAACAAAACACACTGCCTGCGAAGCAGGCACCTCCCTCACCGCTTCAACCGATAAAGCGCAGAAATATCCCGCCCCTCATCTCCACCCTCGATCAACCGCTGATAGTCATCCAGCGCCTGGCCGAGCACGGCCGAAGTGAAGTCGGCTTCGTCGCACAGATCGCGACAGATCTTCAAGTCCTTGAGTAGCAGCTTGGGGTCGAAGCCGACTTCGAAGGAGTCGGCCAGCATGGTCTTGCCGCGCTTGTCGAGGAACCAGTTGCCGGCCGCTCCGCCGCCGAGTAGCTCGAGCATCGGTTCGCGCGGCAGGTCGAGGCGTTCCATCAGGGCCAGCGACTCGCACACCGCCTCGGCAATGCCGGCGACCATCAGCTGGTTGACCGCCTTGGCCGACTGGCCGGCGCCGGACGGGCCGAGGTGGTGCATGACCCGGGCGTAGCTGTTCATGACCGGCCGGACGCGTTCAACCGCTTCCCGGTCGCCGCCGGCCATGATCGCCAGCTGACCGTTCTTCGCGCCTTCCACGCCGCCGGTGACCGGGGCGTCGATGAAGGCGACATCGAGCTTTTCCAGATCGGCGGCCAGTTCGCGGGCGGTGGCCGGCGCCACGGTGGAATGATCGATCACGACCTGTCCTGGGCGCAGTGAGTCGCGTATGGCATCGACGACTTCGCGCAGGTCGTTGTCGGCGGAGACGCACAGGCAGATCACATCGACTGCCGCGGCCAGTTCGGCGGGTGACTCAGCGGCTGAAGTGCCTTCGTTCTCGGCGACGAAGGCCTTCGCCTTGTCGGCGCTACGATTCCAGACAGCCGCCAGATGGCGGTGACGTGCAAGATGCCCGGCCATGGGCCCGCCCATGGCACCGAGTCCGATCCAGCCTGCTTTCATGTCGTCTCCTGAATGTTGTGTGGCATCGTCCAACTGCGGCGTTCATGAAACCGCAGATTTCGCAGATTTGCGCAGATTCAAATTATTTCTGCTTAATCTGCGTCCATCTGCGAAATCTGCGGTTCCAAACAAGCCGCGCTCCAGCGGCAGCTTGCTCTCGCATGCAAACCGTCAGGTTTCGAGATAGGTATAAGCCGACAGGCCCTCGGTCAGCAGGCGCTCGAACAGTTCCGCCTGCTCGCGGTCGAGTCCGGCGGCTGCCACGCGGGCGCGGCAGGCGGTCATCAGTTCGCGCGGGTTGTAGCCGACCAGTTCGAGCAGCATGTCGGCCGAGTCGCCGGCGCGGGCGTTGGTCAGGCGGAATTCACCGTTGTCGAGCACGACGTCGACGCTGTCGGTGTCGCCGAACAGGTTGTGGATATCGCCCAGTGTTTCCTGATAGGCGCCGGCCATGAAGATGCCGAGCAGGTAGGTCTCGTCCGGCTCGATGCGATGCACCGGCAGGGTCGGCTCGAGCAGGCCGCGGTCGACGTACTGGTCGATGCGCCCGTCGGAGTCGCAGGTCAGATCCTCGAGCACGGCGCGTTCGGTCGGCTCCTCGTCGAGCCGACTCAGCGGCAGGATGGGAAAGACCTGATCGATGGCCCAGATGTCGGGCAGCGACTGGAAGATCGACAGGTTGATGAAGTACTTGGCCGAGAGCTGGTAGCGGATGCGCTCGGCCAGCTCGCGGTGGCGGCGGTGCTCGCGGTCGAGCCGACCGGCCAGTCGTTCGAGGATGGTGTTGTAGAGCGGCTCGAGCCGGGCGCGTTCGGCCAGCGGCAGGTCGCCGTAGAGGAACAGGTTGCGACCTTCCTCGAGCAGGTGCTCGGCCTCGAGAAAGCTTTCCTCGGGCTCGCGCTCATCGACCTGGTCGCGCACCTCGGCCAGGCCGCGAATGACCGCCGGGTCGTCCTTGCCAGCGTCTCTGGCGTCACGCGGAAGGGTTTCGGTGGCGGTGACGTTGGTCACGAGCACGGCATGGTGGGCGGTCAGCGCCCGGCCCGATTCGGAAATCAACTGCGGCATGGCCAGGTCGTGCTCGCGGCACAGCTCGGCGATACCGCCGACGATCGCGTGGGCGTACTGCGCCAGGGAGTAGTTCATCGAACAGAAGCTGCGCGTGCCGCCGCCTTCGTAGTCCACGCCCAGGCCGCCGCCGATGTCGAGCCGGCGGATGTCGATGCCGGCGGCCACCAGTTCGGTGAAGTAACGCCCGGCCTCGCGCACGCCACGCTGGATGTCGCGCAGGTTGGAAATCTGCGAGCCCATGTGGAAGTGCAGCAGCGTGAGCCAGTCCAGGCAGCCGGCCTCGCGCATGGCCTCGGCGAGGCCCAGCACCTGGCTGGCGGCCAGGCCGAACTTGGCGCGCTCGCCGCCGGTGTTCTGCCAGTTGCCGCTGCCCAGGGAGGACAGGCGCAGCCGCACCCCGACTTCCGGCGTGACACCCAGGCGTTCGGCCTCGCGCCGGATCAGTGGCCACTCGCCGGGCTTCTCGATGACGATGACCGGTTCGAGCCCCAGCCTGGCGCCGCTCAGGGCAAGGCGAATGTAGGCAGCGTCCTTGTAGCCGTTGCAGATGATGCGCGTAGCCGGCTGGCTGACCGCCAGGGCGGTGATCAGCTCGGGCTTGCTGCCGACTTCCAGGCCCAGGCCCTCGACCTCGGCCAGGGTGCGCACGACGCTGGCCTGCTGGTTGACCTTGATCGGGTAGACGGGTGCGTAGCCCCCGCCGTAGTCGTGCTCGGCCATGGCCGTCTCGAAGGCCTCGCGCAATTGTGACGCCCGGGCGCGCAGGATGTCGGGAAAGCGCAGCAACATGGGCAGGCGCAGGCCCTGGCGGCGGGCGCGCTCGACGATGGTGGCCAGAGCCACGCTGCGTTGCCGGTCGGGCCGGGCGAGCAACTGCCCGGACTGGTCGAGATCGAAGAACCCCTCCGACCAGCGGTCGATGGCGTAGCGGCGGCGGGCGCGGGTGCGGGCATCACTGTTCATGGCGGCGATTGTAACGGGCAATCGGCGCCGGCATCCGGGTTAACATCTCGACTGGCTCAACAGAACCCGATTGCGACATGGCCCTTCCCGACGACCGCAAATGGTTTACCGAGGCTTGCTCCGAGGCCGGCAGCGCCGCGTCCTGGACCATCGATGCGCACCTGGCGCACGAGATCACCGACTTCCAGACCATCGATGTCTATCGCACCGAAAAATGGGGCAACCTGATGGTCATCGACGGCTTCGTCATGCTGACCACGCGCGACAATTTCCTCTACCACGAGATGATGAGCCACCCGGCGCTGTTCTCCCACCCCGACCCGAAGCGTGTATTGATCATCGGCGGCGGCGATTGCGGCACGCTCCGCGAGGTGCTGGCGCACGATACTGTCAAGCGCTGTACCCAGGTCGAGATCGACGAGCAGGTCACGCGCCTGTCCGAGAAGTTCTTTCCGGAGCTGTGCGAGCGCAACGACGACCCGCGCGCCGAACTGATCTTCGACGACGGCCTGGCGCACGTGAAGAACCTCGCAGCGGGCAGTGTGGACGTGATCATCGTCGATTCGACCGATCCCATCGGCCCGGCCGAGGGCCTGTTCGGGCCGGAGTTCGTGGCCGACTGCTATTCGGCCCTGGCTGACGGCGGCCTGTTCCTGCAACAGAGCGAATCACCGCTGTTGCATCAGAAACTGATCGCCGGCATCCGCGGCAACATGGAAAAGGCGGGGTTTTCCACCATCCGGACCCTGGGTTTTCCGCAGCCCTGCTATCCCTCGGGCTGGTGGTCTCTCACCCAGGCTCGCAAGGGCGGCGACATCGCGCCGGTCAGCGCCGAGCGCTTCGACGCGTCCGGCATCGAGACTCGCTACTTCAATCCCGGTGTGCATGTGGGGGCGTTGGCAACGCAGTTGCCTTGATAACGAGTTTGCTGTCACTAGGCGGTGTGTTGCTACCGCCGGTTTGGCGGGCCTCGACAAGTCAAAGGCGGTTTCGCCCGGCCTGCTTCGCAGGCTCTTGCGGCGAGGTACTTTTTTGTCGCGCCAAAAAAGTACCCAAAAAATGCGCTTAAAAGATGACGGTTACGTCTCAGGAATATCTGAGCGGAGTGGCTTCACGGACTACGACTGGGGCTTTGCTTGAGCCCGGCTGCGGAACATGCTGACTTGCGATCACGCCTGCAGCGGCCCGCATCTGGCACGACGACTTCGAGTGGCGTTCCACCCCCGACTTCTGTCCCGCCGTCAATCGAAGCCGACCCCGATCGAGGCCGTGCGATCTGGGTGCGGGCTACACCAAGGGTTTGTCGAAAATGCCATGTTTCACGACCGAGCACTAGCGAAGGCAAAAGCGGTATATCCGTTAAGCCCGAAAGCCTTTTGTTCCTGCGGACCAACCGCGTCTTCTAAGAGCGTTTTTGGTGACTTTTGTCGCGACTGACAAAAGTTACTCGCCCAAAGAGCTTGCGAAGCAAGCCGGGCGAAATCGCCTTTGACTTGTCGAGGCCCGCGCCGCGACCAGTGGCGTCAGCCAATCCAGCGCCTGCGAAGCAGGCGGGCGAAACAGAAGTTGACGTGTCGAGGCTCGCACAGCGACCCGTGGCATCAACCAACCCTGCGGCAGCGAAATTGACGAGCCACCCGGCTTTCAACAAAAAAGCCGGGCAGCGCCCGGCTCCTTCCTGACTGATTCGGCGTGTTTGCGCCGACCTACTCGCCCGGGCAGTCACCGATGCGGCGGCCAGTCATGGCGATGCTCATTTCCATGGCGCCCATCGGCGTCTCCATGCTGCCGTCAATCGTGCCTTCGGCGCTGTCGCCGTTGAACTGCATGGTCGCGACCATGGTCATCTGAGTGCCGTCGGGCTGGGTGCAGGTCATGGCGTAGTCCATGCCGTCTCGGCGCACGTCCTTGCGCGTGACCTCGCATTCCTCGACGTCGTCGAGAAAGGCATCGCCGTCCTGGATATCTTCCATCGTGATGCATTCCTCGCTGGTCTGTTCCTGGTCGGGAATCGGTACATCACCAGAGAAGCTCATCTTGTTTTTGTATTCCCACAGTCCGGGTTCGATGTTGGGGGTCTCGGCGACGGCCGCGGTGACCAGGCCAAGGGCCAGGGCGGGGACAAGCAAGCGTGCAATCATGATTTCACTCCTGGTTCGGACCGAAACAAGTGTCGGGTCCGGGGTTTGTATGTACGGTTGGCTTCAATAACGGGATTGCCGTGCCAGACCTGCCATCCCGCGCTGATTGGGGGCCATTGTACCCGGCTGGCCGAAGCAGGATGCAGCGGCGGCCCTGACCAGGGGGTGCTCATCATGGCGAGATTCCCGGGCCGGAGCGTTCAGCGGTTGCGACGGGTTGCTTCGGTCGCGGTCGCTTTCAGCGGGTCTTCCGGCCAGGGATGCTTGGGGTAGCGTCCGCGCATGTCCTTGCGCACGTCCGGGTAGGCGTTCTGCCAGAAACTGGACAGGTCGGCGGTGACCGCCAGCGGTCGGCCGGCCGGTGAGAGCAGGTGGAGCTGAACGGCGACCCGGTTGTCGGCAATGCGCGGTGTCTGTTGCCAGCCGAACAGGGCCTGCAGTTTCACCGCCAGCACCGGCGGGTTCTCCTGGCAGTAGTCGAGGCGGGCCGACCGGCCGGTGGGCAGGGTGAGTTTCGTCGGCGCCAGTTGATCGAGTCGCTGTTGCTGCGGGTAGCCGATCAGGGACTTCAGTGCAGCGGAGAGGTCCAGGCGCTCGAGATCGGACCAGCGCCGGAATCCGGCCAGCCAGGGCAACAGCCAGTCTTCCAGGCTCGCTTCGAGCGCAGGGTCGTCGACCGCCGGCCACTGATCGGGCCACAGGCGCCGCAGAAGATTGACGCGCGCCTGCCACTGCCTGGTTTGATCCGTCCACGGCAGGGCGTCGATGCCCTTGCGCCGGATGGCAGTCAGCAGTCCGGCCTGCAGCGTTTCCGCATTCGGCCGGTCGAGTTCGGTTTCATCCAGTATCAGGGTGCCGAGTCGGCGCTGGCGGCGAGCGATGATCGTGCCGCGCTGTTCGTCCCAGTCGGCGATCTCGTGGGTTTCAATGCGGGCCGCCAGGTCGTGTTCGAGGTCGGCCTGCGATACGGCCGCCGCCAGGTAGATCCGTGCTTCCCGGGCCTGGCCGTCGAGATCGCAGGCGACCAGCCATTCGCTGCCGGCCAATGGATCGTCTTCGGGCAGAAAGGCGCCGCGGCCGTTGGCCAGCCGAAAACGGCCGCGCTGACCGCCGCGTCGCTGGCCGATACGGTCCGGCCAGGCCTGGGCCAGCAGTCGACCGGCCGCGCCGTCGCGGGGCGCCTTATCAGACCAGCCGGCGGCGATCTGCCCGGCCATCTGGCGAATGCCCGTCATGGCGCCACCGCTGTGGGAGCGCGCACGCAGGGTGGCGAGCCGGGTTTCGATATCGGCATCCTTGACGCCGGTGGGATCGCGTTCGCCGAGCAGTGCGGCCAGTTCGGCGGCGGTGCGGCCCAGGCCGATCTTTCGCCCCATCAGCACCATGTGGGCCAGGCGGGGATGCAGGCCGGGGGCAAGCATCTCGCGGCCGTGTGTGGTGATGCGGCCCTCACCGTCGAGTGCCCCGAGTTGCCGGAGCAGTTCGCGCGCCTGTTGCCAGGGAGCCTCGGGCGGCGGATCGAGCCAGTCCAACTCGCCGGGATCTGTTACGCCCCACTGCGCGAGCTCCAGCACCACCGGCGCCAGGTCGGCCGACAGGATCTCCGGCGGCGTGTGCGCCTGCAGCCGTTCCGACTCGCTCCACAGCCGGTAACAGACTCCCGGTGCCAGACGCCCGGCGCGGCCGCGGCGCTGCTCGGCCGAGGCCTTCGAAACGCGCTCGGTGACCAGTCGGGTCATGCCGCTGTTGGGATCGAAGCGAGCGCGTCGTTGCCAGCCGGCATCGACGACGATGCGAATGCCTTCGATGGTCAGGCTCGATTCGGCGATGGCGCTGGCCAGCACGATCTTGCGCCGGCTTTCCGGGGCCGGTTCGATGGCGGCGTCCTGTTCCCTGGCCGACAGGCTGCCGTGCAGGATGTGAAGATCGACATCCTCGGGCAGTGGGTCGGCCAGGCGACGGGCGACGCGCCGGATTTCACCCAGGCCCGGCAGGAACACCAGCGCCGAGCCCTCGGCCTCGGCCAGTGCGGCGCGCACCGCGCGGGCGACGTGGATTTCCGGACGTTCGCGCCCGGCGGGACGGTAGCGCACCTCGACATCGAAGGACCGGCCTTCGCTCGTGATGACCGGACAGTCGTTGAGCAGCTCGGCGAGTTGCTCGGTCGCCAGCGTGGCCGACATGATCAGTACACGCAGGTCCGGGCGCAGGGCCTGCTGCGATTCGCGCACCAGGGCCAGGCCGAGGTCGGCCTGCAGCGAGCGCTCGTGGAATTCGTCGAACAGCACCGCCGCATACTCGCCGAGCGCCGGATCGGACTGGATCAGGCGGGTGAGAATGCCCTCGGTGACGACCTCGACGACGGTCTCGCGCGAGATCCGGGTGTCCAGGCGCGTGCGGTAGCCGATGCACTGACCGGGCGATTCGCCGCGCTGCCGGGCCATGTAGCGGGCGGCCGAGCGCGCCGCCAGGCGGCGTGGTTCGAGCATCAGGATGCGTCGTCCCTCGCGCCAGTCGGCGTCAAGCAGGGCCGGCGGCACCCGCGTGGTCTTGCCGCTGCCGGTCGGGGCTTGGAGCAGCACGGTGTTGTGCCGTTCGAGCGTGGAACGAAGCTCCGGGAGGGCGGTGTCTATGGGGAGCATCGGAACGAGGTTTCAGGTTTCAGTGTTCAGGTTTCAGGACGGGCTTGGCCTGTCTTTCCTGAACCCTGAAACCTGAACCCCTGAAACCAATACTTATTCCCGCCACTTGATATTGCAGCCGATCGAAGGCTTCTGATCCTCCGATACCGGCTGTCCGGCCAGCAAGGCGTCGAGCGCGGCACGGACGTCGCGGCCATCGACCGGCTTGCCATTGCCCGGCCGGGAATCGTCGAGCTGGCCGCGGTAGACCAGGCGTCGATCGGCGTCGAAAATGTAGAAATCGGGGGTGCAGGCAGCGTCATAGGAGCGGGCGGCCGTTTGCGGCTGGTCGTAGAGATAGGGGAAGGGAAAACCCTTCTGCTGCGCCAGTTCAGCCATGCGCTCGGGCCGGTCCTGCGGGTAGCCGGTCACGTCGTTGCTGGAGATGGCGACGATGCCGATATCGCTGTCCTGGTAATCGTTCCCCAGCCGGACCAGTTCGTCGAGCACGTGCTTGACGAAGGGGCAGTGGTTGCAGATGAACATTACCAGCGTGCCCTTGCGGCCGGCCACGTCCTCGAAACGCCAGGTCTTGCCGGTGGCCGGCTCGGGCAGTTCGAACTCGGGCGCTTGTGTGCCCAGCGGCAGCATGGTGGATCTTGTCTTGGCCATGACTTCTCCTTGGGAAGCTCTGATCGTCTCTAGTCAGAAGATTGCGTCTCGGCAGGATCGACCACGGTGACCGGGAAGGGTCGCGTGGCCTCACCAGCGTACAGCGAGCGATGGGGAAACGGAATCTCGATGCCGGCGTCATCCAGGGCCCGCTTGACGGCGGTGGCGACGGTGCTGCGGAATTTCAGGAAGTCCTCGCGTCGTGACCACACAGAGAACTGAATCTGAAGTTCCGATTCCCCGAAACCGAGAAAATACATAATCGGCTCGGGTTCGTCGAGGCAGGCCGGGATGTGTTCGGCCACATCCATGAGTACCTCACGGACATGATCGAGATCTTCCTTGTAGGCCACGCCGAGCATCAGGTCATAGCGGCGGATGGGATAGCGGGTGATAGTGATCACCTCGCTCTTGATCAGGGTCTCGTTGGGAATGCGGATGAAGACATTATTGAGGGTGCGCAGCTTGACCGACAGGGCGTCGATTGACAGCACTTCGCCGGTGGTTTCCCCGACCTGGATGAAATCCCCGATCTCGAAGCTGCGCTCACCGATCAGGAACAGGCCGCTGATCAGGTTGGAGGCGGTCGTCTGCGAGGCAAACCCGATGGCCACCGTCAGTATGCCCGCGGCCCCCATGATGACCGCGAGACTGAAGCCCAGTTCGCGCATGGCCGAGGCGATGAACAGGGCCAGCACGCCGTAAAACACCGCGCGCCGGGTGAGCTGCAGGGTCTGTGGCGCCAGGCGCTTACTCAGTAGCCGTTGTGTCAGCCGGCCGCCCAGCGAGGCCAGCAGCAGGCCGGCACCGACCATGACGACCGCCCGCATGATCGACAGGAATGTTTCGCTGGTGATCAGGCTGTGCAGTGTATCGCTCATGTCAGCTTCCAAACAGTACGCTGAACGCCCGTACGAGTCCGAAGCGTGAAGGATCCTTGCGGGGTCCTGCCAGCTTCTCGATCGGCACGCCGGGATCCGGCGCCTTCGCGTCGACGCTGACCTTGGCCAGATCGGAGTTGCCTTCGCGCACCAGTGTGACGCGCTGGGTCCACAGGCTGGCGTCGGCGGCCCCGTACAGTGACAGCATGGGGACCGGCAGGCTGATCTTCTCCAACGGCAGAATCGTATCGGCCCGGTTGCGAATCAGCAGCGGCGTGATCGCCCGGTGGGGTCTGAGCGGCAATTCCTCGATGCGGTGTCGGGCCTGGGTGCGTCCCGCGTAGCACAGTTCGCCTTCCTGCGTGGATGGCCCGAACCAGGTATCCGACAGGACCAGGGACGGCACCTCCCTGAGCAGAACCGGCGGACTGCCGGCCAGGATGCGCAGGTAGACCGGCGTCGAAAGATAGAGCGTGATTTCCTCGTGCCCCGGTAGATGAATGGGTTGACGCGGACGAATGACGATCGATCGGTCGGCAAGCACCGGCTCCAGCCGGATCGTGTCGGTCTCATCGGCCTGGACAAAGCGCTCGTCGTAGGGTTCCGGCAGGCCCCTGGCGACCCGCGACTTCAGCCGGGCTTCGCTGTCGGCTTCCGGCTGACGCCCGATGCGGATCAGCCAGGTCGGCCGGGAGCGCCCGATGGCCAGATCGAGCGGGCCCAGCGTCAGGTGGAGGGTTCGACCCTCCGGCACGGCTCTGGCCTGCCACCAGGGTTGGTCTCCGGCGGTCTTTCGGGCTGTACTCATGGATGTCGACCGGTGGTGATGTACTCAGTGTACAACGCGCTAGCGGCTCTGAGCGTTACCTAATTAACCGCATGGCCCACTGGCCGGGCCGGCGGCGTCTCTTAAAAGTGTGGAGAGGCGGCGTGCGCCGGGGCCGGCGCTGTCGGCATCGGCGTAGACGAGATAAAGCGTTGCCCAGCGTTCGCGCCCTTCGCGCAAGGGCAGCGGCTTGAGCTGCCCGCCATGGAGTTCGCGCCGGATGATGCCTTCGGCGTACCAGGCAAAGCCCAGGCCCATGCAGGCGGCGCGGATCGAGGTGGCTTTGCTGCTCACCGTCCAGCGCCGTTCGCTCACCCGGTAGGCCTCGCTGGCGGCCGGCTGGCTGCCGCTGTCGCGCACCACCAGGTGTCGATGGTCGCGCAGGTCGTCGAGTGTGAGCTCGCGCCGGAGCTGGTGTAGTGGGTGATGCGGCGCGGCGGCGGCGATAAAGCGAACGCGAATGAGGGCGTCGCCGACGAAGCCCGCCGGAATCGAGGAAGCGATGGCCAGGTCGACTGCCCCGCGGGTGAGCAGCTCGCTGGTTCCGCCGAGCACCGACTCGTGCAGCTGCACGCGCATCTCGGGAAACTCCCGCGACAGGCGATCGAGGCAGTCGAGCAGCAGCCAGGTCGGGAAGATGATCTCGGCGGCGAGCCGCAGTTCGGGCTCCTCGCCTGCGGCGAGGCGCTGGGCCATGCGTTCGACCCGCCCGGATTCATCGATCAGGGCGTGCGCACGGCGGTACAGGGTCTGACCGGCCGCGGTCAGCACGGCGCGCCGGCCCTCGATGCGAAAGACCGCAAGCCCCAGTAAGGTCTCGATGCGATTAATGGCATAACTGAGCGTCGAGGCTGACTTGTTGATTGCCTCGGCGGCCGCCGCATAGCTGCCGGCCTCCACCACCGCCACCAGCGCGCGCCACTGCTCGAGCGAGATCCGGGCGTGTTCCATGTTCGAATAAATCGAATGATTAAGCCAATATTTTGCGCTTTTTAATCGATTGGATCAAATGTAGTCTGCATCCTGAAGTCCGACCCCTGGAACAACTGGAGGTACAGAACATGCAAACATTACTGGTGATCAAGTCGAGCCTGTTTAACGGCTCGGGCCAGTCGAGCCGGCTGGCCGACGCTTTTGCCGCGCGCTGGCGCGAGAACAATCCGAACGGGAGGGTCCTGTGCCGCGATCTGGCGCTTGAGCCGCTGCCGCACCTGACGGCCGAAGCCTTCACCGGCTTTCAGCGCGACAGTGCCGAACGCAGCCCGGGGCAGCACGCTGCCGCTGCGATATCCGACGAGTTGATCGCTGAACTCAATGCGGCCGATGCCGTTGTGCTCGGGCTGCCGATGTACAACTTCACCATCCCGTCGACCTTCAAGGCCTGGATGGATCATGTCGCCCGTGCCGGCGTGACTTTTCGCTATACCGAGAACGGGCCGGAGGGCCTGGTCGGGGAAAAGCCGCTGTACGTTTTCGCCGCCCGCGGCGGAAAGTACCAGGGCACCGAGATGGATACCCAGACGCCGCTGATTCGCACTTTCTTCGGCATGCTGGGCATCACCGGCGTCCGCTTTACCTATGTCGAAGGCCTGGCCATGGGCGAGGAAACGGCTGAACAGGCGCGTTCGCAGGCGGTCGAAGCCATCGACCGCCTGGCGGCCTGAACCGGGAGATTCTGTCATGACCCACAATCGCGAACTGAGACTGACCATTCCTTCGATGCCGACTTCGGACGGCGCCGGCGTCAAGTTGCGCCGCAGCCTCGGCCAGCGCGCCGTCGATGCGCTCCGGCTCGATCCCTTCCTGATGCTCGACGAGTTCTACTCGGACAACCCCGACGACTACCTCGCCGGCTTTCCGCCGCATCCGCACCGCGGGTTCGAGACGGTCACCTACATGCTCGATGGGCACATGCAGCACCAGGACCACCTCGGCAACACGGGTGACCTGGGCCCCGGTGGCGTGCAGTGGATGACCGCCGGGCGTGGCGTGATCCACTCGGAGATGCCGCAGCAGCGCGAGGGCCGCATGCGCGGCTTCCAGCTGTGGATCAACCTGCCGGGGGCCGAAAAAATGAAACCGGCCGACTATCGCGATATTCCGGCCGAGTCGATTCCGGAGCTGGAACTGGATGGGGCGCGTATCCGCGTCATTGCCGGCCGGATCGCGCTCGAGGGCCAGGCGGCCGCCGGCGCGGTCAACGCCGAGCCGGACTCGATGGCCACCGACCCGGTCTACCTCGACGTCCACCTGGAGGCCAATGCCGAGCTGGTACTGCCCTTGCCGGAAAGTCACAACGCCTTTGTCTATCCCTACGAAGGCGAGCTCGACGTGGCCGGGCAATTCCTGCGGCAGCAGGCGGTCGGAATCCTGGGCGAAGGCGAGGCGGTGTCCCTGCGCGCCGGTGAAGCGGGTGCCCGATTGCTGCTGCTGGCCGGCCGGCCGATCGGTGAGCCGGTGGCCCAGTACGGGCCTTTCGTGATGAATACGCGCGAGGAGATCGAGCAGGCCGTCGCGGATTATCGCGACGGACGACTGACAGATGCGCCCGCCTGAGCGACGCGGTGTGGCCGTTTCCCGAACGCCGCATTTCGGGCGCGAGCTTCAATTCTCGAGCACGGCATCACCGGAGCCGCAATCATGAAACCGTGCAATAATCCACACTAGCGCAACTCCGAGGGGATGCACTTCTCATGTTTACCGCGAACCAGATCGTCGCCCACCTGGTCGGGGACTACATTCTGCAAAGCGACTGGATGGTGCGGGAGAAGGGCTCCAGCACACTGGCGGCGACCGTACATGTCGTCTTCTACACGCTACCGTTTCTGCTGATTACGCAAAGCCCGGCCGCACTGGCCATCATCGCCGGAACGCACTTTGTCATCGATCGCTGGCGTCTGGCCCGCTTTCTGATCTGGGCCAAGAACCGGCCCTGGCCAGGCAGTCGCCCCTGGTCGGAGTGTCGGAAAACCGGCTATCCGCCTGAACTTCCGGCATGGATGGCGACCTGGCTGATGATCCTCGTCGACAACATCCTGCATATCCTGATCAACGGCGCGGCGATCTACTACTTTGGCTGAGTTGCCCCGGGCGACGCCTTGCGCTGGCTGAGCCAGTCCGGCAGTTTCTCGAGCGCCTCCCGGTAGCCTGCTTCGACTATGCGCTCGAAGGCCGCGACCTGGGTCATGCCGAACTTGCGCACATCCGGATTGAGCAGCAGGTCGGCCTGTTTGCCCTGTTCGCGGACCCGGATGACGCTTCCGATTTCAGTCGACTTGAGCAACAAGGTGACCAGGCCGGGAACCCGGTAGCGCCGGCCAAACGGCAGCCAGCGGCTGCGCAGCAGCGTCCAGGCCGACGGCAGCTCTTCGTAGTCGACCTCGTAGGTCTTGCGTGACGACAGATCCACTGCCACCACCTCACCGACGGGACAGCGACGCATGACGTCGACCGGCAGCCCGTTGAGTACGGCGCCGTCGACTGCGAGGTGTCGATTGACGACAGCCGGCGGCAAGGCGCCGGGCATGGCGGCGGTCGCCTGCACGGCCCGGTCGATCGGGCCGCTGGTGTGGATGTTGATGGACCCGCTGTCGAGGTTGCTCGACAGACAGAAGAAGGGAAGCGGCAGATCCTCGATTCGGCCGGGGAGCAGTTTTCGGGTCGCTTTCATCATGCGCCGGCCGCTCAGAAGCGAAACCAGCGGCAGTGTGTAGTTGCTGAAGGGCTTGCCCACGACGAACCCTTCGTAGGCGGCCTGGTAAACCGCTTCGGGGGAATGCTTCTTCGCCATGGCGGCGCCCAGGATGGCGCCGATGCTGGATCCCCCGATCCAGTCGATTTCGACGCCGGCCTCTGTCAGGGCGCGATAGACGCCGATGTGCGAAAACCCGCGCGCTGCCCCGGCACCGAGCACCAGGCCCAGGGCTCGGCCAGCGACCACCCGGGCGACCCGCTCGACATCTGGACGATGGCCCGAGAAGGCATGCAGGTGAAAATTGACATCGCGTTGTTCCAGCCAGGCGCGCGTACCGCGGATCTCGCCCTGCTCGGCTGGATGGACGAGCACCAGGGCATGCTGAGCGAGGCGAAAGGCATCGTCCTTGCTGTCGAACACGGTCTCCCAGGCCTGCGGTTGGGGTTGTGCGGTGGTGTCGGCCAGCAAGAGCACCATATCCGCTTGCCGAACCGCCAGCTGTGACCAGGGGCTCGTCGCGGCGTGGGCGCGGTAGACCACGAAGCGGTGACGATCTTCCTGCTCATCCAGCCAGCCCGGCAGCGCGGGCGGTATTTCGGAGCTGGTGTCGAGCGCCGTCACGGGCGCACCCGCGTGGCCGAGCTTGTCCGGGCTGAGATCCAGTACAGCACCGAACTTGCCGAGCGCGTTGACCAGTTCCCCGACGAAGGCCTCGATCCTCGAATTGCTGGTTATCGGGACCAGGCAAATATTGGTCAGTCGTCGCGTCGACGCCGAGTTGCCGGAGGTGCGTCGCTGTAGACGCGCGGCGATGCTGCCCGCCAACTTCATGGTCATGCGCGGATAGCGTTCGGCCAGTTGATCGAATTCGGCGCGGTCGATCTTCAGCAGCTGGCTGTCGCGAGCAGCCCGAATACCGGCGGAGCGCGGCTGACCGGTCAGCAGGCTGATCTCGCCGACGGTTTCGTCGGGCATTACCTCGCCGACCAGGGTCTGGTTGGTGACATTGTCATCCGACTCCTGGTCGATCCACACCTGTAGCCGGCCGCGAACAAGAAAGTACAGCGAATCACCCGGATCGCCCTGTCGGAACAGCCATTCCCCGCCGGTGAGTGTTTCTTGCCTGAAGGCTTCCAGGACCGGCTCTATCTCGTCACTGTCCAGGTCGAAATAGCGTCCGATCAGATCGTGGATGCGAGGGTTGATACTCATGTCGGGCAGGTTCCTTGGATAGACGGGTCAAGCGATCAGCGTGACGGATGCTTCCCCGGCTTCTGCGGAGCAGTCGCCAGATGTCCGAGATTCTGCAGGGTCTCCAGAATGACGCCGAGGGAACCCAGAAACTCCGCGAAACGCTCGGCATCGGCATCTTCGAACGGTTGGCCATCGCGGCGGTTGAGCAACTGTGCTACGGCAAATACTTCACCACTGCGGTCCTTGACCGGAAGGCAGAGGATGGACCGCGTGTGAAACCCGGACTGCCGGTCGACATCCGGGGAGAAGCGTGGATCGGCGTAGGCGTCATCGACCCGGACAGTTTCGCCGCTGGCCGCGACGGCACCGGCGATGCCGCTGCCGATGGGGATGCGAACCTCACCATCTTCCGGCAGGTCCTCGGCCACACGCAAGACCAGCGAATCGCGCTCGCGGTCGACCAGAAACAGTGAGGCGCGTTCGGCGTCGAGCAGCTGGCCAGCCTTGGCCGTGAAGCTGAAAAGCGCCTGCTCGAGCATGCTCTGGAAGGCCATGTCGCGCGCCAGCGCGGTGGCCTCGAGAAAGCGCTGGGACTCCTGAGTGATGTCGTCGAGCATATCCCTGAAGCCGGACTCGTCCAGGTCGGCGACGACCTCGGCAATCGGCTGCTTCTGACGGCTCTCCGCGAGGGTCTTCATCATGTGCTCGTTGCTGGCGATGACGGCGTCGGTGAAGGTCGAAAGGCGACCATCCTCCAGGTGAACGATGCGGTCGGCGATGTCGAGAATGCGGTTGTCGTGGGTTACCAAGAGGATGGTGGTGCCCTTTTCCCGTGCCAGGGACTGCATCCGGTCGACCACTTCCCGCCCCGACTGCTTGTCGAGCGAGGCGGTGGGCTCGTCGGCCAGCAGCATGTCGGGTTCGCCCACCAGGGCCCGGGCGATGGCCACTCGCTGGCGCTGCCCGCCCGACATCTGTTCGGGCTTGTGGTCCATGCGCTCGCTCAGGCCGACTGCATCGAGCATGTCGCGTGCGCGCTGCCGCATGGCTGCGCGACCGATCCGGCCGCTGCAGCGCACGCCGAGTTCGACGTTTTGCTGTGCGCTCAGCGCTTCGACCAGGTTGTGCTGCTGGAAGATGAATCCGATCCGGCGCCGTACCTGTTCCAGCACCCGGCTGGAAGCGCCCCGGAGTTCCCGGCCGAGAATCTGCACGCTACCGTCCTGGGTCGAGCGCAGGGCACCAACCAGGGTCAACAAAGTGGTCTTGCCCGAACCTGAAGGCCCGGTCACGATGACGATTTCACCGGCCGGAATATCGGTGGTGATATCGAACAGGATCTGCTTCTTGAGCGCGCCTCGCCCAAACGAATGATTGAGGTGCTCGATCCGGATTGCCGGCGGCATTGCCATCAAAACACCTCTGCCGGGTCGACCCGGCGAATCTTGCGGATCGCCAGCAGCGCCGAGATCGCGCACATGGCCAGGGTCATGACGAAAACGGTGACGGCGCGATCCACGGTGATGTAGAGCGGCAGCCGGGTGGCACCACCGGCCACGCCGTAGAGCCAGTGCACGATGGCAAGGCCGGGAATGTAGCCGAGCACGGCCAGGATCGTGGCCTGCTGGAGCACGATGCCGTAAATAAAGCGATTCTTGAAGCCGATGGCGCGCAGCGTGGCATATTCGTTGAGATGCTCGGACACATCGGCAAACAGAATCTGGTAGACGATGATGCCGCCGACGATAAAGCCCATGATGGCGCCAAAGGCGAAGATGTAGCCGATGGGCGTAGCCGAGTTCCAGTACTCCTGTTCACGCTCCACGAATTGCTTCTTGGTCAGGACCAGAACGTCTTCGGGAAGATAGGCTTCGAGCCGATCGCGAACACCTGTTGCATCAGCCCCTGGCTCAAGGCGGATGAGACCGAGATGAATACGGTTGCGCGATCGGTCCGGAAACAGCCGCAGCCAGTTGTCGTCACTGGTCAACACGGTCCCGTCGATTCCGAACGACGTGCCCATCTCGAACAGCGCGACAACTTCCGTTCTTCGGTCATTGATTTCGGTCACGATCGGCTCGCCGGCCTGTAGCTCCTCCGCGACCGGGCCGAACTCGGGGCGCGCAGCAGCATCGAAGGCAACGACATCCTGTGCCGTGAGCATGGCCCGGGCTTCGGCGAAGCCGGGTGCGTCGAGCACGTCATGCTGCGGATCGAACCCCACCGCATTGATGCTGCGGCGGTCGTTGTTCCAGGGGTTCTTCCAGACCGCCGGAAAGATATAGACCGGCATGACCTCGGCGACGTCCTCGTCGGCCAGCGCCTGGTAGAGCCTTCGTATGGAAAAATCCTGGGGCCGGACGATGAACACGCTGTCGGTGCTGAACAGCGCGATGTCGTAGTTGAACTGCTCGTGAAAGCGCACGGCACTTTCGAACAGGGCCGAACGAAATCCGAGTTGCATCATGATCAGCAGCACGGCGAAGGTGATGCCGGCAATCGCCACCACCAGACGAAGCGGACGATGCTTGAGCTGCAGCCAGCCCAGCGGGGGTCTTGGAGGCCAGAACACCACCGGCGATCAGGAGCCGATGAGCACAACGACCTGCAGGTTGGTCAAACCTGCTGCCGGTTGGGGGTCGTCGAGCAGAACTTCGACTTCGACGATGCGGGCGTCCTTGTGTGCGGCCGGATCGGTGTCGATTTCGCCGTTCTTCTGGACCTTCTGGCGGACGCGCTCGACCGTTCCGGTGAGTGTCGTCTCGAGCGCCGGACTGGTCACGGTCGCGACCTGGCCTGTGCGAACGCGGCGGACATCCGTTTCATAAACTTCGGCAATGGCGTACATGCGATCGACCCGGGCCATCTCCAGCGCGCCCCGTGCGGTGACCAGTTCGCCGGGTCGTGCCAGGATCTCGATAATCCGGCCGTTGCTCGGGGCGCGGATTTCGGTGCGCGAGAGATTGGCTTGTGCCCGTTTGAGTGCGGCTTCCGCCACCCCGATCTCCGATTCGCTGGCCACGGCCTCCGCCTCGGCCGCGGCGCAGTCGGCCTGGATCGAAAGGGCATCGGCCTGCGCGGCCTGGAATTCCTCCTTGGAGGACACGTTGCTCTCGCGCCAGTCGGCCCGTCGCCTGGCCTCCTCGAGTTTGGAATCGACCAGGGCGCAGGTACTGTCGACCCGCCGTTGAGCGGCGGTTGCCCGGTTGCGGGCAAGCTCGACCGCCGCTTCAGCCTCGTCGGCAATCGCTTGCATGAGGTCGGCCAGGTCCGTAATTGCCAGCACCTGGCCGGCGACCACGTCGTCGCCTTCTTCGACCCGCAGGTCGCGGATGACCACGCCCCCGCTCAAGCCCAGCATGGCCGGTGCGGCAACCCGGATAAGGCCATGTTCGGGCTCCAGGCGCCCCAGCGCCGACACCGAATCGGGAGCCCGGTCATTGCCGCCAGATTGCGCCTCAACGGCCGTCGCGGCCGATACCAGTGCCAGCACCAGCATGGCTCCGAGTAGCTTGAACTGACATAAGTCGGCATTGTTCATGAACAGTCCCTTCGATGAGGATTGAATAGTGTGGGATGCGGAGACGCTCACGACTGAAGCTGCACGGTCGACAGCGCCGCCTGCATCTTGGTCAGCAGGCGTTCCATTTCCACCGGCTTGGTGTCGTAGTCGTCGCAGCCGGCGGCCATGGCCTTGTCCCGGTCGCTCTTCATGGCGTGCGCCGTCAGGGCGATGATCGGTATCGATTTACTCGATTCGCTCGCCTTGAGCTCCCGGGTGATGTCGTGCCCGTCCCTCCCCGGCAGGCCGATATCCATCAGGATGATGTCCGGTCGCCGTTCGGCCACCATGGCAATGGCCTGTTCACCGTCGGCCGCCACATCGACCTCGTAGCCCTGTCGCCGCAGACGACGCGACAGCATGTTCTGGTTCATTTCGTTGTCTTCTACGAGCAATACATGTGGCATGGCAATCCTTTCGTGTTCAGCCCGGCACCCTGTCAACCGACAGGTGCCGTGAAATTTCCTCGAGCAACTGCTCGTCCGGTGCCCGCACCTTGTGGATGATTCGCTCGACGCTGCCATTGAGCCGCTTCAGATCGTCTGGTACCAGTTCCTTGGCTGTTACCACGATCACGCGGCTGCGATCGTCGGGGAACTCACTGCGTAGCGTGGCGAGAAACTCGAAGCCGTCGATATCGGGCATCATCAGGTCGAGCACCACCACCGTCGGTCGCAGGGCCCTGAACGCCGCCAGACCTTCGCGTCCGTCGGCGGCCTGGCGCACTTTCCAGCCCTCCTGTTCGAGCCAGCGACAGATCAGGTCGCGCGTGTCCTCGTCGTCTTCGATAACCAGGACTTCCCGGTCGTCCGGCTGGCCGATTCGGCCCAGTATGTTGAGCAAGTGGCTCCGTTCGACCGGTTTGGTCATGTAGTCGGAGGCGCCCAGCGCAAAACCCTTGTTGGGCTCATCCACGAAGCTGATCATCACCACAGGGATACCGTTCAGTTCTGGATCGGCCTTGAGTTCACCGAGAACCGTCCAGCCGTCCATCCCCGGCATCAGGGCGTCGAGCGTGATGACATCGGGCCGGCGCTTTCGGGCCAGTTCGAGACCGGACTTGCCGTCCTCGGCCGTCAAAACGCGGTAGCCCTCGCGGACCAGCAGCCGCTGCATCAGGTCCAGCGCAGTGGCGTCGTCGTCGATGACGAGGATGGTGGCGCCGGTTTCGTTCGTGCCATCCAGGAAGTCGGTTTCCACGGTCTGCGTGGCCGTCGCGTCCGGCTCGGGCTCGTCCAGATTGGCGGGAATGCGCACCGTGAAGGTCGAGCCCCTGTCTTCCTCGCTTTCGACCAGGATGGTGCCGCCCATCAACTCGCAATAGCGCTTGGTAATGGCCAGGCCGAGGCCGGTGCCGCCATATTTTCGCGTGGTTGATGCATCGGCCTGGGTAAACGGATCGAACACCTTTTCGATCTGCTCGGGGCTCATCCCGATGCCGTTGTCGTTAATCACGATGTCCAGCCACCAGCGCCCTTCGTCCAGGTAGCGCGAAAGATTCATCCGAATCGTGCCGTCGTGCGTGAACTTGGCGGCATTGCTGAGCAGGTTGAGAACGACTTGCCGCAGGCGGGTTTCGTCGTTGACGATTTCATCCATGTCGCCGCGGGTTTCGACGTGGAGGGTGTTGCCGTTCGCCTCCAGGATCGGACCGACACCATTGGTGACTTCTTCAATGAAGGCATCGACATCAATGCGCTCGGGATAGAGTTCGATCTTGTCGGCTTCCACCTTGGACAGATCCAGCACATCGTTGATCAGTCGCAGGAGGTGCTTGCTCGCCCGACAGATCCGGTCGAGATCGGGAATGAAGTCTTCCGCGCCCTGATCTTCAGCCTCTTCCTTGAGCATCTCGCTATAGCCGATCACCGCATTCATCGGCGTGCGCAGCTCATGGCTCATGTTGGCGAGGAACTGGCTCTTGGTTTCGTTGGCTGCATCCGCCTCGCGCTGGGCCGCCTTGATCTGTTCGTACATGCGGGCGTTGCGGATCGCGGTGGCGATGAACTCGACGTGGCGCCCGATCACGTTGATCTCCTCCCTCCCGGCCTTGACGTGGCGCTTGGTGTTGGCAAAGACCAGTACGCCAATGACCTGGTCGTGAATCGACAGGGGGAAGGTCATCAGGGATTTGCTCGGCGACAGGGCGTGAACCCGCGCGTCGGACGGCGACATCCGGAGTTTGTTCGCTTCGGTATCCTCGATGAAATACGGCTTGTTGTTGAGTGCGGTCAGGACAAAAACGCTGCCCGTTTCCTTGAGTGGCAGCCGGAGCGCACGCAACCGCTCTCCCAACGCCTCGTCTTGCGTGCCGATGTAGCGGTCTATGGTCAGGCAATCGTTGTCGCGATCGATGAACAGCAGTCCCACCTGATCGAATTCGATCACGTCGGACAGGCTGTGGGTGATGGCTGCCACGACCTTGCCGAGGTCCAGCGTGGAATTGACGATCCGGGCAACCCGGTTCATCGAGGCCATGAGGGTGGCCTGGTAGCGCACCTGGTCGTTACGGCTTTCAAGCGAACGCTTCGCCCCGATCAGTTGCCGGCTCGTGTGATGGGCCAGATACGAAATGTAGACCAGGAAAATGGAGATGATCGCGCCGCCAAGGTATAGCGGTAGATCCTGCCCGTGGGCATCGAAGTTGACGTCGACATAGGGCCAGGCCAGTGCGCTGACGATGACGGCCGGCAACACGCATCGCAGCAACAGTCCGAAACCGCCCATGACCAGGCCGGCGGCCACCAGCATGGTGAACAGCACCGTAGACGGCACGAAGGCGAAACCGAGCAAGGCCATGGCGGCACCGACCAGCGCGCCATCGACTGAAAAGGCGGCGTATCCTATGGCCCTGGAGAAGCCGCTGAAGCGGGCCAGCAGGTAAACCAGCGGCGGATAGCCAAAGCCGACTGCCAGAACGCTCACCATCAGATCCTGGCGCTCCGGCGGCAAGGTGATTGCAATCAGAATGGCCGCCGAACCCATGGCATAGATCCGGCCAATCATGGGCAGTCGGACAATGGTGTGAATCCGACCGCGATTCGACGGAGCCGCCTTGTCGTTCGAGAACTCGCGGCTCGAATTCATTGTCGGAGCTCCCGCTCGCATGAAGTGCTGCCCATGATTGCGGGCCTCCCGTATAGCGCCATTGAACCCTTTGCCCCGATCCCTGCACTCGGCCCTTTCATCCCGGTGAGCCGTGCAGCCGTGATAAGAAATGGCGGCAGGCGGGTGTACCGGAAAGTGGACGAATTATGGACTTTGAGCGCTGTTTGGTAAACAATACCACCACTAAAACGTGACAACAATCACATTTTTATTCGTGGTCGTTCCGACTGATCGAGAGGGGCAGTCGTGGGGGATCGACCTGATCGGATGGCTCGTCGGCCGGGCCCGGACCAAGATAGGAGCACACCGTATGTCGAGTTCCATTTGCTGCGCGCTTCCGACGTGAACGAACACGAACAGCCTGCGTCGGAGGGCGCCCGCATTCTCGTGGTCGATGACAACGAGATGAATCGCGACCTCCTGTCGCGGCGTCTGCAAAAGCGGGGTTACCGGGTCTCCGTGGTCCAAGACGGACGAGCGGCCCTGGAATGGCTTGAAGGCAATCCGTGTGACCTGGTGCTGCTCGATATCATGATGCCGGGGATCAGCGGCATCGAAGTATTGAACCGGCTCAGAGAAACCCGCGATGTCAGCGAGCTCCCGATCATCATGGCAACCGCCAAGGGGGATCAGTCGGACATCGTCGATGCCCTGAAGCGCGGGGCCAACGATTACGTGACCAAACCGCTGGAGTTTCCGGTCGTGCTTGCGCGCGTACAGACACAACTTGCGCTCAAGGCGGCCAACGACCAGGTGCGCAGACTTGCAGAAGAGGTGGAGCGACGCAACGCGTTCATCCGCAGCGTTTTCGGACGCTACCTGACCGACGAGGTGGCCGAAACCCTGCTCGATTCACCCGAGGCGCTCAGTCTGGGCGGGGAACGCAGGGAGATGACCATCATGCTGGCCGATCTCCGCAGTTTCAGCAGTTTTGCCGCCCAGCATGATCCGCAGGAAGTCATGCAGATCGTCAACAACTTCCTTTCGAAAATGACCGAGGTGATCATCGCCCACGGCGGCACGATCGATGAATTCATCGGTGACGCCATACTCGCCCTGTTCGGTGCGCCACGACCGCTTGAGAACCATGCCTCATGCGCCGTCGCCTGTGCGGTGGCCATGCAGCAGGCCATGGACGAGGTCAATCGCCTCAACGCTGATGCAGGGTTGCCGGACGTCGCCATCGGAATCGGTATCAATACCGGCGAGGTGGTCGTTGGCAACATCGGTTCGGAGAAGCGCGCCAAGTATGGCGTGGTCGGTCATCACGTGAACATGGCCAGCCGGATCGAAGCCTACACGACCGGTGGCCAGATCCTGATCTCCGAGCGGACCCGCTGGGACTGTGGTGACCTGCTGCGCGTTAAGGATGACTTCCGGGTTCGCCCGAAGGGCTTTGACCACGAGATCACACTTTACGATGTTGCCGGTATCGATGGCGCTGCGGTGGGCTCTGCTTCGGCCGTGTGAAGCCGCAAAGTCAGTCTTTCGGGACGGTCTCGGCGGGTGAGTTTCGGGCGGCCCGTACTCGCCAGGCGAAGCGACCCGCACGATTGAGCAGAATGCGCAGCGCCAGGGGCAGTTCCTCGAAAGGGAGCCGATCGAGCAGGTTGCGTGTGGTCAAGCCGATGGTGGTATCGCCACTGACTTCCAGGCGACGCTGGAAGAACAGCGTGTCGGGATCTTCCATGCGGGCAGCCAGCAGGATGAATTCCACCGCCCGGCCGCGGATGCTGCTGTCGGCCGGCTCGTCGTCAGCCAGCGTCGTCAGGCGCTGCGTCTCGGCGGTGATGACCCAGCGCAGGTCCATGTCGCTAATCTCGACAGCGAGGCTGCGGCCTTCCAGGAAATCGAAATCACCGGCAGTGAGCATCTCGCTGAATACCTGGTTCAGAGCCCGGGTCATGGCCTGGCGGCGGATCGGCGGCGGACAGAATCTCAGCGGCAGTGCGACCAGCCGCGGCGGCGGCAGCCGGCGGGCGATCCGATCGAGCGGGTGGGACAAGGCAGACGCGTTCATGATCGTGACTCCAGCCAGCCGCGCAGGCCGTCGAACTGCTCGACCATGCGCTGTGGCACGAGCGGCGCCGGCAGGGCGCCGACCATGCGGCCCTGCGGGTCGATGATCATGACCGAGCTGGTGTGATCGATGCTGCGATTGCCCGCGTCATCGACGAAGGGTTCGAACTTCACGGCCATCGAATCGGCCAGGGTGCGGATGCTCGAATCAGGTCCGTGCAGGCCGATCAGGTTCGGGTCGTACCAGGCCAGGTAATCCGCCATTTCTGAAGGGTCATCGTTTTCGGGATCGACGGAGACGAACAGGTACTGTGGTTCCTCGCCCTGGTTCTCAACCAGCAGACGGCGCATTTCACGCATGGCGTGCAGGCTGGTCGGGCAGACGTCGGGACAGTCCAGGTAGCCAAAGAACATCAGGCTCCACTGTCCTTCAAGATCTTTCTGACCGAAGGCTCGGCCGTGTTGGGTCTTGAGGGGCACGTCGGCCAGCGGCATCGGCTCGGGCCACATCACGGCCCGCACGTCCGGCGGGGCCTGGCCCCAGGCCGTGCTGGCGGGCGGAGTTCGCCCGACCAGCAATCCGGCGGCCAGGGTCACGGCCATGAGGCCGATCAGCGTAGCGGCGCGCTTGCCGTGCCGTACCATCATGCTTCCCGCCGAAACTCGGGCGCTCTGCCTCAGTCGTCGAGACTGCGGATGTAGGCGACCAGGTTGTCTACATCTTCATCGCTCAGGTGACCGAAGGCGGTCATCATCGGCGACAGGCCGACGGCCGCGCCACCCTTGGAGATGACGGTGGCAATGTGCTCGTCATCGACCGATTCCTGCCACTCGCTGTCGCTCATGTTGCGCGGCTTGGGGTTGAGCGCGGCCGAAGCCGGGCCGTCGCCCTGGCCGGTCGGGCCGTGGCAGGTGGCGCAAAGCTGCTTGAACTTGGCCTCACCGGCCTCTGCATCGGCCGCCAGGGCGGAATGGGCCAGCAGGCTGCCGGCGGACAGAACCAGGGCGGTAATCAGAACACGCATTTCGACTCTCCTTAGTCAGGTCAATTGGTTGTGCGTAGTTGCATTCTAATGCTCGGCGGGTGGGTTGCGCTGAACGCACCCTGAATCCACCAGAAAACATGACTTAATTATACACTTTTACTGCGGATCAAGCCGCTCCAACCAGCGCTCAAGGTGCTCGACGTGCTCGCCTTCTTCCTCGGCAAACATCTGGGCAAGCTCCTGGACGCGGTCCGAGCGGGTCTGGCCGGCCACGGCCGAGTAGAAGTCACAGGCGCGCCGCTCGGTCTCGAGCGCCATGTCGATGGCGCCCCTGGATGTAATGTCGGCCAGCGGCGCCAGCGCCAGTGGGTTCTCCGGGCTGTGCGCGTCCGGCCATTGCGGGTCGTCGGCGCGCGGATCGAACTCGCGGCCGAGCTCTTCGGACTGCAAACCCTGAACTTCGGCCAGGTGCAGGCGTGAGAATTCGCCGAATTTCGCGAACATCTCGGCCACTTCATCGTGCCCATCGGCTCGCATGGCTTCGGCCAACCGGGCATAACCGTCGGCGGCGTCGGATTCGAGTTTGGCCGCCAGGCGCAGGAATCTTTCCAGGTCGTCGATCATGGGTTCGTACCTCCCTGGTTCAACAGGAATGGGGTAAGCCACTGCGCTAGCAACAGCAGCCCCAGGAAAATCAGAAAGAACCACAGCGTTCGCCACCAGCCCAGCGGCCGGCCATGGCGCCGCTCCAGAGCCATCACGGCATGGTGGGCCAGGAAGTAGGCCAGCAGGAGGAATACGCCAAATAGCAGGACTTCAAGCATGGTGCGCGACCTTGTCGATGTGGACCTCGACGGCGGGGGCGCGCGACAAAAGCGCGCGGGCGAAAGCGATCAGGAACAGGATGCCGCCGATGATGGCGATCAGCCCGCCGGCGCCCATCACCGCCATGCCGCCGATCTGCGCCAGGCCTTCGAGACCCTGGGCGGCGCCGGCGGTCTTGCGCTGCACGCCGTGGCCGCCGGAGAAGGCCAGGCCGATAACGTGCAGGACCTGACCCGTGCCGTAAACCCACGGCATCAGGCGGGTCAGGCGCGCACTGGCCGGGGCGAAGCCGAAGCGCGGCAACAGGTACAGCGCCAGGGCCATGAAGGTGAGCGTGATCGCGACGATGCAGCCGTGGTAATGAGCCGGCACGATGGTGTTGGACTCGTCGATCAGGAAACCCAGCGCGCCACCGACCCCGAACAGGCCGATCGAGAACAGCAATGCGGTGCGCAGGCCGCGCTGACGCGCATCGGTCGTCCGTTCGCTGCGCGACCAGCCGAGCAAAAGCGCCAGGCCCAGTGGCCCGGCGGCCAGGCCGCCGGCGGCCGCCATCAGCCAGATGAAGAAAGTGCGGTGGCCGGGACTGCTGACCTCGAAGTACAGGTAGCCCCATACGGCGAGAAAGGCCGGCAGCACGCCAGCCAGCAGCAAGCCCAGCACCAGGCGCGGCCCGATGAGAATCCGAAGGCCGGCCGCGGCCGCAAGCCACAGCCAGGCGACCAGCATGAACTGCACCCAGGCGAACTGCAGCACATGCCCGCCGCCCCAGAACAGCACCTCGTAGTACTGGGCACCATCCAGCCAGGGCGGCAACGCAAAAAGCGACCACAGCAGCAGCCCGCCGGCCAGTACCAGGGCAATCACGCCGGTCTGAACGCCAAAACGCATCACGCCGGCTTCGGCCGGCCAGACGCTGCCCGGCAGGGGATTGAACAGCGAGCGCAGGCTGCTCACCAGCACGCCGATCCCGAACACCGACAGACCGGCAAGGAAAAGAGTGTTGTCGAGCACGGGCACATAGTTGCTCATGATCGCTTCACCCGGCCTGAATGGCGATGCAGCCAGCATGATCGAACCGGCAATCACCAGTCCCAGGCCGAGCCAGGCGCTGCGGCGAGCCGCGGGCGTGCTGACCAGGGTCCACATCACCGCACCGAAGGCTGCGAACCACACCAGCACGGAGAAATCCACGTGTACGACGATGGCCAGATGAAAGAAGTTCTTGAGCGGAAACAGCTGTTCCACGCCGGGCGTCCGCGAGGCGACGATCAGGATCACGAACAATCCCGAGATCAGCAGGGCGCCGACGGCGGTCAGCAGCCAGGCCCGCGCCAGCCGGCCGCGGAAATCCGACGGGACTTCCAGGTTCCAGTGCGATGGGGTCATGAGGATTCCTCCGTTTCGAGCGACACGCCGTCGTCACCGATCTCGATCAGCGCTGATTCGCCGGCTTTCAGGTTCAGGTTCATTTCGCGCTCGAGGTCAAAGCCTGCGGTGCGCGGTGTATCGGCCAGCCGGATCGTGACGGTGTAGCGTCCGGGCTCGACCGGGAAGTACTCGAGGTAATAGGCCCGGCCACCGTCGGACAGGCCGGCCGCGTCCACCGCATCGGCGACCAGCAGCTCGCCGTCGAGCATCAGCTCGAAGCGGGTCGGCGCCCGCTCGCGGCCGCAGACTTCCGATACGCGTCGGGTCGGCGGCAGTTCGGCGCGCTCGGCCGCACTCAGTTGCCTGCAGGGCTCGAGCCGCTCGGACAAATGCGCCATCGACACCTTGATCAGTGCCTGTCCGGGATCGTAGGGCGAAAACGAAGGCCCCTGGCCGAACAACCCAATCAGCGTGGCCAGCACCGCCCAGGTCAGGCCCTGTCCCGCGACTGCCAGCGCCTTCATGTGCCCGTCCTCCGCAGGGCCGATCCCGGCGCTTCCGGGGTCGCGGCCTGGTCGAGTCCAGCGGCAAATCCGGCCAATCTTCGGCTCAGGGCTTTTTCCTGCCCGGGCTTGCCCCAGTAAGTGAACAGGCGTTCCCGCGGCACGCGTTTGCGGAGGCCAGGCGGGCGTTCGCGGTCGATGCGTTCCTGGGTCCAGCGCTCGCCCAGTCGATGGTGACAGTCGCAGTCGGCGCAGCCGGCAATCGCCACGCCGGCATACCCGCTGTTGCGCAAGGCATAGTCGATGCCGGCCGGCGGTAGCAGGCCGACGCAGGGCAGCACCATGCTGTGGGCCGTCCCGGTCTCGGTCTTCTCCACATCCACGCCGTGGTCGCAGCCGAAGACCAGGATGCGTTCGCCGGTCTGGCCCGTGTCGCGGGCGCGGTCGAGTTCTGTACGGAAGTCGTCCATGGTGAAGTGCGGCAACTCGATGCCGGTCGTCAACGGCGCGCGTTGACGAAACGGCGACGATGAGGGGCATGAGCCAGTGCAGATACCGCAGGACACGCAAAGCGAGGCGTTCACTTTGGCTTCGAGCTCGAAATTGCGTCCGTCGGTTCGCGGCACCATGTCGATGGCGCCGTAGGGGCAGTCCTCGGCACAAAAGCCGCATCCCGTGCAATCGGGAAGATGAACCTCGGCCACCGGCTGGCGCCGGCGCGGCAGAATCCAGGGCAGTGCGGCCAGCAGCAGGGTGCCCGTGGTTCCGGCCAGCCAGATCGTGCCCGGCGACGTCACCGACTGCAGCGGAAAGACGGCCAGGTAGAACCAGTCGATGGCCAGTACGCCGGGCACGGCGTCGAGGTCGGCCGGCGCATGGCTGGTCACCGGAATGATCAGCGAAAGCACCATCAGGCTGGCGAGGCTGCCGAGCATGAGTTTGCTCGGCGGGTGAATGCGTGGGTAGCGCACGCGCAGCAGATGAAACCAGATGCCCAGTACCAGCACGATGGGCAGGCCGACGAGGTGAATGAAACCGATCAGCGTGAACAGTCGGCCGCTGACGGTTTCATTGCTGACGAAATTGCTCCCCATCGGATCGCTGAAGATCGGCAGCCAGTCGAGCAGTTGCGCGCTGGCCGTGGCAACCCAGGCAGCGAGTTGGTCCCACACCATCCAGTAGCCGGAAATGCCGAAGATGAGCACGATCCAGATCAGCGGCATGCCGGTCAGCCAGGAGAACCAGCGCACCCCGGTATGGCGCATGCGGACCAGCTCGCGCAGCATATGCAGTGCCAGCAGAAGCACGGCGGCGTCCGAGCTGTAGCGGTGCAGGCTGCGTATGAGGCCGCCGATGACCCACTGCTCGTGGGTGATGGCTTCGACTGAATGCCAGGCACCCTCGAGATTCGTGCTGTAGAACACGAACAGGTAGATGCCGGTGACCAGCGCGATGTAGAAGCAGTAGATGGCCAGCGCACCGAGGTGGTGGAAGGGATTCGTGGCTGCGCCAAAGGCGTTCGATAGCAGCGACTCGCCACGGGCCAGCGCACGGGCCGGCCAGGCCGGTCGCGGTCGGACCTGGCCGGAACTCATGTTGACCTCCGACGCCTGAAAAGTTCGCGCCCGGTCCAGCCGCCGATGAGCAGCAGGAAGGCGCCGCCCAGGCCCAGGCCCACGAACATCGAGTAGTCGAAGTAGTAGCGATCGCCGCGGGCGTCGTAGACGGTGCAGAACAAGCGGATTCGTTCTCCGATGCTGGCCAGCAGGCCCTGTTCGCTTTTCGGCCGGCGCCAGACCAGGTCCTTGAGCGGCTCGACCAACTGCGGCGCTTTGAAGGTTTCGCCGTAGACCTGGCGGTAGAGCGAGCCGTCGCGATCGAGCAGGCTCAACTGCACGGTGTGGTCGAAGCCGCGCGGGCTCGGTGTGTACACGAAACCGAGTTCGGCAATCAGCTGTTCGAGTGCTTCGTTGCTTTCGGCGACGACGAAGCGCCAGTCGGGATCATTGACGCCATGACGGCGGGCATGATTGGCCATCGATTCGGGCGTATCGACACCGTGATCGAAGCCGATGGTGAGCATACCGAAGCTGTCCGTGCCCATAGCCTCGCGCGCGGTCTTTACCACGCCGTCGAGGTAGCGTGTGGTCACACTGCATGAGTGCGCGCAACCGGTGTAGATGAGGCTGATGCCCAGCGGTCGTTCGAGCAAGTCGTGCAGCTTGAGCCGCTCGCCGTTGCTGTCAATCAGGGTCAGATCGGAGACGCGGTTGCCGATGGCGGCCTGACTGATCTCGAGTGCGTCACCGCGGGCAGCGTTGCTGTCGGCGGCCGACAGCACGAGCGCAAACGCCAGCAGTGCCGGGACGAGTCTTCCGGGGGTGATCCGGTTCATTCATGGCACCGCGTGCATGGCGAACAACCCGGCCAGCAACAGGCCGAGCTGGATGAGGGAGGCCTTGAACGCCGTCATTGCGCG
The DNA here is from genome assembly GCF_011008905.1 of Wenzhouxiangella sp. XN201. NCBI lineage: Bacteria > Pseudomonadati > Pseudomonadota > Gammaproteobacteria > Chromatiales > Wenzhouxiangellaceae > Wenzhouxiangella > Wenzhouxiangella sp. XN201. Next base: position 29,941 of record NZ_JAAIVI010000017.1, read on the forward strand.
TGACGGCGAGGGATCGCGCGCCATCAGCAGCGTCGTCCAGGCCAGCCAGGCCGCACCGGTTCCGGCGAGCAGCCAGACCAGTCCCGAGCCGCTGCGCGCGGTCAGCCACAGCGTGGCGCCGACCAGGAGGGCGGTGTTGACCAGGTTCCAGCGAACGGCCGTAGCGATGCCGCGGGTGACCGGCAGCATGGGTACGCCGGCACGCCGGTAGTCATCGGCGATGACGACTGCCAGCGACCAGAAATGCGAAGGCGTCCAGAGAAACAGCACGGCGGTGAGCAGCATCACGTCCGGATCGGCAATCCGGCCGGTGGCGGCGGCGCCGGCGAGCACCGCCCAGCTTCCGGCGGCGCCACCGATGACGATGTTCCAGTCGTTGCGACGCTTGAGCCAGACGGTATAGACCAGCGCGTAGGTGAGTGCGCCGGCAGCCACGAACAGACCGCAGGCCGGGTTGAACCACCAGGCGCCCAGGGCTGAGCCGGCGGCGATCATGGCCAGGAAGGTCACCGGCCAGGCCCGATGCGCCTGCAGGGTGCCGTTGACGAAGGGCCGCTTGCGGGTTCGCCCCATGACCGCGTCGATGTCGCGGTCCCAGTAGTGATTGAAGGCGCCGGCACCGGAGGCCGCCAGCAGGACGGCGAGGGCGAGAACGGCCGTGTCGGCCGCTACTGGCCAGCCGCCGCCGGCCAGCACGGCACCGCCCAGGGCTGACAGCGTGATCGCCGCCCCGATGCGGATCTTGAACAGCGACAGTGCGATCGCAAGCAGGCCCGGCCGGGGCCGCACCCCTTCGGGGGCGATCGCCGGCAGAGCCTGTGCTTGTGCGTCCTGGTGCGCCATGGCTTAGCTGAACCGCCAGACCGAAGCCAGGTAACCGTAGTTGATAAAGAAGTAGACGACGAAGATCAGCAACAGGAACATCGCCAGCACGAAGGTACCCGGTGCCGGGAAGCCCTTTACGCCCAGGCCCGCATGGCTGTGGCCGGACAGCGACTCGGCCGGTCCGCGCAGGATGCCCGGGCGGGTACTCGAGTACTCGGCCGGGCTGGTCTTCTGGCCGAACAGCACCGTACCGACGATCACGACCACAAAGATCATGCCACCGAGCACGGCGATGACCGCGCTGATGCCGTTGAGCGCCATCATGGTGTAGGCCATGCCCGGATAGGTCCACTCGAAGGCCGAACCGGTAAAGGCCATGTCCCAGTGGCGGCGCGAAACGCCCAGGGTGCCCGCGCCCATCATGAAGAAGGTCTGTAGCGCGGTACCGATGCCGAACAGCCAGGGCTGCCACTTGGCCAGGCCGGGCATGAACAGCTTGCGCCGGAACAGCACCGGTACCAGCCACAGGCTCATGGCCATGAAGGCGAGCGTGGTGCCGAGCACCACCGTGGCGTGGAAGTGACCGGGCACGTAGATGGTGTTGTGGATCAGGAAGTTGATCTGCTCACTGCCCATCACCACGCCCGAGATGCCGCCGATGAAGCCGAAGCCGACCAGCGACAGGAACATGCCGGAGAACACCGGGTTGCCCCAGGGCGCCTTGCGGAGCCACTCGAACAGGCCCCTATTGTGGCCTTTCTCGCGCTGGGCGACCTCGATCGAGCCGGGTACGGTCAGGCCGTGGACCAGGCTGGCGAGTACCGCCAGGTACATCACGTAGCTGGTGTTGAAGATCTTCCATTCGGTGCTCAGGCCCGGGTCGCCGAGCAGGTGATGGGCCGAGGCGACCGAGATGAACAGGATGTAGAGGAAGAAGGCGCCGCGGCTGACCTTCTCCGACATCGGCCTGGCGCCGAACACGATCGCGGCGACCGCATACCAGACCGACACGTGTGCAGCGACGTTGATCTGCTGCGAGGTATGGCCCAGACCCCACCAGACCAGGCGGTACATCAGCGGATCGATCTCGCTGATGTAGCCGATCGACCACAGCCAGGTCGGAATCAGGATGATGGCGCCGCAGGCGATCGTGAATACCGCCAGGATGGCGGCCGTTAGTGCGCCGAAAGTGACCAGTGGAATCGAGCCCTCGTAGGTTTTCTCGTCGCGGGCAATGACGAGTGTGCCGAAGAACATGAATACGCCGATCAAGGCGCCGACGGCAAACAGGATCAGGCCGAAGTAGAAGCCGGGCGCGGCTGGCATGGGGACGTAGGAGGTCATCATCACGCTCGACGAGCCGGCGATGATGGCCCAGGATGTGATGGCTGCACCACCGATCATGAGCCCGAAGGCCACCCAGCCCAGTCTCGGTGTTGCGATGCGGCACCTGAGCAACACCGATGAGCAGAAATACAGCAGCGCGATCTCGAAGAACAGGATCCAGACCAGTAGCATCACGACGCCGTGGCCGGTCAGTACAGTGTAAAAGTCCTGGGCGTTGAGAATCTGCACCGCCGGCCAGCGCGTCAGCGCGACCAGCAGGCCGAGCAGGCCGCCGACGGCCAGGAAGACCACCGCGGCGACGGCATTGGCCTTGATCAGGTTTTCTGCCGGGCGGTGGAACACGAGCCCGGATTCCGGGCAGGTACGAAATTGGGGTTGCATGACGGGTTCCCTCGCTTGAATCAGTTGTCGACGACGTAGATGCGGCTCATCATCGTGTGGTGCATGATTCCGCAGTACTCGTTGCACACCACGGCGTACTCGCCGGGCTCGGTCGGCGTGACGTTGAGTACCATGTCGTAGCCGGGCAGGACCTGGAAGTTGATGTTGATCGGTTGAATCGACAGGCCGTGCTGCCAGTCGGCCGAGGAAACATGGAAACGGTATGTTTCGCCAGCCTCGAGTTCGAGAATCGGGTACCAGTCCCACAGGCGCGCGAGCAGGTAGACGTCGCCGCCGGCGGGCGGGCGCACGACCGGCACCTGGCGGTCGGTCTCGTGCCGCACGGTGTATTCCTCGACGAACTCGTTAACCTTCGCGACGTAATCCTGGGGATTGACCCGGTAAGCTTCGCCGGAATAGTTCTGCTCGCCGTAGACATGCCAGTAGGGCATGAAGAAGAACATGATCAGGCACCAGACGAGCGCGATGGCGATCCAGACGATCTCGACACGGTCGACCGGCTGTTTCCACCACACGCGTCGGGCAGGCGGTTGAATGGCACTCATGGCTTGCTCCCTCGATCAGCCGATCGGGACGGTGACGATGTTCATCACGCCCCAGATGATGTAGGTCACGGTGGGAATCGTGACGCCGAGAAACAGCAACAGGAACGGATTGTCGAGAATGCGCTGCATGACCGGCAGGCGTTCCTGGTCTTGTTCCGGTTCGCGGGCTTCGGCGCCCCGGTCGTTTTGTGAATCGCTCATGGCATGATGTCCTCTTGCAATGCGCAACAAATGTAGATTAAATGCATCTTTTAGCGCGGATGATGTCCTTGCCGCAAAGTGTAGGTCCGCTAGACGGCCGGGTTCATTGATTGAAGTCAAATTCGCCGCCCCGAGCGGGATTGAGCCCGGGCAGTTGATCCAGGTCAGACCGCGTTGCCGATCCGGCGGCTAATGTCGCATTCCGCCACCAGCCCGAAGAGATACTCGCATGCCACGAAAATTTTTCCCGGCCATCTTCCTGACGTTCGCCCTGGCGCTGCTCGCCGGCTGTGACGAAGACGTCGATCAGCGGCCCGTGTCCGAAAACTGGCAACGCATTGATGCGTCCGGACATATACTGTCGCCCGGCGATGCAGGGCCGCACCGCTGTGTGTTCGATCCGGCCAGTGGCCTGATGTGGCAGGTCCACGACGCCGCCGGTGGCCGGCACGATCGAGATCATCGCTACACGTGGTACAGCACCGACAAGCACAGGCATATGAGTGAACCCGGACTGGCCGACGGCGGTGTTTGCGAGGGCTCGGCCTGTGATACCCAGTCGCTGGTCGAAGCGACCAACCGCGATCGTCTCTGCGGTCATGATGGCTGGCGTATGCCCGACCGGGAGGAACTCATGTCGCTCGGCGACGTCGCGCTGCGCGAATCCGAGTTGATCGTCGACCAGACATTCTTTCCCGGAGCGGTTGCGGGAGAATACTGGACGGGAGAGACTTTCCGCCTTTACCCGGAGAGCGCCTGGGCGGTGCACTTCGGCAATGGCCTGGACCGGGCCGACCTGAAGACCGAGGCCAAGGCCGTTCGCCTGGTCAGAGAACACGCCCCGGCCATGGAAACGGACTGAAGCAAGGTCATGAATCTGATCGAACGACATCATCAGCGGCGCATCGGCATCTGGTTGCTGATCTGCTGCTTCGTGCTCTTCTCGCTCGTGATGCTGGGCGGCGCCACCCGGCTGACCGGCTCGGGCCTGTCCATGGTCGAGTGGGAGCCGGTCACCGGCGTGATTCCACCGATGAGCGAAGCACGCTGGATGCGTGAATTCGAAGCCTACCGGGCCAGCCCCGAGTACCAGAAGGTCAACCGCGGCATGTCGCTCGACGCCTTCAAGGTGATCTACTGGTTCGAATTCGGGCATCGCCTGCTGGCGCGCTCGCTCGGCCTGGTCTTCGCCCTGCCACTGGCCTGGTTCTGGTGGCGTGGCTGGATCCCCGGGCGGCTGCGCTGGCCCCTGCTGGGCATCTTCGGCCTGGGGGCCCTGCAAGGCTGGATGGGCTGGTATATGGTCCAGAGCGGCCTGGTCGACATTCCGCGCGTGAGTCCCTACCGCCTGGCCGCGCACCTGAGCCTGGCGTTGATCATCTTCGCCTTCATGTTCCGGCTCGCCCTGGGCCTGCTGATGCCGGCCGAGCACCGGCCGCATCCGATGCGGCGCTGGACGATCACGTTGCTGGCCATGACCGGCCTGACCATCTTCGTCGGCGCCTTCGTCGCGGGATTGCGTGCCGGCTTCGTCTACAACGATTTTCCGTTGATGGCCGGGCAGTGGATTCCCGACGGCTTCCTCGGCCTGGCGCCGTTGTGGCGCAATTTCTTCGAGAACCCCGCCACGGTGCAGTTCATGCATCGCATACTGGCCCTGACCACCCTGGCCCTGGCGATTGTCGCGTGGTGGCGGCAGCGAAGCCATTCACTGGATGTCGGCGCCCGCCGCGCCTTCGACATCCTGCTGACCATCGTTGCCGCGCAGGCGGCACTGGGCATTGCCACCCTGATGCTCTACGTCCCGGTGGTGCTCGGCACCCTGCACCAGGGTCTGGCCGTGTTGGTGCTGGGGGCGGTAATCGCTGCCGATTACCGGGTCAGCCATGCGCCTGGAGACACGCCCCATAGCGGGCGCCTCGCGCCGGCACCCGCCTGAGAGGATCCCGCACGCTTCAGTGCGGTGCCGAGAAGCCGCTGCGTGCGATCTGCTCGAGCTTTTCCGGGTCGCTGATGGTGATGTAGCGTGCATCCATGTCGAGTGCTCCCTCGCGCTGCAGGGCGGTGAGACTGCGCGACAGCGTTTCCGGCTGGACGGCCAGCAGGCCGGCGATGTGCTTCTTGCTCGCCTCCAGGCGGAAGGTCTTCGGCGCCTGGAGACGCCGGTATTCCTCGAGCAAATAGTGCGCCACGCGCAGGTGCGCGTTCTGCAGGGCGAGCGAATCGATCTGGTTGATCTTTTCGTGCATGCGCACGCTCAGCGTACCGAGCAGGCGGAAGCAGGCTTCGGGGTCGTTGTGCAGGGTCTCGACCAGGTCGTCGGCATCGAAACCGACCAGCTCGCTCGGTTTCAGTGCCGCACAGTGGACCGGGTAGACTCGAGCGGGCATGAACAGCGTCGCTTCGGCGAAACTGCGCCCCGGGTTGATGATGGCGATGATCTTCTCCTGGCCCGAGTCGGACAGGCGGAAGAGCTTGAGCTGACCGGTCCGGCACAGCCAGATGCGCCGAGCCGGGTCGCCGTGGTGGAACAGGTGCTCCCCGCGGGCCACCGTGACCACGCGTGCCTTGTTCAGAACGCGCCGTGATTCGGTCTCGTCGAGGCCCGACAGCAACGGAAATTGCTGCAGTTCATCCCGGGTCGGCTGGCGGATGTTGTTCATGGCAGGATTCCCTTGAACGGCCCGTCCGGCGGGCCGATATTGGCGTATAGTGAGTAAAGCAGTATTTCAGATACTGCTTTTTGACCGAAATCAAGAAAGCCGAAGACATGAACACAAAGCGTGACAATCGGGACGAACTGGTCGACTGGCTTAGCCCGCTGTTTCTCGGCTCCTACGCGGAGAACAACGAGCTATTGGAGAAGGTGCTGGTGGAACTGCTGCGCGACCATGTCTACTGGCGCCGCAACATTCACCCCGAGGATCGGCCACAGATCCCGGTGCTGGCCGAATCGGGTCCGGAGTACCGTCGCTTCGTCGGGCGCATGAAGACCGAACTGCACGGATTGACCGCGCGACTGAAGAACTCCGCGCCCTTCTTCAACCCCCGCTACATCGGGCACATGGCCTCCGACCTGCTGCTGCCGGGCCTGATCGCGCAGCTGGTGACCACGCTCTACAACCCCAATCACGTCACCGACGAGGCCTCGCCGGTCACGCTGCCGTTGGAACTGGAACTGGGCCGGCAACTGGCCACCATGTTCGGCTTCAATACCGATCCGAAGCAGGAGCCTTGCGCCTGGGGACACGCCACCTCCGGTGGCACGATCGCCAACGACGAGGCGCTGTGGTATTTCCGCGCGGTGCGTTACTGGCCGCTGGCGGCCGCCGCGGCGATGCGCGAGGCCGGCTTCGAGCCCGGCGAACTGAAGCACTGGAAGGGCGAGTTCACATCGGCCGACGACCGATCACTTTTCAACCTCCCGGTCGACCAGGTCGTTCGCCTGCGTCGCGAACTGTTTGCCGCGATCGATGCCCGACTCGATCGTCGCCAGGCCCGCCGCCTTGCCGGGCGCATCGAGGCCGAACGCGTCGAGACCCTGGGCATGGCCGAATTCCATGCTCGCCACCCGGACCTGGGCACGCCCGTGGTGCTGGTGCCCGATACCGCCCATTACTCCTGGGAAAAGGCGCTCAAGCTGCTCGGCCTCGGGGCGGCCAACCTGGTGACGGTGGCGATCAACGAACGCATGCGTCTGGATGCGCACGATCTGGAGGCCACGCTGGAGCGCCTGTCCGAAGCGCGGCGTCCGGTTCTGGCGGTGGTGGGCGTACTCGGAACGACCGAGTTCGGGTCGATCGATCCGATCCACGAAATCGTCGCCGCGCGCCAGCGCTGGCGCAGAGCAGGCCTGCACTTCGCCATCCACGTCGACGCCGCCTGGGGTGGCTACCTCGCCAGCATGTTTCACCGGTCCGACGGCACCCTGCTCGACCACGCCGAAATGCGGCGGCAATTTCACCTGTTTCCTTCCGAGCCGGTCTACAAGGCCTTTGCCGCGCTTCGACACGTCGATTCGGTCACCGTCGACCCGCACAAGCTCGGCTACGTGCCCTTCGGCTGCGGCGCTTACGTGGCCCGCAACCGCGGCATGACCGACTTCATCAGCCAGAAGGCCGCCTACGTCTTCGACGATGCCGAATCGATTCCCGACTCCGAGTACGAGCGCCGCTTCCGCAACCTCGGCCAGTACATCCTTGAAGGATCCAAGCCCGGCGCCGCGGCCGCCGGGGCCTGGCTGAGCCATCGCGTTCTGCCGCTCGATGCCGACAACTTCGGCCGCCTCTGTGCGGAGACTGTCCGCAACTGCGAGTACTTCTTCGAGCACATCGACCAGCTGCGCGACGAGCTTGCCGGTATCGCTCGCGTCGTGCTGCCCTTCGAGCCCGATACCAACCTGGTCTGCCTGGCGATCAATCCGGTCGGCAATCGCTCGCTGGCAAGAATGAACGCCTTCGGCCGACGCCTCTACGAGCGCCTGAGCGTGGGCGAGGAAGTCGACATCCACTCGCGCGAGTTCTTCGGCTCGCGCACCCTGGTCCATCGGAATACCCTGGGCGAGCACGCCGCTGAGCGGCTGATGGCCGAACTCGACCTCGATCCGTCCACCTTCGTCGACGACCCGGATGATTCCGGCGAACAGGCCGACAGCATCTTTCTGCTGCGCCACACCCTGATGAATCCCTGGTTGTCCGGTCACGATGAAGGCATGAACTACCTCGATCGCTATTGCCGCCACCTGGCCGGGCTGGTGCGCCAGGCCATGAACGGTCGGCCCGAATGAATCATTCACCCGCAAGGAGGCGAATCTCATGACCAGAAAGATCACCCTGATTCTCATCCTGGCCCTGGCCGGTACGATGACCGCCCATGCTCAGGATCAATCCCGGGAACACGATCGCGAACACCACGCCGCGCACGGTGGGGCCGAGCTTGACCTGACTCGACCGGAGTCGGGCAAGTGGGCCAGCGACGAGTCGCTCAGGCAGGGTATGAGCGAACTGCGCTCGGCCTTCAAGCCGCATCACGCTGCCTATAAAGCAGGCAACTTCGACGCCGGCCAGGCCGCCGAACTGGCCGACAGCGTCGAGGAGAACGTGAACTTCATGTTCGCCAACTGCCGCCTGCCGGCTGATGCCGACGCTGAGCTGCACAAGCTGCTGGCCGCCGCCCTGGGCGCGGCCCAGTCATTGCGTGATTCCGACGACCCGCACGAGGGCCTGCACCAGCTTCACCAGGTGCTCAAGGCCTACCCCGAGTTCTTCGATCACCCGGGCTGGCGCGGCTGACGAAAGCGCAGCAACAGGGCGAAGAGCAGCAGCAGCGCAGAAGACCAGGCGGCTGCCGCCAGCAGCAGGCCGCCGTCACTGGCGCCACCGACCAGGCGCGACAACGCGGCCAGCGAGACCAGCGCGGTCATGGCGGCAAAGGATCTGCCGAACTGTTCGAGCGGAATGCGCAGGCGCAGCAGGCGCGTGCGCAGCATGATGCCGGTCGTCAGGGTGCCGAGGGCGCCGACCGTGATGGCATGGGTCGCCACGCCGGGCGGCAGTCCGATTGCGAAACCGCGCCCGGCACCGAGCAGTATCAGCCCCGCCCCCAGCCAGACGTAGCCGATGCCCAGGCCGATCAGGTCGATCCGCCGCCAGCATTGCCATAAGCGCCAGCGAGCCAGGCGCACGAGGGCCAGCGTGCCGGCGAGCATCAGCAGCAAGCCTTGCAGGGGGGCGAGCATCGGCAGGATTCCGGTCACGGCGGCGCCGATCATCGCCAGCAGGATGGCGCCCTCGATGCGCGGCTGCACGCGCGCCTCCATGCTGCCGCCGCTGCGTTCGATGGCCCCCGCGGCAGCCGGGGCGATCAATCGGCCTCCGAAGAAAAGCATCAGCATGGCGAACAGCACCACCGCCTCGCCCAGCAGCACGTAGCTCCCGAACCCACCGGCGTGAAAAGTCAGCAACTGAAAGCCGGCCGCCGCCGCGCAGATCGCCAGAACCAGCGGGCCGGTGAGACGGTTGCGCCACTTCTTGGCCGCCTTCATGAAGCGTGGCGCGGCGGTCGCCGCCACCAGGCCGGCAAAGCCGACGTTGAACGCAATCGCGGCCAGACTGCCGGGAAAGAACAGGAAAGCCAGGCGTGCGCCCAGCCAGAGGGCCATCATCAGGGCAAGCCGCGGTGCAGACGCCCGGTTGATCAGGAATCCCGCAACGACCGCCAGCGCGTAGCCGAACAGCAGTTCGTGAGCGTGGCCGGCGGGCGTGCGCAGGCCGGGCAGAGTCGGCAGCAAGCCGGTCCAGCCGAGCACGAACGCCGGAACGCTGAGCGCTCCGTAGAGTGCCGCCAGGGGAAAGAACCGGACCTCGGTTATTGCCCGGGCGGGTCTTGCGGCCTGGCCGGGCTGGACATGCGAGGAATCTGCCATAATATGTATTTTACATGCATCTAGATATCTACAGGCACGAGTGTCACGAGCGGCGCCGGGAGTAACAAGCCATGCCGAATCAGATCGAAGACCCATTCAAGGCGTGGGAATGCACGGGCTGCGGCCGCATCGAAGCGCCACAACCCTGTCTGGGTATTTGCCAGGATCGAGCGGTGGAACTGGTGCATGCCGAGGCCTATCGGCAACTTCAGGACGACAACGCGAGAATGCGCGAGCTGATCCTGCGCCTGGCGGGCACGAGTCCGCGTGAGGGTCAGTGGGAAGCCGGCTACCGTGCTGTACAGGCGCGTGCAGCCGAACTGCTGGAACGTCTCGAACGCTACGACGTGTCCGAACCGGTGTCAGAATAGTCGCAGTTCCTTTTGCAGGAATCCGTCCATGGCCGTCGAACTCGACCTTGAAGACCTGATCGCGGCGCGCGAGCGCATTCGCGACCAGGTCGAAGCGACACCGCTGGTGCACAGCGAAGCCCTTTCCTCGCGCCTGGGCGCCGAGCTGCGGCTCAAGCAGGAAAACCTGCAGCTCACCGGTTCGTTCAAGTTCCGCGGCGCCAGCCACAAGCTGGCCCGACTCGATACAGGCGGTGAACGCCCCGCTGGCGTGGTGGCGGCTTCGGCGGGTAACCATGCCCAGGCCGTGGCGCGGGCCGCGCGCAGCCGCGCAATTCCGGCCACCGTGGTCATGCCCGAGACCGCGCCGATGACCAAGGTGGCCGCCTGCCGCTCGCTGGGTGCGCGCATCGAGCAGGTCGGCACCACGCTGGAAGAAGCCACCGAGCGCGCACACGGGCTGGCCGAAGTACAGGGGCTGGCCTTTATATCGCCCTACGACGATTGGGACATCATCGCCGGCCAGGCGAGCTGCGGCCTGGAAATGCTCGAGGCCATGCCGGAGATGACGACGGCGGTCGTGTGCCTGGGCGGCGGCGGGCTGCTGTCGGGCATCGCCCTGGCGCTCAAGCTGCAGCGCCCGGACATTCGTCTTATCGGTGTACAGGCCGACGCGGTCGCACCCTGGCGGCACTATCTCGACGACGGCGAATTCGATGCAATCCAGCCGGGTTCGCGCACCATCGCCGACGGCATCAGCGTCAAGGCGCCGGGTAAGCTCACGCGCCAGGTGATCGGCGAGTATGTCGACGAGATCGTGACCGTCGACGACAACGCCATCGCCCGGGCCATCGTCACCCTGCTGGAAACGACCCGAACCATTGGCGAGGGTGCCGGCGTGGTCGGTCTGGCCGCCCTGCTCGAGGGCCGGATTGCGGTGAGTCAGGACGAGCGCGTCGCCTGTGTAATCTCCGGCGGCAATATCGACATGTCCCTGGTCGGACGCTCGATCGACTACGGTCTGAGTGCCAGCGGTCGACTCATGAGTATCGCCGTGACCCTGCCGGACAGCCCCGGCAGCCTGTCCAAGCTGCTCTCGCGAGTGGCCGAACTGGCCATGAACGTGCGTGAAGTGCGCCACCGCCGCGGCGAGGTTCACGTGCCGGTCGGTCTGACCGAGATCACCCTCGAGCTGGAGACCCGTGATGCCGACCATCAGCAGCAGTTGCTGCAAGCTTTGCGAGAACAGGGCCTGAGCGTTCGTGTTCTGGCTGCATGACCGAAACGCTGCGGCGGGAGAAGAGTATGACGAGCCCGAGAATTCGCCTGCGACGAATCTACGATGACCCCGCGAAGGATGAAGGCAGGCGTGTGCTGGTCGACCGCATCTGGCCGCGTGGGATTTCCAGGGACGAGGCCGGGCTCGATCGCTGGTTCAAGGAATTGGCACCTTCGACCGAATTGAGAAAGTGGTTCGGGCACGACCCGAAACTATGGGCCGCGTTCAAGCAGAAATACCGCAAGGAACTCAAGGACCAGGACAAGCGCGAAAAACTCGAGGAGCTGGCTGAACTGGCTGCCTCGGGACCGGTCACGCTGCTGTTCGGTGCCAAGGATACGGAGCATAACCAGGCGGTTGTGCTCCGCGAAGCGCTCGAGGAAATGATTCAGGACTGATCGCGCACGCGCTCCTGCGCATGGCGAAAGGCATCTTCGATCTCCGTGTTGTCGAACCTCGGCATGGGCTGGTCGGGATCGGGATCGCGCAGCACGAACACTGCGCCGCAGTACTCGCACATTTCGCGACCGGATCGGTGAACCGGCACGTAGACACGCGGGTGGGCGTTCCAGATCTTCATTCCCGCGGTCGGGCACGAAAGTGGCAGATCTTCCCAGTCAACCTCGTACTCGTCCTGCTGGCAGGCGGCCTTCAGTTTGCCTTCCTTGCGCTTGGCAACCATCTCGCTTTCTCCACGATGCGTCACGACTCGGCCGAATATGGTACCCGTTTGTGCCTGACCATGGTGGGCCGGCTGGCGACCGTCCACCGCACATGACCGAAATCAACTTCAGCGTGAACAGCGGATGCTAGCCTTCAATCCATGAGCCGTCGTATCCTCATCCTTCAGGGGCATCCCGATGCGCATGCCACACACTTCGGCCACGCCCTGGCCGCGGCCTATCGGCGCGGGGCCGAGTCTGCCGGTTTCAGCGTGGAAGAGATCCGGCTGTCCGAGCTCGACTACCCCATGCTGGCCAGCGAAAAGGAATGGACCGAGGGCGAACTGCCGCCATCGCTACGCCCGGCCCAGGAAGCGATCGACCGGGCCGATCACCTGGTGCTGATCTTTCCCCTCTGGCTCGGCACCATGCCGGCCAAGGTCAAGGCCTTTCTGGAACAGGTGCTGCGACCGGGCTTCGCCTTCAGCGCGGACGCGCGTGACGGTATCGGCGAGCGTCATCTCAAGGGCAAGTCGGCGCGCGTCGTGATCACCATGGGCATGCCCGGGCTGGTCTATCGCTGGTATTTCCGTGCGCACGGCTTCCGCAACCTGGAGCGCAACATCCTCAAGTTCTGCGGCATCCGGCCGGTGCGTCACTGTTTTGTCGGCCTGGTCGCCGGCAAGGACGATCGTCGCCGCCGACGCTGGCTTGCCCGGCTGGAGCGCCTGGGTCGTGCTGCCCGCTGAACCCGCGGCAGGCTCAGGGCGCTGGTCGAACCGCATCGATGCGGCCATTTCGCCCGATCAGCCCGAGGCCGCCGCGCTCGTTGATCTCGAAGCGATCCACCGTCGCCAGGCGCTCGAGAATGCGCTGTTCGAGGGCCATAAGGGCATCGCTGCAGGCCATCAGCGTGCGGGCCGGATCTTCGATGGCGAGACGCTCACCAGTCAGGCGGTAGTCAGCGGTGAACTGATTGCAGCCGGCCCGGCCCCGGACCTGTCCGTCATCGGTGAATTCGAAAAACAGTTCGGCTTTGGTTTCGACCGGCACCTCGTCGATGTGCTTGATGCGCCATCGGCCGCCGGTGAGCAGCTCGGCCGGATTGCCGCCGCAACCCGTGAAGGTCTCGAGGCCGGTCAGCACTTCGGCCTCGAAGGGATGCGGCATGCCGGTCGCCGAATCGCGGCAGACGCGTTCGCGCAAGGTGGCGATCAGTCCGCCCGCGGCGTCGGCACCACGGTAGCGCGTCGTCCAGCCCCGGCGTCCGGTATACAGGCGCGGCATCTCGATGACGGATTCGCCGTAATCCGTGGTCAGTCGCAGACGGGTCTCGTCGATTTGCAACTGCCAGGCCGGCTCGTGGCCGAGCGCGGTCAGCGGTACCTCGGGGGCCGCCGCCTCTCGACACTCGGGCAGCCTCGCACCGTTGTGAATGACCAGGAAATCATCGCCTTTCTCGTGCACACCGATGCCGGCATTGCCGGGAACCTGGTGGCGTACGCCGGAGGCAGCCGGCACCTGTTCGAGGTCGAAGATCCGCCCATCGATGGCCAGGCGCGGCCGCGTGCCGAGCCGGTCGAAACGCACCCGATGCGAACCGCAGCGCCAGGCCCGGCCGAAGTCGGCCGCCTCGACCGCCTTGAGGTGAATCCGGCCGAGCTCGATGCTGGCGGGATCGGTGCCGAGCAACACCGGGTCGGTTTGTCTGAGCAGGCGGTCGTCATGCCGGACCTGCGCGATCAACTCGTGCACGACCGGCCGACCGGTTTCGGGTCGGAAACCCAGGGCGAAGGGCAGCGGCACCTGGCTGCCGTCGAGGGCCATGCGGTAGCCGGCGATCGGCAGCGGGCCTGCCTCATCGACAGCCTGGATCACGACCAGCATCTGCCCGTCCGAGGGCAGGGCGATGCGCTCGGGATAGGAGAGCTGCCCGCTGACCAGAATTTCTTCGTTGCTGTCGGCGCGCGTTTCCGCCGGGCCGCCCTGGCCTTCTCGCATATCGACCGTCCAGCTGCAGGCGGCAAGCATCCCGGTCAAAAGCGAAATCGTCGGCAGGCGGTACTGGATCATTCCAGGCGACCTCTGATCAGTGATGCACCCGGGCGAGGGCCCCGGGGTGCGCAGTCGGTTTCGACCGCAGGCCGGGCGGCGGGTTTCCTCGGCTTCACCCGTGTGGCTCTGGGATAATGCCGCGATGAGCGATGCCTTCGGCACCCATTTCCTCGAACGGTTGCAGCGCCTGCTCGGTCCCGGCGGTGTCATCACCGAACTCGACGAGATGGCGCGCCACGTCGAGGAACCGCGCCGGCGCTATCACCGGCGCCCTCTGGCGGTGGTGCGTCCGGCCAGCACCCAGCAGGTGGCGGCGGTGGTTGCCCACTGCCGCGAGGCCGGTGTGGCGATTGTGCCCCAGGGTGGCAATACCGGCCTTGTGGGCGGACAGTCCGTGGGCGGTAGCGGGCGTGAAGTGATCCTGAGTCTCGAGCGCATGCGCGAGATTCGCGACATCGACGCCGAGGGTGCCAGCCTGGTGGTCGAAGCCGGCTGCACCCTTGCGCGTGTCCAGGAGGCTGCCGCCAGCGCTGGACTGCTGTTTCCGATGAGCCTGGCCTCGGAGGGCACGGCGACCATCGGCGGCAACATCGCCACCAATGCCGGTGGCCACCTGACCGTGCGCTACGGCAACATGCGCCAGCAGGTGCTGGGCTTGGAGGTGGTGCTGGCCGACGGTCGCATCCTCGATGGCCTGACCGTGCTCCGCAAGGACAACAGCGGCTATGACCTCAATCAGCTGTTCATCGGTTCGGAAGGCACCCTGGGCATCATCACCGCGGCTTCCCTGCAGATGGTCTCGGCGCCGCGTCAGAGTCTGACCGGGCTGATCGCGATCGACAGTCTCGAGCACGCCGTGGTGTTGCTGCGCCTGCTACGGCACCAGCTCGGCGAGACGATCTCGGCGCTGGAGCTGATGCCCAGGCTGGCGCTCGATTTCGTGCTCGAATACCTGCCCGACGTACATGACCCGCTGGTCCGGCCCCACCCCTGGTACCTGCTGCTGCAGGCCGACACGGCCCTCGCCGGCGACTGGCTGCAGGGCGCCTGTGTCAAGGCCCTCGAGCGCGGCAGCGACGAGGGGGTGACCACCGATGCCATCGTCGCCGGCAGCGATGCACAAGCGCAGTTGTTGTGGCGCCTGCGTGAGTCGATCTCGCCGGCCCAGAAAATGGGCGGCGCGAGCCTCAAGCACGATATCTCCGTCCCCGTTGCGGCCATTCCGGAGTTTGTCGAGACGACCAGTCGCGCCCTGGCCGATACCGTGCCGGGGATTCGCCCCTGTGTATTCGGTCACGTCGGCGACGGCAACCTGCACTTCAATCTGAGCCAGCCCGAGGACATGACGGCCGAAGCCTTTCACGCCTTTGAGGCCGACTGCAATCGCATCGTCTTCGACCAGGTGGTGCGCTTTCGCGGTTCGATCGCTGCCGAACACGGCATCGGCCAGCTGCGCGCCGCCGAACTGGCCGCGCGCGCCGACAGCGTCCGTCTCGATACCATGGCGCGACTGAAAAGCTGTCTCGATCCCGACGAACTGCTCAACCCGGGCAAGGTTCTGATCGGTAAGATGCCGCCATGAAACGTGTCATCGTTATCGGTGCTGGCGTTGTCGGAGCGGCCACCGCCCTGGCTCTGACCGAGCGCGGTCATCGGGTTACGGTGATCGACCGGGCCAACGGCGTGGCCGCGGGCACCAGCCAGGCCAACGGCGGTGGTATCACGCCGCTACATTCCGAGCCCTGGAACCAGCCCGGTCTTTTCGGCAAGCTGCTGCGCTACGTGGGCCGGCGCGACGCGCCCTGGCGACTGCCGCCGAGCGCGCTGCCGGGGATCGGTTTCTGGGGCCTGCGTTTCATGCTCGAGGCGCGTCGCCCGCGCTTCGAATACAACGCCCGGGCAGCAATCCGCCTGGGCTGCTACTCGCTCGAAGTTCTGCAGCATTGGCGCGAAGCCCACGAACTGCGCTACGACCAGACCTGCTCGGGCTCCATGCAACTGTACTTCTCCGAGGCGGCGCTGTCGCGCTCATTTGCGCTGCGTCAGCGATTGGTCGAGGGCTTGGGTGAAGTCGAGCGCCTGGACGCCGCGGCAGTGGTCGCCAGCGAACCGGCCCTGGCGCCGGTTCGTCAGCAACTGGCCGGTGCGCTCTATTACCCGGCGCATGAATCCGGCGACGCGGCTGCCTTTGCCCGCCAGGTGGTTGCCCGCGCGACCCTTGCTGGTGCCGAACTGCGTCTGAACGAAGGCGTGCAGCGAATCAACTGTGAACGCGGCGAGTTTCATTCCGTGGTGACCAACCGCGACACGATCGAGGCTGATACCTGCGTGATCGCGACGGGCTCGGAAACGCCAGCGCTGTTGCAGTCACTCAGCGTCCAGGCGCCGATCTATCCCGTGCGCGGTTACTCGGCCACCTTCGAGATCAACGATGCCACGAACTTGCCGACCCTGCCGCTGCTCGATGCCGAGCGACGCTTTGTCACCCTGCGGCTGGGAGAGCGGACGTTAAGAGTCGCCGGCCTGGCCGATTTCGCCGGCCACCGCCGGGCTGTGCCGCCGGCACGAATCGACAACCTGCTCGCCAGCGCCCGGCAGTTGCTGCCGGCGCTGGCCGAGCAATTGACGCCGAAGGCCGGGCGACTCTGGGCCGGGCTGCGCCCGGTCACGCCCGACGGTCGGCCCCTGATCGGCGAAACCGATCTTCGGGGGCTCTATCTGAACACCGGCCACGGCCCGATGGGCTGGACCATGGCCTGCGGCTCGGCGGAGATCCTTGCCGACCTGCTCGATGGCCGCGAGCCGGCATTGGATGTCAGCGACTACCGCGCCGACCGTTTTGGCCGACGCGCCGCCTGATCACGCCACCTCGACCGGCGGGTCGAGATCGGCATTCCAGCCCGGCCGGCGTCAGGACTCCGGGTAGGCCATCAGGCCGAAGCTGCCGTCGCCGGTCAGGATCAGCTCGAGTCCGTCCGGCCCGTCGGTCAGCCAGCCGCGGCCGCGATGGGGCGTCCCCGGTGATTCCTCGGGGCGATGGAACTCGAAATCGATCAACCCGTGCTCACCGTCGGGTGCGTCGATCCGGCCTTCGAAATGGCAGCCGCCCGGCGGTTCGTACCAGGGCGACATCTCGATGCAGGCCCGGCCGCCGGCCTCGATCTCGAGCCAGGCCGTGGCCTCCCCGAATTGGTTCTGCATGGGCACCGCCCACCGGCCAGCCAACGCTGCGGTGTCGATGGGCGCTACCAGGGTGCGATCATCGTTGGCCGGCGAAAAACTCAGATCGAAGTCGCGGTCGCGTGACTGCCAGGACAGTTCGCCGCCGGGCTCGCCTTCCGGCCAGCTTCCGGGGGCGTCGCTTCCCTCGCGGCCCCCCAGGGTCCAAAACACCAAGTCCGCGCGGCCCCTGAGTGAGCCGTCTTCCCGCGCAGGCTCCGTCCGGACCACATGGTGGACTCGCCCGCCCGCCCACATCGGGCTGGGGATCGGATATCGCAGCCGTTCGATGCCCCACAGCCGGCCTTCCAGATCCACGATGCCCGTGAAGGCAACGGCTGTCTCGGGATCGTCGCCCTCGATGACCTCGCCGCCGTAGCGGCCGAACGCGGACTGATCGATCGGCGGCAGATTGCAGTCGACGCCGTGGGTAAAGGCGAGCCGCTCCAGCGGCATCGAACCGCTGCCGAAGGCGGGATCCGGTGAATCCCAGTGCAAGGTGGCCTGCACGCAGCTGTCGAACTCGAGATCGACCTCGCCCCAGACCGAGACTTCGAGCGCGGCCGGATCGAACGATCCGAACTCCATGCCGCGCGCGGCGTAAGCGGTGCCGGTGATGCTGCGGCCGCTGATCCGGCCCTCGATGTTGAGGGTCAGCGGATTGCCTTCGTCGTCGTAGACGTGCCAGATGATGGCGGCAAAACCGGGCCGGGCCAGGGTGATGGTCAGGCCGTGCCCGGACTGCTCCGGGTTGTACCAGTGGCCGCTGATGCCGCCGGGCAGCGCCGCCTGGCCGAGCGTGGCCAGCAGCAGGAATGAGACGAGCGTGCCCGCCTGGAAGAGATATCTCATGCTTTGCCTCGTACATGCCAAACCCGGGCCCAGTCTAGCCCACCCCCCCCCTTTGCCAAACCAGTGCGCAGGTGAAGTCCCCGACTTGACGGCCGACAAGGACACGCGCGGCCGGGCGTTCTAGGCTTGCGCGGTTGAGGCTGGAGTTCTGCTCATGCCCTATCGCGATCTGCGTGGCTTTCTCGATGATCTGAAAAACCGGAGCGAACTGGTCGAGATCGACGAGCCGGTCGATCCGGTGCTGGAGGCTACCGCCCTGGCGCGCCGGGTGCAGGCATCGCACGGCCCGGCGCTGCTGATCAAACATCCCGTGGGCAGCGACCATCCGCTGCTGCTCAACCTGTTCGGGCATCGCCGCCGTATCGAGGCGGTGCTGGGTGGACGGCCGATCGGCCGGCTCGAGGAACTCGGTGAACTGCTCGCCCGGCTGCAGCAGCCGCGCCTGCCGCGCTCGCTCAGGTCGGCTCTGTCGGACTGGCCGGAGCTGGCTCAGATCGCGCTGATGGCACCGAAACGGGTCGAGCACGGCGCGTTCGGCGACGAAGTGCTCGAGGGCGGCGACATCGACTTGGCACGGCTGCCGATCCAGCAGTGCTGGCCCGGCGATGCCGGGCGATTGATCACGCTCGGGCTGGTGATCACGCACAACGCACGCCTGGGGCGTCACAACATCGGCATCTACCGCCAGCAGCTGATCGGCCGCAATCGCGTGATCATGCGCTGGCTGGCGCATCGCGGCGGGGCACAGGACTTCGCCGAGTGGCAGCGCACACGGCCCGGCCAACCCTTTCCGCTGGCGGTGGCCATCGGCGCCGACCCGGCCACCACCCTGGCGGCGGTCGCGCCGGTACCCGACACCCTGTCGGAGCTGCAGTTCGCCGGTCTGCTGCGCGGGGCGCGAAGCGAAGTCGTGACCGCGCCGCTGACCGGGCTGGAGGTACCGGCCGGGGCCGAAATACTGCTCGAGGGTCATATTCATCCCGACGATACGGCCATCGAAGGCCCGTTCGGCGACCACACCGGCCATTACAATGCACCGGGCCGCTATCCCGTCTTCACCGTTGAGCGGGTATCGCTGCGCAGCAATGCCATCTATCAGGGCAGCTTCATGGGCAAGTCGCCGCACGATGAGCCGTCGGTTCTGGCCTCGGCGCTCAACGATCTGTTCGTACCCATTCTGCGCGGCATCTTTCCCGAGGTGCATGATTTCTACCTGCCGCCGGCGGCTTGTTCCTACCGCATCGCGCTGGTGTCGATCGACAAGCGCTATCCCGGCCATGCAAGGCGCGTGATGATGGGTATCTGGTCGTACCTGCGCCAGTTCACCTACACCAAGTTCGTCGTGGTGGTCGATGCCGATATCGACATTCGCGACGGCAATGAGGTTTTATGGGCCATTGCCAACCACGTCGATCCGGCGCGCGATTCGATGCACGTGGATCGCACCCCGATGGATGCGCTCGACTTTTCCGGGCCCGAGCCCGGCCTGGGCTCGAAACTGGGTCTGGATGCGACGCGCAAATGGCCGGCCGAGACCGCCCGCGCCTGGCCGGAAGCGATCGTTCCGGACCCGGATGTGGAAAAGCGCGTCGATGCGCTGTTGCGCTCGATTCCGGCACTGGTTGCCCATGCCCGGCCCGCCGGACAATGATTGTCGGCCACGTCAAACGGGTTCCCTGCTCTCATATTGCCCGGGGGCAGGCGTGAATGGGCGAACGCTGAGTGAACAGGCCTTACGAGTAGGCTACGCGGCCGGCGTTCTCTCGAAGTCGGCATCCAGCCCATCCGATGCCTTGCAGACCCGGTTGCGGCCGGTCTGCTTGGCTCGGTACATGGCTTCATCGGCCCGCTTGACCAGGTCCCTGAACTCGTGCTCGCCGGCATACTCGGCCACGCCCAGGCTGATCGTGACGTGAATCTCGTGCCCGTCGCAATCGAGCCGGGTTTCGGCCAGGATGACCCGGACCTTTTCCGCCGCCTGCGTGGCTCCGGCTTCATCCACGCCGGGCAGGAGCAGCAGGAATTCCTCGCCGCCCCAGCGTACCGCCAGGTCCTCTTCACGGAGGTTTTGCCGCACCAGTTCGGCGACGCGGCGCAGCACCATATCGCCGATGTTGTGACCGTGGCGGTCGTTGATCCGCTTGAAGTGGTCGAGGTCGCCGATGATGACGCTGAAGGGGGTCTTGTGCCGGCGGGCGCGGGCCATTTCGGCGCCGGCCCGGGAATCGAGGTGGCGGCGATTGTGCAGCCCGGTCAGCGCATCGATGCTGGCCAGGCGGACCAGCTCGGTCCTGAGCGACGCGGAGTGTTGGCGAATGCGGTGGAACAGTTCGGCGATGAGCACGGCGACGACGAGCATCATCAGCGGGTCGACCAGCCTCAAGCCGAGCGCGGTCAAGTCGACGCCCGCACGCCACAGCACGACCATCGACAGCGTGAACGGAGCGACGTAGATGGCCAGCAGTTCGCGTCCGCCCTTGAGGGTCAGCAGGGCCAGGGCGAAAGTCGTCATGATCAAGCCGCGAGTCATGCGCTCGGGATCGCCGTCGGGATGCAGCCAGGCCGTGGTGAACAGGCCGAAAATCATCACCATGAGGGCCAGGGACAGCGCCTTGAGCAGGATGGCTGTGCCACGGCCGCGCGGATCGACCGCCCAGCGAGCGAGGATGATGAAGGCAACGACGAGCACGGGCGCACGCCAGGCGGCGTGCTGCCACAGCAGGCTCGGGTCGGTACCGTTGATGAACTCGATCAGGTGGTAGGTCGGCACGATCAGTGTGGCGAGTGCCGCCCCCGTTCTGGCTGTCATGCGCACGATCGTGAGATCATCGTCTGCGATGGCGTCGTCGAGATCGGATGGAGGCGATTGCAGATGCTCGGCCATGGCCCTTCCTGAGGCGGCGTGCGTTGATGCACAGATTTATAGCAGCCTATTCGCCCCGGTTCCATGCAGCCTTGACCGACAGCAATTACGGACCGCATTCTTCAATTTGCCGCAGCAGGAGTTGTTCGTGACTAATCAGGCCGAACTCGAAAGCCGGGCGCTTTTCCCGCAACTGCAAGCCGATGTCTACGTCAACCACGCTTCGCTGTCGCCGCCGTCGCAGCCGGTGCGTGCGGCAATCGATGCGGTTCTCGACGGCTATGCCGGACAGGGGATGGCCTGGTATCGCGAGGAGATGCAGCGGCGCGAGCGCCTGCGCGATTCCCTGGCCCGGCTGATCGCCGCGCCGGCTGACAGCGTGGCGTTGACCGCCAACACTTCGGCCGGCATCATCGCCATCGCCCAGGGATTGTCCTGGCGTGCGCGCGAGCGGGTGCTGGTCTTCGACGGCGAATTTCCGACCAATATCACACCTTGGCAGCAGGCCGCGCGGCAGCATGACTTGGAGTTGGTCTGGCTCAAGGCCGATGATTTTCGCGCCGATCGCCACGCAGCCCTGGAACGTTTCGAGGCCGAGCTCAAGCGCGGCGTGCGGCTGGTGGCAGTCAGCGCCGTGCAGTTCACCACCGGCCAGCGTATGCCGCTCGAAACCATGGGAGAACTGTGCAAGCGCCACGGAACGGAACTGTTCGTCGACGCGATCCAGGCCGCCGGTATCGTGCCGCTGGATGTCGAGGCGATGGGGATCGACTATCTGGCCTGTGGTTCGCACAAGTGGCTGATGGCGCCGGAAGGGATCGGCTTTCTCTACGTGGCACCGGAGCGGGCCGCCGCGCTCGAGCCGAATATGGCCGGCTGGCTCAGCCACGAGGACGCCTTTGCCTTTCTGACCCGCGCGCCCGGCGAACTGCGCTATGACCGGCCGTTCCGCCCCGGTGCCCTGATGGCCGAGGCGGGCACGCCCAACACGCTTGGCGCCGCCGGCCTGGAAGCCAGTCTCGGTCTGCTCGAACAGATCGGCATCGAGCGCATTTTCGGGCACGTACAGGCCTGGCATGATGCGCTCGAACCGGGCCTGATCGAGCGCGGCTTCCGATCGGCCCGGATGAGCGATGGGTCGGGGCGCTCCGGTATCCTCAGCGTTCGCACTGACGACCCGGCTCAAGCGCCGCCTTGGGCGCAGGCGCTGGCCGAACGGGGCATTGCCTGCGCCAGTCCCGACGGCTGGATTCGCCTCTCGCCGCACTGGCCCAATGCCCTGGACGAGCCCGGGCGTATCCTGGCGGCGGTCGATGCCATTCGGGATGCTGGTGGACCGGCTTGACGGCCATCAAGGACAATCCTTGATGTTGCGGTCAAGCTGTGGCGCATCCGACATCTTCCCGGTTCGACTGCAATGCCCATCAAGCTCGTCTGTCCGGCCGGCTCGCTGCCAGCCCTGCGTGAGGCGGTCAACAACGGTGCCGACGCCGTCTACCTGGGGTTCCGCGACGCGACCAATGCGCGCGCTTTCCCGGGCCTGAATTTTTCCGATCGCGATATCGAGCGCGGCCTGGCCCATGCGCGCTCGCACGGTTGCCGGGTCTACGTGGCGCTCAATACCTATCCCACTTCCGACAAGCTGTCGCAGTGGTACTCGGCGGTCGACCGGGCCGCCGACCTGGGCGTGGACGCGCTCATCATCGCCGAGATGGCGGTGATGGACTACGCTGCCCGGAAGCATCCCGATATCCGGCGCCATCTGTCCGTTCAGGGCTCGGCGACGACGGCGGCAGCGCTGAAGTTCTTCCACGAACAATTCGGCATCTCGCGTGCAGTGTTGCCGCGCGTGCTGGCCATCCAGCAGGTCGAGGCGCTGGCCGAGAAAACGCCGCTCGAGCTCGAGGTGTTCGCCTTCGGCAGCCTGTGCATCATGGTCGAGGGCCGCTGCCAACTCTCCAGCTACGTCACCGGCCGATCACCCAACCTGGCCGGGGTCTGCTCACCGGCCGAGTTCGTGGCCTGGCAGGAAACGCCCGAAGGCAAGACGGCGCGCCTCAACGGCGTGCTGATCGACCGCTTTGCCGACGGCGAGCCGGCCGGCTATCCGGTGGTCTGCAAGGGTCGCTACCGGCTCGGCGACGAGATTTCCCACGTCCTGGAAGAGCCGACCAGCCTCAATACCCTCGAACTGTTGCCGCGGCTGAAGGCCGCCGGCATCTCGGCAGTCAAGATCGAGGGTCGCCAGCGTTCGCCGGCCTATGTCGGCACGGTTGTGCGCATCTGGCGCGCCGCCATCGATCGGCTTGAGGCCGACCCGGAAGGATTTGCCACGGATGCCAAATGGCAAAGCGAGCTCACGCGCCTGTCGGAAGGCAGCCAGGTTACTTTGGGGCCGTACCAAAGGGCATGGCAATGAAGCTTTCCCTGGGTCCGTTGCAGTATTTCTGGCCGCGTCAGAAGACGCTGGCCTTCTACGAGTCGATGGCCGGCGAGCCGGTTGATATCGTCTACCTGGGCGAGACGGTCTGCTCCAAGCGACGCGAACTCAAGTTGACCGACTGGCTGGCACTGGGGCGCGACCTGAAGGCCGCCGGTCACGAGGTCGTGCTCTCGACCCTGACCCTGATCGAGGCGGCCTCCGAACTGTCGATGTGCAAGCGCATCGTGGAAAATGGCGAGTTCGCCGTCGAGGCCGGTGATCTCTCGGCGGTGCAACTGTGTCGCGAACGCGGCCTGCCTTTCGTGACGGGGCAGGGGGTGAACATTTACAACCACCGGGCGCTGGCGCTGTTGCACGCGTCGGGGCTGTTTCGCATGGTTGCACCGGTGGAACTCGGGCAGGCGCAACTGTCGCAGCTCCGGGAGCCGGGTACGGACGGGCCCGAGATCGAGATCCTGGCCTGGGGTCGCGTGCCCCTGTCGCATTCGGCGCGTTGTTTTACGGCCCGCGCGGTCGGCCGCGGCAAGGATCAGTGCGGTTTCGAGTGCATCCATCACCCTGAAGGCCAACTCGTGCAGACCCGAGAAGACCGGCCATTCCTCAATTTGAACGGCATCCAGGTGCAGTCCGGTGCCTTGCAGGATCTCGGCCCGCACGTCGAATCCCTCGCCGCTGCTGGCGTCGATATCCTGCGATTGTCACCGCAGCAGGCGAACATGTCCGCCGTGATTGGGCGCTTTCGCGCGGCGCTGGCCGGCCAGCTAACCGAAGCCGTTCCGGATGCCGTCAGTGGCTATTGGCAAGGCCGGCCGGGAATGGACTGAAGGTCGCCTCAGTTCCTGCCGAGCTTTCTGCGTACCGGCCGTTCCAGGCTGGTCAGGCCGTGCGCCTTGCCGATTTCGATTGCCGATTCTGCATCCCGGCCCTGGATCCAGGCCGCGCGTAGTGCGTACAGGGCGCCGATGCGGTTGCCTGAGGCACAGTGCAGCAGGGCCGGGTCGTCGCCGATTTCGGCCAGGATGCGGTCGAAATCCTCGACTGCGGCGCGGTTGAGGTCCCCGGGGCTGCCGATCGGCACGCGGTGGTACTCCATGCCCAGGGCAGCGACCAACTCGGCTTCGTCCCAGGCCTCGAATTCACCGATGTCGCGGGCGTTGACCACGTGGCGCACACCGGCACGCTCGGCCGCGACCAGTTCGGCGGGCGTGGGCTGGCCGGAAATCGTGCGACCGGGTTCGGGCCGGTGGGCGCCCTCGATATCCAGGCGGCTCGTGGACTCCGGCGTGGCCGCGCAGGCTGCCACCAGAAGTAGCAGACAAAGTGCACAAAAGAACTTTCTAGGCGTCATCTTTTCGCTCCTCCTCGTCCGGTTCGGGTGATTCCGTTTCCGACTGCAGCCCGGTTTCCGGCAATTCCAGGCCGAGTTTGCGCGCGCGGGTCTTCCACTGCTCCCGCGCGGCGTGGCGCAAGTCTTCAACGGTGTCGCTTTCGTCGACGATCTCCATGCCGAGCAGGGTTTCGAGCACGTCTTCCATCGTCACCACCCCGGCCAGACCACCATACTCGTCAACCACCACGGCAAAGTGCTCCTGCCGCGCCAGCAATTCGCTAAAAAGGTTCTGCAGCGACACGAACTCGGGCACGAACAGGACCTCTCGTTTGAGTTCTTCCAGGCGCGTTTCGCCGCGTCCCTGGGCCTGGGCCAGCATGATGTCGGTCTTGAGCACGTAGCCGCGGATGTCTTCGTCTGACTCACCGTAGACGGGAAAACGCGAAAAGCTCATGCCCCGGGAAGAGTCCATGGTTTCGCTGACTGTCTGGTCGCAACGCATCTTCACAACAGCCACGCGCGGGGTCATGATGTCTTCGACGCGAATGGCGCTGAAGCGGATCAGATTGGTGAAGATATTGGATTCTTCTTCCCCGAACACGCCCTCGCGCGAGCCGGCCTGAGCCAGAACGCGGAACTCCTCGCGGCTGACCGTCGGGGCCGATTTGTCGTGCGCCAGCCAGCGGGTGATCTGCTTTGACAGCTGCACCAGCGGCCAGGTGACGTAGATGAGCACGATACAGGCGCTGGCGGTGAAGCCCGCCAGGGACTTGGCATGGGTCGCGCCGAGGGTCTTGGGGATGATCTCGGAGAACACCAGGATGAGCAGCGTGACGATGGCCGAAGCCAGGGTCAGCCAGGCCTGGCCGAAGATCACCTGCGCCTGGGCGCCGACCCCGGCCGCGCCGAAAGTGTGCGCCACCGTGTTGAGACTCAGAATCGCCGACAGCGGTTGGTCGATGTCGCGCTTGAGCCGTCGCAGGCGCTTGCCGGTGCGGCTGCCGCGCTCGTTGAGCACCGCGATATGGGCCGGGGTGATGCTCAACAGCGCCGCTTCCAGGATCGAACAGAGAAAGGAAACGCCGATGGCGAGAAACAGGTAGAACGCCAGTAAGGCCATATCAACTCATTTGCGGAAGCTGTCGGGCATTGTAGCGAACTGCCCGGAGTCGGATGTGCAGACGCCGGCCGGCCCTGGTATTCGCTTCAGAAGCCGAAGATGCTGAAGCCGCCGTCCACAGCGAGGGTCTGGCCGCTGATATAACCGGCGGCCGGCAGGCACAGAAACGCCACCGTCGCGGCCACTTCCTCGGGTCGGCCGATGCGCTTGAGCGGGGTACGCGCCAGGACTTCGGCCCGGAAGTCCGGATCGTCGAGGACTTGCCGGGCCAGCGGTGTGTCGATGTACCACGGCGCGACGGCATTGACGCGAATGCCGTCGTCGGCCCACTCCACGGCCAGGTTGCGCGTCATCTGGTTCATGGCCGCCTTGCTCATCGCATACGGTGCGCCGGTCCGGAGATGCTTCAGCCCGGCCACTGAACTGACGTTGACGATGCTGGCGCTACCGGCAGCCGCAAGCGCCGGATGGGCTGCCCGGCTAAGGTCGAATGCGGCCATCAGGTTGGTGCCGAAAATGTCCCGGACTTCGTCGCCGGCGTAGGCCAGGGCCGGCTTGCGAATGTTGTAGCCGGCATTGTTGACCAGGATGTGAAGGGGTGCACCGATCGACTCGATCAGGCGTGAGCGCGAGTCGGCGTCGCTCACATCGCCGGCCAGCGCGTGGGCGCGAAAGCCATCGGCGTTCAGCTCGGCCACGGCTTCTTCCAGGGTGCTGCGCCCCCGGGCCGTCATCCACACTTCCGCGCCGCGTTCGCAAAGTGCGCGGGCAATGGCCAGGCCGATGCCGCGACTGGCACCGGTGACCAGCGCGCGGCGGCCGTCGAGGCGCCAGAGATCTTTCGATGAATCATCCATGGGCTCATTATCCGCGTCGTGCAGCCCCGGCTCAATGCTGCGCGGTAACATGAGCCCGACACGCGCAGTCGGAGCGGACATGGAAATCGAGCAGATCGAGATTCGCGATCATCTGCGCCAGCGCGAGCCGTTCAGTTTTCTCGCCGAGGACGAACTCACGGCCGTGGCGCAATCGGTGGAGGTGGCCTATTTCCGGGCCGGCTCCGATATCCTTTCGCTCGGTGACGAGATCAATGACCTGCACTATATCCGCAGCGGTTCGGTCGAGCTCTTTCGGCGTAGCGGCGAGCTCTACAACCGCCTGGGCGAGGGCGACATCTTTGGCCAGCTCGGACTACTGACCCGGCGCAGCGCCCGTTTTCCTGCGCGGGCGCTCGAAGATACGTTGATCTACTTCATCCCCGGCGATCTGTTCCGCAATCTGTTCGACAGCAACACCGCTTTCGCCGACTACGTCGAGGTCGAGGATCGCACCCGCCTGCGCCAGGCTGCGGCGCGCAGTGGCGGCGACAATCCCTTGCTGACGCTGCGTACCGGCAAGCTCGTCAGTCACCGACCGGTAATCGTCACGGCCTCGACCACGGTCGAAGAAGCAGCGCGGTTGATGACCGAAGAGCGCATCACCTCCGTGCTGGTGGTCAAGGATGACATCGAGGCGGCTGCGCGTGTGCAGTCGCCGGAGCTGGTCGGCATTCTGACCGACAGTGACCTGAGGCGGCGCATTGTCGCCCAGGGCTTGCCGTCGGACACGCCGGTCAGCGAGGCCATGTCCGGTCGGGTCGCCAGTATCCAGGACGACTGCTACCTGTTCGAGGCGCTGTTGATCATGCTGCGTGAGAACGTGCACCACCTGCCGGTGCTGCACCATCAACAGCCAATCGGCGTGCTCGACCTGGCCGATATCATTCACCATGAAACCCAGAACAGCCTGTTCGTCGTGCGCAACATCTTCCACTGCAACAGCGTCGAGGGCCTCGAGGCGCTCAGACCCGCGGTGGCCGCCAGTTTCGTACGCATGGTCGAGGAAGATGCCAATACGCACATGATCGGCAGCGCCATGGCGACCATCGGCCGCAGCTTCAAGCAGCGTCTGCTCGAACTGGGCGAACAACAGTTCGGACCACCGCCCGTTCCCTACTGTTTTCTGGCCCTGGGCTCGATGGCGCGCGACGAGCAGTTCCTGTTCACCGACCAGGACAACGCCATGGTGCTCGACGATGCCTTCGATCCGGCCCGCCACGATGACTATTTCCTCAAGCTGGCGCAGTTCGTCAGCGATGGGCTCGATCGCGCGGGCTACGTCTACTGCACGGGCGACATCATGGCCACCAACAAGAAGTGGCGCCAGCCCCTGTCGGCGTGGAAGAAGCAGTTCATGGAATGGATTCACCGGCCCAATGCCGAACGCCTGCTGCACAGCTCGATCTTCTTCGATCTCGACGGCGTGGCGGGCCAGACCAGCATGGCCGACGAACTCAATGAGCTGATCGCGGTAGAGGCCAGCGCCGAACCCGCCTTTCTCGGCTGTCTGGCGCAGAATGCCCAGAACCGAACGCCGCCGCTGGGCTTTTTCCGCGACTTCGTTCTCGAACAGGGTGGGCGCCACGCCAATTCGATCAATCTCAAGCGCCGCGGCACCGCGCCCCTGATCGACGTCATTCGGGTACACGCTCTGGCTTCTGCTTCCCGCTCGCAGAACGCCTTCAAGCGCCTCGACGACTGCGTGGCGGCCGGTTTCCTGACCGCAAACATGGCCGCCGATCTGCGCGATTCGCTGGAGTTCATTTCTATCGTGCGTGCCCGCCACCAGGCCTGGGATGTCGAGCGCGGCGGTGAGCCGAACAACAACATCGACCCGGAAACCCTGTCGGCTTTCGAGCGGCGCAGCCTCAAGGACGCTTTCAAGGTGTTGTCGAACGCGCAGAAGTTCATCCGTTTTCGCTACCGGCCGGTTCGAGTCTGAGCGCTTGTGTTCATTCCGGGTAACAGCAAGAAGAACGAGCCGGCCGACTGGGCTGCGAAGTTTGAAACCCTGGCCGAAAAATCGCGTCAGCCGCTGCTGCGCGACTACTATGCCCGCGGCGCGGTGGCGCCGGACACCCCGCTCGAGCAGGTGCCGTTGATGGCGCTCGATCTGGAAACTACCGGCCTCGACTCACGCCGCCACGGCATCGTCAGCATTGGCCTGGTGCCGTTCAACCTGAAGCGTATCCAGACAAGCCGGTCACATTACTGGGTCGTGCGGCCACGCCGCGAGGTCGAGGAACGCTCGATCACCATCCATCGGATTACCCACGAGCAAATCGAATCGGCGCCCGACCTCGAAAGCCTGGCCGAGGCCCTGCTCGACGCCATCGCCGGTCAGGTGCTGGTGGTGCACTATCAGGCCATCGAGCGGCCCTTCCTCTACCGGGCCTTCGAGCGCCGTTTCGGCGAGGGCCTGCTGTTTCCGTTGATTGATACCCTGCAGATGGAAAAGCGTATCCGCGGCCGGGTCAGCCTCAACCCGCTGACCTGGCTGGCGCGCGGGCGTCACTCCTGGCGCCTGGCCGACTGCCGTCGGCGCTACGGCCTGCCCGAATATGCACCCCACCACGCCTTGACCGACGCGTTGGCCACGGCGGAATTGTTTCAGGCGCAGGTGGCTTATCACGGAAGTCCCGACGATCGGGTTGAGCACTGGTGGCTGTAAATGAACTTCAAAATTCGAAATTCCAAGCACCAAATTACAAACAAATTCGAATGACCGAAATTCGAATGTTCCTAACGAGCAAGGTGCTGAAAATCCGCCGAGTGCTGCCTACCAATTTCCGTTGAGGGTGAACCAGACCTTGGTGACATCGGGGTGGCCATTGCTGCTGTCGCCGTTGAAGCGGGCTGCTTTCACTTCTG
The DNA here is from genome assembly GCF_011008905.1 of Wenzhouxiangella sp. XN201. Lineage (NCBI taxonomy): Bacteria > Pseudomonadati > Pseudomonadota > Gammaproteobacteria > Chromatiales > Wenzhouxiangellaceae > Wenzhouxiangella > Wenzhouxiangella sp. XN201. Next base: position 59,607 of record NZ_JAAIVI010000017.1, read on the forward strand.
CCGACAATCCGGCGACAAGCGGGCGTTTGATCATCAGACCAAACTCGCGGCCATAGCTGCGAGAGTCCCGGTCGCTGCGAAAGTCGTGCAGTTTGACGAGGCCGGTCCACTGGCCGAGCGTGGTGCCGGCGGCAGCATACGTATCGAAGAGGCCGTCGGTCGGCGTAGTCAGGAACTGGTCGGTCCAGCCATTGTGGGCGTGCAGGGTGGCCAGCGGCATCTGGAACGCGTAGTTGCCATCGCCGCCCAGGCGTTCGTGGCCGGCGAACCAGTGCCAGCGTTCCAGCTTCTGCTGCAGGCGCAGGTGGATGTAGTTCTGGCCCGAAACCGCGTCGAGCTCGCGAATGCCGTCCTGGCGCGCAAACTCGACCCGGTAGCCGAAGCCCTGGTCGCCCGGCAGATCGCCGGTCAGGCGCAGGCCGAGGTTGCGGTGCGAGGCCGGGCGGTCGTCGAAGGCGATGCGGTGGGCATAGAGCGCCGACTTGACCGGGCCAAAGTCGCGCGTGAGTGTGCCCATCCAGGCATTGAGCTCGGCTTCGGCGAGCAGCGGGTTGGGATTGGACGGACCAAAGACGCGATGGGCCTTGTCGAGCCAGCGCAGGTCCACTTGCCAGTCTTCGGCCGGTTGCCAGCCGAGGGTGATCGCGTCGAAAGTCTGTTCGAGCTGACGAAAGCCGACGTTGCCGAGAAAGCGGACGTTGTCTTCGATCAGGCGCTGGCGGCCGATGCGGGCCTCGAAGCGCTCATTGGCCCGGTAGCCGATCCAGGCCTGCGAGAGGTGCTCGTCGTCGGGGTCGGCCACGACCGGGTAGTCCGTGCGGCCGTTGGCGGTGGAGTTGAAGTCCTCGCTGCCGACATGGCGATTGGCGTGCCCGACCAGGCCAAAGCGCCAGCCCGAGAACTCCGGGCTGACCACGCCCAGCCGGGCGCGCAGGGTCGAGGCCGTGGCGTCCTCGCTGAAGCGGTCATCGTCGACGAGCTCGAGGCGGTAGCGCAGGTCGATGACCGGTTCCCAGGAGTCGGACTGCGCGGCGGCCGAGCCGGCCAGCGCCAGCGCGCAGACAAAAAGTACGAAATGGGACAGGCGATCCATATGTTGCCTCCACGATGCATGAATCCTGGAGCCAGTATTTCAGTGATGGGGCAGGCGCCGATTGACGCCGGTCAAACGAAGGTTCGGAAGTTTCTCAGTGATCGCCCAGGTTCTTGAGGCCCTCGGCGTCGAGAATCTTGATTTCGCGCCGCCTGACCTCGATCAGGCCCATGTCCTGTATTCGCCCGAACAGGCGGCTGACGGTTTCCAGCACCAGGCCCAGGTAGTTGGCCAGGTCGGCGCGCGACATGCTCAGGGTGATGACGTCGTCGCGTCGCCCCAGGCGGGCGTGGCGCTTGCTCAGGCTGTGCAGGAACAAGGCCAGGCGGCTGATCGCCTGATTGCGACCCATCATCGCCATGTGGACGTGGTCGTCGCCCATTTCACGACTGACCAGGCGCATGAACTGGCGCTGCAGCCCGGGCACCGAAGCGCTGATGCGTTCGAGCTCGGAGTACGGCAGCCGGCAGATGCTGGAGGCTTCAAGCGCTTCGGCACTGCACTGGTGGCTTTCGCTGGCCAGGGCATCGAAGCCGAGCAGCTCGCCGGGCAGATGGAATCCGAGAATCTGCAATTCACCGCCTTCGGACACCGCTTGGGTCTTGAGCGAGCCGGACTTGACCACATACAGCGCGCGGAAGGGCGAGCCGGCGTGATAGAGCGTGTCGCCGGTGGCCAGGTTTGCGCGGTCGGCCACCATCTGGTCGATGCGCTCGACATCGTCGCTGCCCATGCCGGCGGGCAGGCACAGCTCGCGCAAATCGCAGCGTGCACAACGACGTCGGAGCAGCTCAAGGTCTAGCGCAGTATTGGTCGATGGCATCCTAGTGGGCCATGCGCTTGGTTGGGTTACGCTCAGCCGGCACACAAGTGTCTTGGGCAATGCACGCGAGCGCAGGACTGCCGGTCGCCCATTCGAGCGAGTGCAATGCCGGCCACAGCGCTTTTGCGGCGACCTTTCTGGAACCACTGTGCTGGCACGACTCAGCGTTGCTTTCCCTGGCAAGTGAGCGACCATTCTCTGCGAAACGCATCTTGATTCGCTCCAAGAAAGTGGCTCTGAGCGTTACCCAATTCATTGCGTAGCCCACTACGCTGGTCTCCTGATTGACTTGCTCGGTCAGGATTCTAGCATTTGCGGTGTAAGGCGCGGATCATGTCCATCGCCCGATGAAACGCTGCACCAGCACGAACAGGGTGGGTACGACCACCATCGTCAGCAATGTGGCGGTAATGATGCCGCCGATGATCACAGTGGCGATGGGTGAAAAGCGCTCGGCGCCGACGGCCATTTCCAGCGCCAGCGGCAGCATGCCGGCGATGGTCGAAAGCGCGGTCATCAGGATCGGGCGCAGCCGGGTGGCCACTGCCACGCCCACGGCCCGTGCCGGGCTGGCGCCGGTTTGCAGTCGCTGCCGCGCCAGGTCGAGCAGGATAATCGAATTGTTGACCACGATGCCGACGAGAAGAATGATGCCCAGAAGCGCCGACATGGACACGTACTTGTCGGCGATCAGCAGGGCCGACGCCACGCCGATGAACTGCAGGGGTACGGCCACCATGATGGTGATCGGGTGGGCAAAGCTGGAGAACTGCACCACCAACAGCAGGTAGACCGCCAGCGCCGAGAGCATCAGGGCTTTCATCATGCGAGCCCGGGCTTCGCCGAAGTCTTCCTGCTCGCCGACCAGGGCGACCTCGAGACCGGGCGGCGCCTCGAAGCCAGCCAGGCGTTCACCGACATCGGCGACCACCGCAGACAAGGGCCGGCCGGCGTGGTAGCCGAGGATTTCGAGCGTGCGCAGCCCGTCCTCGCGGGTGAGAATGCGCGGACCCCGGGCCCTCTCCAGCGAGGCAATCTCGCGCAGCGGCACACTGCCGGCCGGCGTGCGGATGACGATATTTTCGAGGTCGTCGATCTGCGCGCGCTGCTCGGGCCTGTAGCGCACAACCACGTCCAGGTCCCTTCGGGGCGGCTGTCGGTAGCGGGTGGCGACATGGCCGTCGATGGCGCGATGCACGGCCGAGGCGGTGCGGCGCGCGCTCAGGCCCAGTTCGCTGACGCGATCCTCGTCGAGGTGGACCCGTACCTCCGGCGTATCCAGCGACCAGTCCTTGTACAGGTCAGTCATGCCCGGGATACCGGTCAGGTGCTCGAGCAGGCGGGTACCGGCCTCGTCGAGCCCGGCCGGATCGTAGCCGGAAATGCGCACCACCACGGGGGCGGCGGTACTGCTGCGCGCCGTGCCGCCCATTTCCTTCGGTACGCCCAGCATCACGCCCGGGGTGTGTTCGAGTGCCCGCCGGACCTCGTCCATGATTTCCCACTGGCTGGACTCGCGTTCGGTGCGCGGCACCAGGCTGACCGTCACCTCGGCCTGGTTGGGATTCATCGCCCCGCGCTGTCCCATCGAGCGCGCTCCCGGTTCGTGGCCGACGCGGATGCCGACGTCGAGCACTTCCTCGCGGCCGACCAGTACATCCTCGATCACGCCCAGGGTCGCCACCGTGTCCTCGATCGCGGTGCCCGGTACCGTGTCGACAATGACCTGGAAGCTACCCGAGTCGAAGCGCGGCAGCATTTCGCTGCCGATCAGGCGCAGCATGCCGAAACTGGCCACCAGTAGCACGGCAGCCAGGCTCAGCGTGATGACGGGATGGCGCAGTGCCCCCCACAGGGCCGCAAGGTAGCCGTGGCGGGTGGCTCGCATGGCCCGGTCCAGGGTGCCGGTGATGCGCCCCGGCGATGCGTCGGGGTCGTTGGGCCTGAGCCACCACACCGCCAGTAGCGGGATGAGGGTGACGGCTACGACGAACGACGAGCCCAGGGCAAAGGCCAACGTCATCGCCAGGGGGCGGAACAGTTCGCCGATGAACCCGCCCATGAAGATCAGCGGCACAAGTACGCCCAGGGTCGTCAGCGAACCGCCGAGTTTGGCGCCCAGAATTTCGCCGGTGCCGTCCATGGCAGCACGCGTGGCGCTGATATCGCGCTCGCTCAGGTGGCGGTGAATATTCTCGAGGATGACAATGCCGTCGTCGACCAGCAACCCGATGGCCAGGATCAGCGCCGACATGCTGACCATGTTGAGGTCCAGGCCCGCCATCTGCATCAGCATGAAGGTGCTCAGGAATGCGGCTGGAATCGACAGCGCGATGATCAGGGCCTGGCGCCACTGGGCCAGAAACAGCAGCACGACAATCATGGTCAGGCCTACGGCCACCATCACCGTGCTGGTCATGTCGTCGATGACCTTTTCGGTAAAGACCGAATCGTCGTCGGCGATGACCAGCTCGATTTCGGGCAGTTCCCGGGCGAGTTCGTGCACCGCCTCTCGCACACCGGCGGCCACCTCGACAGTATTGGCGTCGTCGCGCCTGAGGATCTGCACGGCGATGGCCCGGCGTCCGTTGTGGCGATAAGCCGAGCGCTGCTCTCCGGGGGTCAGCTCCACTTCGGCGACGTCGCCCAGGCGAACGAAACGGCTGCCGGCGGCCTTGAGCACGATGTTTTCGGCATCCTCGGCCGAGGTCAGGGGCGCGTCGAAGCGCACCACCGCCTCACGCCGGCCTTCGTCGATGCGCCCGCCGGGCGCACTCAGATTCCAGTCGTCGAGGGCGGCCATAACCTGGTCGGTGTCGAGGCCGGCGGCGTCGAGCCGATCGCGGTCGACGGCCACGTGCAGCTCGAGCTTGTGCCCGCCGAAGATGTCGACCGCGGCGACGCCCGCGACGCGCTCGAGTCGATCGCGCACGGTATTGTCGGCCAGCTCGCGCACCTGTTCGATGGGTAGTGCCTGCGAGACCAGCGCCAGGGTAACGATCGGTTTGTCGGCGGTGGAGAACTCCAGCACCTGCGGTTCTTCGATGCCGTCGGGCAACTCCTGGCGAATGCGTCCGATGGCGTTCTGTACATCGACGGCGGCCAGGGCCGAGGTGGTTCCAAAGCCGAACTCCGTGCGCACCACCGAAAGACCGACCTGACTACTGGAGCTGAGGCTGGTGATGCCGTCGAGGCTGGCGAACTCTTCTTCCAGTAGCCGGGTGAGGTCGTTGTCCACATCGGCCGTGGCCATGCCGGGGAACTGCGTGATCACGGTGACCGTCGGCGGATCGGTATCGGGGAACAGGCGCACCGGCAACTCGTAGCGCGCCTGCAGCCCAAGCACCAGGGCGGCGATGATCAGCGCGATCACCATGTGGCGGTGATCGAGTACCCATTGTGGCCAGCGGCTCATGATCCGGACCGGCCGTGCTCAACGCGAATGCGTGTGCCGTCGCTCAGGCGCGGATCGGCGGTCACGATGACGTGCTCGCCGGGCTCCAGCCCCGCTACGATGAGAATGCGGCCGTCCTCGCCGGGGCCGGTTTGTACTATGCGTCGCCGCGCCTTCTCGCCGTCGTACACATAAACCCAGCTGGCCCCGTGTTCGCTGTGGATGGCCTGGGCCGGCAGGGTCAGGGCATCGTCCCAGGCCCCGAGGCGGGCATGAACCACCGCGGCCATGCCCACACGCACGCCCGCGGCGAGTTCGGGCAGCAGCACGGCGATTGTGGCGTTTCGCGTGCCATCATCCAGCAGCGGGTAGATGCGATCGACGCGACCGTGCTGCTCACGATCAAGGGCGGGTACTGCCACTGTCACCGGAAGCCCCTCGCGCACCAGGTCGATATCGGTCTGGGCCACGCGCACTACCGCCTTGAGTGTATCGTCGGCGATCAGTTCGAGCACGGGGCTGCCGGCGCGCGCCAGCTCACCACGCTGGACGTGCAGGCGCTGCACGGTACCGGCAAAGGGCGCGCGGCCGCTTGCGTATGCCAGCCGCGTCTTGATCAGTGTGAGGTTGGCCTCGGCCTCGCGTTTTTGCGCGGCCAGGGAATCAACGCGCTGGGCTGCGTCGTCGAGCATCTTCTCGGGGGTGAGTTTGCGTGCGAACAGATCGCGCTGGCGCTCGAGCTCGCGGCGTGCGTTGTCGAGCTCGCCGCCGGCCCGCTCGATCACCGCCTTCAGACGCTCCTGCTCGGCCTGCAGCTCGGCATCGTCGAGGCGAAAGACGAGTTCGCCGGCACTGACGCGCTCGCCTTCACGGTAAGGCAGTTCCAGCACGGTGGCGGTCAGCTGGGCCGAGAGCGTGGCGCGCTGGTCGACATCAATGTTGCCGCGCCAGCTTCGGTGTACGGAAAATGATCTCGGTTCGACGGCCTCGACCTGCACCGGAATCGGCGGCTGGGGCCGGGCTGGTTCGGGATCGACTGTCTCCCGGTACTTGACCACGGTAGCCCAGCCGATCCAGGCCACGAGGCCGAGCCCCAGGGCCAGGCCGATCAGGGTTCCGGGCGAAGGTCTGGCGGGAAGTTTCATGTCTGTCTCCGGGCCCGTTGCTTGGGCGGGCTGTGTGGCGATTGCCAATGCAGTTGCATCGAATTCATATTTGATAGTAAGTACTTACTTGCTTAAATGCCTAAATTTTTTACCGCTTGAGCAGTGCCGGCTCCAGCAGTCGCCACAATGACGCCGACTCGTTCGGGAGTTCAAAGTCGAAGTCGTGGATCGACCAACGCATCACCAGCCCCTGGATCATGGCCAGAATCAGGCGGGCAGTCTCGTCGGCGTCCAGGTCGGGTCGAAATACTCCCGATGCCACCCCATCGCGCAACAGGTCCGCGACGGTGTTTGAGTAGGCCTCCATGATCCTGCCGACCGAGCGCTTCAAGTGCGTGTTTTCCTGGTGCAATCGCTCGGAAAACAGCAGCCGCGGCAGGCCACGATGCTTGGCGATGAACGAGAGCTGTTGCTCGAGCAATTGGCGTAAGCGCTCGTCGGCCGGCCCGGTGCCGGCCGCAACCGATCCGACCACACCGAGCAGTTGGCGGGCGATCCACTCGATTACCGCCTCGAGAATCCGGTCGCGGGTCTTGAAATGCCTGAAGACCGTCGGCTGGGCGATGCCCACCCGGTCGGCAATCGCCTGGGCCGTGATCTGGCCGCCATCTTTCTCGGCGGCCAGGTGGATTACGGCCTGCACGATCTCCTCGCGTCGCTGTTCGCCGGATTTACGCATCTCAATCAATGTAAGTGAGCACTTGCTTATTTATAAGAGCTGCCGCGCTGCATGTCAAGAGCGGCAAGTTGACCAACGGTCAAAAAGAAAGCACCCAAAGTCAAGCGGGCCCGGGCGCTGCTCGTTATGCTGCTGGTCTACCGATCACCAAGCCTGCTTCATGAACCGACCTGACCATTACGACAAGGAAGCGCTCGTCGCTTGCGGCCATGGTCGTCTGTTTGACGGCGACATGCGCCTGCCCACCGACGAGATGCTGATGTTCGACCGCATCTCAAGCATCAACGACGACGGTGGCGCATACGGCCGGGGCGAGGTGGTGGCCGAACTCGATCTGCACCCGGATCTATGGTTCTTTCGCTGCCATTTCGAGAACGACCCGGTGATGCCCGGCTGTCTGGGGCTGGATGCCCTGTGGCAGCTGGTCGGATTTTTCCTGGCCTGGAACGGCGGCAAGGGTCGCGGGCGCGCGCTCGGGGTTGGCCAGGTCAAGTTCTTCGGTCAGGTGCTGCCCGACAACCGGCTGGTTCGCTACCGGCTCGATATCCGCCGCGTCATGCGGCGCGGCCTGGAAATGGCCATCGCCGACGGCACGGTCTCGGTCGACGACCGCGAAATCTATTCCGCGAAGGATTTGAAGGTGTGCCTGTTCACGTCCATGGAAGCCTTCGGAGGGCAGGATCGATGAGACGGGTGGTAGTGACCGGCATGGGTATTGTCTCCAGCCTGGGCGTTGGCCTCGAGACCGTTAATGAATCCCTGCGTCAGGGCCGTTCGGGACTGGTGTTCAGCGACGAGGCGCGCGAGGCTGGTTTGCGCAGTCATGTCTGCGGGGGGATCGACTTTGACCTCGAAGCCAATATCGATCGCCGCCTGCGGCGGTTCATGTGTCCGGGCGCCGGCTACGCCTGGCAGGCCATGCGCGAGGCGATCGCGTGTGCCAATCTGGACGAGGGCCGGGTGCGCTCGGAACGGACCGGCCTGGTTGCCGGCGCCGGCGGCAACTCCAGCGTGGAGTTGATCGATGCGGTCGATACCCACCGTGAGCGCGGCATCCGCAAGGTCGGGCCGTTTCGTGTACCCAAGACCATGAGCAGCTCGATCAATGCCTGTTTGAGTACGGCCTACGGGATTCGCGGCATCAATTACGGCATCACTTCGGCCTGTGCCACCAGTGCGCACGCGATCGGCCACGCCGCCGACTTGATCGCGCTCGGCCGCCAGGACGTCATGTTCGCCGGCGGGGGCGAGGATGTGCACTGGACCCTGAGCATGCTGTTCGACGCCATGGGCGCGCTGTCGACCCGCTACAACGAAACGCCCGAGCGCGCATCGCGCACCTACGATGCCGACCGTGACGGTTTCGTCATCTCCGGCGGCGCCGGCATGCTGGTCCTCGAGTCGCTGGAGCACGCACAAGAGCGCGGTGCCGAGATCATCGCCGAGTTCGGCGGTTTCGGCGCCACCTCCGACGGTGCCGACATGGTCCAGCCCAGCGGCGAAGGCGCGGCGCGCTGCATGCGCCAGGCGATGGCAACCGTCGACGAGCCGATCGCCTACATCAACACCCACGGCACCAGCACGCCGGCCGGCGATATCGTCGAGCTGGAATCGATTGCCGAGGTGTTCGGCGGCGACATCCCGCCGCTGAGTTCGACCAAGCCACTCACTGGCCATTCCCTGGGGGCGGCCGGCGTACACGAGGCCATCTATTGCCTGCTGATGCAACGCGGCCGCTTCATCACGCCCTCGGCCAACATCGAGCGGCTCGACGAGAGAGCCGAGGGCTACCCGATCGTGCGCGAGCGCCGCGAAGATATCGACTTGCCGGTGGTGATGAGCAACAGCTTCGGCTTTGGTGGCACCAACGCCAGCCTGGTTTTCAAGCGATCGGAGTCGCACTGAGCCGGTGACGAAGCGGGCTGTTTGGCCGCCTGGCTAGGTCCGGTGGGAATCCCGGAAGTGGGCCGGTGATTGCCCCATCCAGCGCTTGAACGCTCGGCTGAAGGCGCTCAACTCGGAAAAGCCCAGTTGGTGGGCGACCTCCGTGAGCGTGCGCCGGCGATCACGCAGAAACACCAGGGCCTGTTCGCGACGCGCCTGGTCGAGCAGGGCGGCGAAGGTCTGGTTCTCCTCCTTGAGACGCTTGTACAGGGTCTGCCGGCTCATGTTGAGTTGGTCGGCAATATCGGCGACCCGGGCGCGGCCGTTCGCCAGCTGCCGGTCGATCAGCGCGCGCACCAGCATGGTGAAGCGAGGCTGGCAAGCCATGCTGCTCTGGATGAGTGGCCACAGCTGCGCCATCTGTGACGGTGAAAGGTCGGGGTTGCAGGTGTCGAGCCGGTCGGCGGGAATCCGGGTCTGCTGGGCCAGCTCCGCCGGAGACAGGCCGGCCGAACCCAGATAGCGCAGCATCGCTTCAGCCAGTTCCCTGATCGAATTCATGAGTACGAAACCTCCACCGCTTGGCTCAGGCCTGCAACAGGCAGCCGATGGTACACCGCGGACTGCGGGGAGTGCGAATTGCCGGCGACCGGACAGTCGGTTCCAGGACTCAGGGGATTCCCAGCAGTTTGTGGGTTTGCAGGCTCAGGCGCCACCGCGGGTGGTGCAGGCAGTAGTCGATGGCCGCCTGGCTGTTCTCGGCCAGATGCGGCCCGTCCATGGGCTGTAACAGAAAGTGTCGAAACGCCAGATGTTCATAGGATTCGGGATCGACGTTTTCCTGGGGAAAGACCAGCTTCAGCTCGTCGCCGGATTGCTGCACCAGGTCGGCCCCGGCCTTGGGGCTGACGCACAGCCAGTCGATGCCTGTCGGTGCGGCGATGGTGCCGTTGGTTTCAACCGCCACCTCGAATTCGCGCCTGTGCAGTGCGGTGATGGCCGCTTCGTCGAGCTGCAGCAGCGGTTCGCCGCCGGTGCAGACGACCAGCCTCGGGCCGTTCGCTTCTGGCGGCCAGTGTCGGGCCACGGCAGTAGCCAGCGCCTCGGCGTCGGCGAACTTGCCGCCGCCCGGTCCGTCGGTACCGACGAACTCGGTGTCGCAGAACTGGCAGATGGCCCGCTGCCGATCCTTCTCGCGCCCCGACCACAGGTTGCAGCCGGTAAAGCGCAGGAACACGGCCGGGCGGCCGGCGTTGAGGCCTTCGCCCTGCAAGGTATGGAAAATCTCGCGCACGCTGTAGGTCATGGCACCAGCAGTCCGCGTTCGTCGGGCCGGCGGCACAGCAGCGCACCGCAGCCGGGCGTGGACAGGACATCGATTCGGCTCAGGCCCGGCAGTGCGGCAGCCATTTCCGCATCGATATAAGCCGCGATCGACGCCGGGTCATTGTCCGCCAGTCCGGGTTGTTCATGAAGGGGTTGGTGGTCGAGCGCGCGAAAGACGGGATCGAAGCGGTGCTTGACATCGCCGTAGTCGTACACCCAGCCCATCACTTCGTCGAGTCCGCCGGCCAGATGTAGTCGCGTGGTGAACGTGTGGCCGTGAATCAGTTGCCTCCGATCACCCTCGGGCGCGCGCGCCAGCCGCACCGCGCTGTCAAAGGACATCGACTTCCAGATGCGCCAGCGCTCGCCGTCGAAATGGCAGCCGGCCGAGCCCGTTTCCATCACCGTGACGCCGACCCGGTCGGGCAGTGCTTCCTCGAGCCGCTGCCAGATCCACCGTGCCAGCACCTCGCTGGTCGGATTCTCGAGCCCCGGCAAGTCATTGAGGCAGGCCAGGTGCAGCTGCCGTTGCAGCGGTTGCCAGGCACGGGCAATCCCCTGCTGCGCCGCGTGTGCCTCAGCGTCCGGTTCGATCGTGCCATACAGGGTGACCTCGAAACCGTGCCCGTGCATGCGGCCGCACTTGTGACCGGGCGGCACATGGGGCAGGCGGTGGGCGGCCTCCAGACGAAATCGCTGCCAGGCCAGGCGCTCGCCCCCGGACTTGACGATCGCGCCCCGATCGGGAGCGCTACGCAGATCGAGCGCGCTTGGCGCTTCGAGATTCAGCGTCGTCAGAATCGACCCGGCCAGCGCCGCGTCGTCGGCGTTCTCGACATGGTCTTCAAGCAGGCTGTAGTCGAGTGGTGCGACGGCGGCTGCCAGCTGCTCGGCCAGCGTATCGACTTCGGCGCCAGGGAAAGCCGCGTCGAACGAGCGTGGTGCAGCCACGAGCCGGGCGCAAAAGCCATGACCGTGCAGGTCGCCACCGGTGCGCCGCGCCGCCTCGAAGGACTGTGCCGCGCTGAAATAGAGGGAACGAAGACTCATGCGCTGGGATCGGGCGCTGCCCGAATCGGAAGGGCACGAGCCCAATGGAGGAATTCGGCGCTGCCCGGGAAATAATGGTGGCTACGGGTGGACTCGAACCACCGACCCCAGCATTATGAGTGCTGTGCTCTAACCGACTGAGCTACGTAGCCACAAGCGAGCCGGATATTGTTCGTTTTTTACCTTTCAAAGTCAAGGCACAGAGGGCTTTTGGGCGCCGGCCGAGCGGGGATGACATGGCGTGATGGGCCGCACACTATCGAATCAGATGATTGACACGGATCAACCCTGGTGCTTTACTTGATCGATACCACCGGGAGTGTCCACCATGGGGAGTTCCATTCAGCGTTCGGCCGTGTTTCGCGGTTGCGTTAGTGGGGTGCTATTGCTGTTGGCCGGGTTCGCCAGTTTACCGGCGATTGCCCAGGATTTTCTGGTCATGCAGGCCACCTGCGGCTCGGTTCTTACAGTGGGGGAAGGCACTCGCCCGGGACTGGAAGACTACGTCGAGATCGGTTCTTTCCATCACGGTGTATCCAACACCGTCGTGTTTGGCGGTTCCGGCCCGACCATCGGCAACACCATGTTCGACTCATTCCGGGTGGTCAAGGCCGTGTCGCGCAGTTCGATCGGGTTGGTCGAAGCGCTGGTCACTGGCCAGAGTTGTCCGGAGATTCGCATCGAGCGCTGGGGCCCGGACCCGAGCTCCGGCGAGAGCGTGCAGCGCTGGCGCGTGGTGCTGTCCAAGGCCTTCGTCAACGAGCGCAAGGAATGGCATGCCGGGAATGAAGGTCAGGCCGAGGAATCTCTCGGCTTCATCGCCGAGGAAATAGAGTGGACCTACTTTGACGGGAAAGGAGAGGTTATCACCTCGTGGAACTTTGTCGCCCAATCCAAGTAGGCAGTGGGTGGCGGCTTCTGCCGTTCGCTGGCCTGCTGGTCTGTGGCTCGGTGGTCGCCGGTCCAGTTCGCGTCGTCGTCGATGGTGAGCGGCTGGATCAGCTTTCGGTGGAAGCCGTCTTTGGCCTGCCTGACGGCACGCAGCAGACCTGGCAAGCCCTGCTGGCCGGCTGTTTCCCCCAGCAGGGCGCCGGCCTGCTGGTCTACGATCCCGATCTCGGCAACTGCCTGCCGTTTGATCAGGCGCTGCCATCGGAGTGGCCGGATGCTTTCGATCTCGAGGCCGGCGTGGTGATCTTCGATACGCTCACGCGCGAAACCTGCCTGCCCGGTGAATGCGTTGTGACCGTCGGCGGTGCCCCGGCCGGCGGTGACCCGGGCCCGGGTCCCGGCGAGCCGCCCGACCCGATCTTTGCCGATGACTTCGAGTTGCTGGTGCCGCAGTCCTGACTTGCGTTACTGTGGCAGCGGTCGGTCGAATTCGGACTCGAACCGTTCGGCAACTTCCTCCGGCGTGAAATCGTGGTTCTGCGGGCCGGACTCGGCGATCTTGAGTGCGCCGATCACTGAGCCCAGGCGGCATGCGTCGGCCGGGTCCCAGCCGCGTTCGAGGCCGAACAGCAGCCCCGCACGATAAGCATCTCCGCAGCCGGTCGGGTCGGTGATCTTTGCGGGCTTGACTGCCGGAATGTGCGTCTTGCCATCGCCGGTCCAAAGTTCCGAGCCGTCGCCGCCGAGGGTGATGACCAGTCCGCCGGAGAGCCGCGAGGTGATGTCTTCGTGTGCCCAGCCGGTCTTCTTCTTGAGCATTTCCCACTCGTAGGAATTGACTGCGAGCCAGTCGGCGTTCTCGATCATGCGCTTGAGTTCGTCGCCGGAAAACAGCGGCAGGCCCTGGCCGGGATCGAAAATATGCGGGATGCCCGCTTCGCGGAACTGCTCGGAATGGTCGAGCATGGCCTGCTTGCCGTCGGGTGAGACGATGCCGAAAGCGATGTCGCGGTCTTCGGGCACCGGCTGGCAGTGGGCCTCGTTCATGGCGCCGGGGTGGAAGGCGGTGATCTGATTGTCGTCGAGGTCGGTGGTGATATAGGCCTGCGCCGTCCAGTGGTCGCCCAGACAGCGCACGTAGTCCTGGTTGATGTCCAGGCGCTCGAGGTGGCGGGCGTACTCGTCGAAGTCCGGGCCGACGGTGGCCATCGGCAGCGGCTCGCCGCCGAGCTGCTGCAGGTTGTAGGCGATGTTTCCGGCCGTTCCGCCGAAATTGCGGTGCAGTTCCGGCACCAGGAAGGCGACGTTGATCATGTGGGTCTTGTCGGGAAGGATGTGGTCCTTGAACCGTTCCGGAAAGACCATGATGTTGTCGTAGGCCAGCGAGCCGCAAATCAGGACGGACATGGGGCGATTACCCAGGGGATGAAAAACAGCACGCTATTGTACCGAATCGGCTCCGAACACCGTCGCGTCCGAGCAGGGTCGTTCGGACCCCCCTTAAATACCCTTCGATTGTGCGTCTTCACACATTTTTACTGTTGCCGGAAGTCACTGTCGTTGCTACATTAGTCGGTCTTTTGCAATCCTGACTGGCGACCCCTCTAGAAATCATGTTCAAGCGACTGCGCGGTTTATTCTCCAATGACCTGTCCATTGACCTGGGCACGGCCAATACCTTGATCTTCGTTCGCGGCCAGGGCATCGTGCTCAATGAGCCCTCCGTCGTGGCGGTGCGCATGGAGCGCGGTCCCGGCGGGCCCCAGGAAGTCGCTGCCGTGGGCGCCGAGGCCAAGCAGATGCTCGGTCGCACACCGGGCAACATCCGCACCACGCGGCCGCTGAAGGACGGTGTGATCGCCGACTTCAACATGACCGAGCAGATGTTGCAGCACTTCATCAAGAAGGTGCATTCCTCACGCTTTCTGCGGCCGAGCCCGCGCGTGCTGGTGTGCGTGCCCTGCTCTTCGACCCAGGTCGAGCGCCGCGCCATCAAGGAATCGGCCGAGGGTGCCGGCGCGCGCGAGGTCTTCCTGATCGAGGAGCCGATGGCGGCGGCGATCGGCGCCGGCATTCCGATCCACGAGGCGCGCGGTTCGATGGTGCTCGACATCGGCGGTGGCACCACCGAGGTCGCCGTGCTCTCGCTCAACGGCATTGTCTACTCCAATTCCGTACGCATCGGCGGCGACCACTTCGACGAGGCCATCGTCAACTACGTGCGCCGCTCCTACGGCACCCTGATCGGGGAATCCACCGCCGAGCGCATCAAGATGGAAATCGGCTGTGCCCACCAGCAGGACGATATCTCCGAGATCCAGGTTTCGGGTCGCAACCTGGCCGAGGGCGTGCCCAAGATGATCACGCTCAACAACAACGAGGTGCTCGAGGCGCTCAGTGAGGCGCTGTCGAGCATCGTCAGTTCGGTCAAGACCGCGCTCGAGCAGACGCCGCCCGAGCTGTGTGCCGACGTGGCTGAAACCGGCATCGTCCTGACCGGCGGCGGCGCACTGCTGCGCGGACTCGACAAGTTGCTGATGGAAGAGACCGGCCTGCCGGTGATCATCGCCGATGACCCGCTTACCTGCGTGGCCCGTGGCGGTGGTCGGGCGCTGGAGCTGATGGATGAGAACAAGGGTGACTTCTTCTTTGCGGCCTGATGTCACGGTGCGCGGGGGTTTTAGCGAAAAGTGACTCCTGGCGGCAGTGCATGGCCGGCGGCGATCGACAGCGATGCGGCCGCCCGCATCGCCCGGCTGATGTTCTATGCACTGCTTGCTGTTGTTCTGATGACCCTCGACCATCGCGGTCAGTACGTCGAGCAACTGCGTGCGCTGGGTTGGCGTGCGGTCGAGCCGGTCATCATGGCTGTCGAAGCGCCCTTTGCGCTCGGTCAACGCCTGGGTGAGGAGCTGCGCGACCGCCACGAGCTGATGCAGACCATCGAGCAGCTCGAGCTCGAACGGCGCGAGCGCCGCGCCGAGCTGGCGTTGCTCGAGGAACTCGCGGACGACAACCGGGAACTGCGCGCACTGCTCGAGGCCACCCGCCGGGACCTGCCCGACTTCCAGGCTGCCGAATTGATGCACATCGATCTCAATCCGTGGTCGCATCGGGTGGTCATCAACCGCGGTGGCCGTGACGGCCTGCAGGCGGGTCAGCCGGTCATGGACAGTCGGGGTGTGATCGGCCAGGTCGACGAGGTCGGCATGCATACCGCGCAGGTCATTCTGATTTCCGATCCGGACCATGCCTTGCCGGTTCGGGTTCAACGCACCGGTTTGCGCACCGTGGCCTACGGCAGCGGTCGCATCAATCAGCTGCGGCTGACCGACCTGCCGATGAATGTCGATCTCGATCCCGGTGACCGCCTGCTGACATCAGGGCTGGGCGGCGCATTCCCGGCCGGGCTGCCGGTGGCGGAAATCGAAACCGTTTCTCGACCCTCGGGTGAGGCTTTTGCCCTGGCCGAAGCGCGGCCGCTGGGTCGCCTCGACCGCTCTCGCCACGTGTTGGTGGTCGACGCGCCCATTGCACAGACGTCGCCAGAAAACGAAACAAGCGTAGAAGAAGACCCGGCGCCGGAGCCCGAGACACCATGAGCGCGCGCGAACGCGGCCAATGGACCCTGCTGGCCTCGCTGGTCGCCGTTGTGGTCCTGACACTCATGCCGTTGCCCGCTGTGGCCGAGGATGCCCGGCCCTACTGGGCGGCACTGGTCATGATCTACTGGAATCTCGAAGGCGGCCGCCTGCGCTATCTGGGCCAGGCTTTCATCGGCGGGCTGGTACTGGATTTGCTGACCGGCTCGCTGCTGGGGCAGCATGCCCTGAGCCTATTGATCATCAGCTACCTGGTCGAGCGCTTTCGTTTTCGTATCCGCTTCTTTCCGCCCTGGCAGCAGGCGGCGGTGGTGATGCTGCTGCTGTTCAATGACCGCATTGTGCAACTGTGGATCATCGGGCTGGTGGGGGATCGCTGGCCCAACTGGCAATGGTGGCTGGCGCCGGTGATCGGCATGCTGATCTGGCCCTGGCTGTTCCTGTTGCTCGATGCCTTTCGACAGCGAGAGCGCCGGGTTCGGTCATGATCGCGCGTTCTCGCTTGGCCAGGCTCGTGGATTCGCGCGCCGAACTCGCGCTGGTCCGATCGCGATTCAACTTCATGACCGTAGTAATGTTGCTGGTGATCGGCGCACTGGCGCTTCGCCTGGCGCTTTTGCAGCTTGATGATCACGAACAATACGTGGCTCGCGCCGATGACAATCGGGTGAGTCTGCGCGCCCTGGCGCCCAATCGTGGCCTGATCCTCGATCGTCAGGGTCGGGTACTGGCCGAGAACCGGCCGGCCTACCGGCTGGTGATCGTACCCGAGCGTACCGCCGATCTCGATACCACCCTGGCCCGGGTTGCCGACCTGGTCGCAGTCAGTGCCGACGAGCGGGAGCGATTCCAGCTTCAAAAACAACGTTCGCGCCCGTTCGAATCGATCACGCTCAAGAGCAACCTGACCGAAGAGCAGGTGGCGCGCCTGGCCATTCATCGACATCGTATCGAGGGCATCGACATCGAGCCCTATCTGACCCGTCACTACCCGCACGGCGAGCTGTTCGCCCACCTGGTCGGCTACGTGGGCCGGCTCGACACGCGTGATCGGGAGCGACTGGAGGCCGACCGCTACCGGGCCACCACCCACGTCGGCAAGACCGGGATCGAGCGTCAGTACGAAGGGCGTCTGCACGGTCATGCCGGATTCGAGCGAGTCGAAACCAACGCCAGCGGGCGGGTACTGCGCGTGCTCGAGCGCACCGATCCGCGTCCGGGCGAGGATCTGCGCCTGAATATCGACCTCGACGTGCAGCGGGCCGCCTATGAAGCTCTGGCCGAATTTGCCGGTGCCGTGGTCGTGCTGCACGTGCAAACCGGCGAGGTGCTGGCCCTGGTGAGCAAGCCGGGCTTCGATCCCAATCTGTTCGTGCATGGCATCGGGCACGGTGCCTATAACGACTTGCTGACCGACTTTCACCAGCCCTTGTTCAACCGCGTGCTGGCCGGCGGCTACGAACCCGGCTCGACGGTCAAGCCCTTCATTGCCCTGGCCGGGCTGCAGACGGGGGAGATTTCGCCCGAGACCACGGTCTTTTCCGGCGGCACTTTCCGTCTGCCCAACCACCGCCGCGTCTATCGCGACTGGAAGGATGGCGGCCACGGTCGCGTCGATCTCGAGCTGGCCCTGGCCGAGTCCGTCAATGTGTACTTCTACCGTCTTGCCGTGGACCTGGGCATCGACCGCATCTCGCGCGAGTTGGCGCTGTTCGGCTTCGGTCGTGCCACCGGCCTGGATCTGCCTGGTGAAATCAGCGGGATATTGCCGACACGCAGCTGGAAGCGTGCGACCTTCGGCCAGCCGTGGTTCCCCGGTGAAACGGTGATTACCGGCATTGGCCAGGGTTTCACGGTGGTCACGCCGATTCAGCTGGCGCACGCCACGGCCGCGCTGGCCGGGCGTGGGCAGACGGCGCCGCCCGCGCTGGTCGATCGCAGGGAGCCGGTGCAGATGGTGCGCCACGATGAGGCCTGGTGGCAGGCTATCCACGAGGGCCTGGAAGCGGTGGTGCACGGCGCGCGCGGCACGGCCCGCGCGATCGGGCCCGAACTGCTCGTGAACATGGCCGGAAAGACCGGCACTGCCCAGGTCTTCACCCGCCCGGAAGAGCTCGAAGGTTTCGAAGAGCGCGAGCAGGAAGACCTGCCGGAGTTTCTGCGCAACCACGCATTGTTTACTGGTTTCGCCCCGGCCGATGAACCACGCCTGGTGGTCACCGTGGTGGCCGAGCATGGCGGCGGCGGCGCCTCGGTTGCGGCACCGATTGCGGCGAGTGTCCTGAATGCTGCGCTGGAGGCGGGGCTGTGAGGCTGCGTCCGGGTTCGCTCCTGGCCAGCTGGCTCGAGCGCTTGCGGCTCGACCCCTGGCTGCTTTTGCTGCTGCTTACGCTCATGAGTTTTGGTCTGCTGGTGCTCTATTCCGCGGCCGAGCAGAGCATTGGCCTGGTCTGGCGCCAGGCCGTGCGCATAGGCCTTGGTCTGCTGGTGATGCTGGTGATTGCCCAGATCCCGCCGCGCCTGCTCAAGGTCTGGGCGCCATGGTTGTTCGGCCTGGCCGTATTGTTGCTGGTTGCGGTGGTGTTCTTTGGCGTCGGCCGCGGTGCACAACGCTGGCTCGACCTCGGCCTGCTGCGTTTTCAACCTTCCGAGGCGATGAAGCTGGCACTACCGCTGATACTCGCCGTCGTGTTGCACCGGCGCAGCCTGCCGCCGGACTGGCTCGCCCTGGGCATGGTTGTCGTGCTGGTTGCCATCCCGGTCGGCCTGATCGCCATCCAGCCCGATCTCGGAACCGCATTGCTGGTCGGGATCAGCGGTGCTTGCGTGCTGTTCCTGGCCGGGCTGCGTTGGCGCATCATTCTCGGGCTGGGGGCTGTCTTCGCGGCTGCGGCGCCGTTTTTGTGGCTCAATCTGCACGAATACCAGCGCGATCGGATCCGCACCTTTCTCAATCCCGAAAGTGACCCGCTCGGTGAAGGCTGGAACATCATCCAGTCGAAAATCGCCGTCGGTTCTGGCGGCTTGACCGGCAAGGGCTGGCTGGAAGGCAGCCAGTCGCACCTCGAGTTCCTGCCCGAACCGCATACCGATTTCATTTTCTCGGTGCTGGCCGAGGAGTTCGGCTTTATCGGCGTGGTCGCCGTGCTGGCACTGTATGCCGCGATTATCCTGCGCGGCATGCACCTGGCTTCGCAGTGTCGAGACAGTTTCGGGCGGATGTTGGCCGGTGCCATGGTTTTCATGTTTTTCGTTTACCTGGCGGTCAACGTCGGCATGGTCTCCGGCGCGTTGCCGGTCGTCGGCGTGCCCCTGCCGCTGATCAGCTACGGCGGCACCTCGGCGGTGACCCTGCTGGCCGGATTCGGCTTGGTGATGGGGCTGTACAGCCGCCGCCGATTCATGGGATAGAATTCAGACTTGGCGAAGGGGCTCAAACTTTTTCTTTACTCGGCCCTCTATATTCTGAAATCCCCCGAAGTGAGAGACCTGATGCTGCAAAGACTGCTGCCCGCGCTGGCCCTGTTGTTGGTTGCCCCGATTGTCCCGGCCGAAGAGCCGCATCCGGGCGCGGATGAATTCGTGGAAATGGCAGTCGAGGAACACGGGCTCGATCGCGAGCGGGTGCGCGCGGTGCTGGCCGAAGCGCGCTACCAGCAGTCGATCATTGACGCCATCACGCGGCCGGCCGAGGGCAAGCCCTGGCACGAGTACCGCAAGATTTTTGTCACCGATACCCGCATCAGTTCGGGCGTGGAATTCTGGCGTGCCAATGCCGAGTTGCTCGAGTCGGTTTCCGAGCGCTTCGAAGTGCCGATCGAAATCATCGTCGCCATCATGGGGGTCGAGACCAGCTACGGCATGAATACGGGCAGTTACCGGGTGATCGATGCACTGGCCACGCTCGGTTTCTACTATCCCCGGCGGGCGAGTTTCTTTGCCGGCGAGCTGGCGCATTTCCTGCGCCTGGCCGACGAGGAGTCGCTGCCGGTGACCGAGGTGCGTGGTTCCTACGCCGGCGCCATGGGCGTGGGCCAGTTCATTCCGTCGAGCTACCGCGCCTATGCCGTCGATATGGACGACAGCGGCAGCCGCGATCTTTGGCGCTCCCTGCCCGATGCCGCCGGTTCGGTTGCCAACTACCTGGCCCGCCACGGCTGGGAGGCGGGCGAGCCGATCGTGCTGCCGGCCCGGGTTCCGGACGACGCTGAGTTGCCGGAGTTCGGGCGCAAGCTCGAGCACAGCCTGGCTGACCTGGCCGAGCTGGGCGTCGAGTTCGATGCCGACGGACTGCCCGACGACACGGCGGCCACACTGGTCGAGCTCGAGCAGGGTGACGGATCCGAATACTGGATCGGCCTGAACAATTTCTACGTCATCACCCGCTACAATCGTTCGCCCCTTTACGCCATGGCCGTCACTCAGTTGGCCGATGCCATTCGGGAGGCGCGTGAGTGAATCAGCGTGCGCTGCTCATAGTGTTGCTTACGACGATCCTGGCCGGCTGTGGTCGCGAGGCCATTCGCGAGCAGCCGGACGGGCCGCCGGACGAACGTTTCGACCCGGCCATGATCGAACGCCCGGAGCCGCGTCCCGAGCCGCGCAGTGCCTACGGCAACCACAGTCCCTACGAGGTGCTGGGCCGAACTTATCGCGTCATGAACCATGGCGGCGGCTACCATGAGCGGGGCATCGCCTCCTGGTACGGAAAGCGTTTCCACGGTCGTCCGACCTCTTCGGGCGAGCCCTATGACATGTACAAGCTCACCGCCGCCCATCGCACCCTGCCGCTGCCGACCTGGGTGGAGGTCACGCGCGTGGACACGGGCAAGTCGATCATCGTGCGCGTCAACGACCGCGGGCCGTTTCATCCTGACCGCATCATCGACCTGAGCTGGGCAGCAGCCAGCGAACTGGGCATGACCGAATTGGGCACGGCACCGGTGGAAGTGCGCGCCATTACCTTCGATGAAGATGGCACGACGCCGCGCCCGGCTCGAGTGCCGGTATTCGTCCAGGTAGGCGCGTTTTCCGAGCACCAACGGGCACAATCGGTCGCGCGCGACCTTGAACGCGCCGGAATCGGTCCCATTCACACCGAACGGGCCCGCACGCCGGCCGGCCGGATCTGGCGCGTTCGACTCGGTCCCGTTGAACAGGCGGGCGATGCGATCGGCCTGGTGAACCGCGTGGCCGAACTCGGCCTCGGGCCGGCCCGATACGTCTATCCTTGAGAGAACTGACCGACTGATGACTTCAATGCAACGAAACGTTTCCCTGATTTGCGGCCTGCTGTGGCTGATCGCGTCATCCGCTTTCGCCCAGTCGCCGGTGCCGGCGGCCCCGTCGGTGGGCGCCACCAGCTACGTGCTGGTCGATTTCCATAGCGACACCGTCATCGCCGAGCAGGACGCCGACGCCCGGGTCGAGCCGGCATCGATCACCAAGATCATGACCTCCTACGTGGTTTTTCGGGAAATCGCTGACGGCAACCTGGCGTTGGCCGACGAAGTGCTGATCTCGGAAAAGGCCTGGCGCACGGAAGGCTCGCGCATGTTCATCGAGGTCGGCAATCGGGTCACGGTCGAGGAACTGCTCAAGGGCGTGATCATTCAGTCCGGCAACGACGCCAGCGTGGCCCTGGCCGAACACGTCGGCGGCAGCGAGGAGGTGTTTGCCGGCATGATGAACGAGGAGGCGCGCAGGCTGGGCATGAGCGATACCCGCTACGTCAACGCCACCGGCCTGCCGCATCCAGAGCAGTACACGAGTGCGCGCGACGTCGCCCGCCTGGCCGCCGCGCTGATCGAGGAGTTCCCGGACTTCTATGCCTGGTATTCCGAGCGCGAATTCACCTACAACGAAATTCGCCAGCACAACCGCAACCGCCTGTTGTGGCGTGATCCGTCGGTCGACGGGCTCAAGACCGGCCACACCGAGTCGGCCGGTTATTGCCTGGTGACCTCGGCCATGCGCGACGGCATGCGCCTGATCAGCGTCGTCATGGGCACCGACAGCGAAGAAGCCCGGGCGACGGCCAGCCAGTCGTTGCTCAACTACGGGTTTCGCTTCTTCGAGACTTACCAGCTCTACGAGGCCGGCGACGAGCTCAGCGTCGAACCGCTCTGGAAGGGCCAGGCCGACGAGGTGGCGCTGGGTGTGACCGATGAGTTGTTCGTGACCATTCCGCGCGGCCGCTACGACTCGCTCGAGGCGCGCATGGAAGTCAACGGCACCCTGACCGCGCCGGTCGAGCAGGGCGAGCAGGTGGGTCGCCTGATCATTTCGCTCGATGACAACGACCTGGTCGAGCGGCCGCTGGTCGCCCTGGCGGGTGTCGAGCAGGCCGGGTTCTTCGGTCGCTCCATCGACGGCATCCGGCTCTGGGTGGGCGGCCTGTTCGGTGGTGACTGATGGCCGGCGACGCTGACAGCCCGCTGGAATTTCCCTGCCGCTGGCCGGTCAAGGCCATGGTCGAAGCCGGCGAGGATGCCATGCACGATGTCCTGGCGGTGATCGCGCGCCATGCCGAGCTGCCCGATGAGCACGATGTGCGTGTGCGCCCGAGCCGGCACGGCCGCTACGAGAGCATCACCGTGACCATCGAGGCGCAGTCGCGCCGGCACCTGGAAATCATCTACACCGAGATTCGGGCGCTGGATGTGGTGAAGATGACGCTATGACTTGTCGGGACTCGGGACTCGGGACTCGGGACTCGCACGAACTCATCGTGCGGCAGCTGGGGCGTCAGCCCTACGAGCCGGTGTGGGCGGCGATGCGGGATTTTACCGACGCGCGCGATGGCGACACGCCCGACGAGCTGTGGCTGGTCGAGCACGAGCCGGTTTTTACCCAGGGCCTGGCCGGCAAGCCCGAGCATGTCCTCAACCCCGGCGATATTCCCATCGTCCAGACCGACCGCGGCGGGCAGGTGACCTATCACGGGCCCGGGCAGGTGGTGGCCTATCCCTTGCTCGATCTCGAACGCATGGGCGTAGGCGTGCGCTGCTTGGTCGACCGGCTCGAACAGGCCGTGATTGACGTCCTGGCCGCCGAGCGAGTCGAGGCGGGGCGGCAGGAAGGCGCCCCGGGCGTATTCGTGGGCGAGGCCAAGATCGCCTCGATCGGCCTGAAAGTGCGCCGCGGCCGGACCTATCACGGCCTGGCCTTCAACATCGACATGGACCTGACGCCGTTTTCGCTCATCAACCCCTGCGGTTTTTCCGGTCTGGCCATGACCCAGGTGGTTGATCACGTCGATGGCGCCACCTGGGGGGGCATGGCCGATCGGCTCATCGAGGCGTTCTGCACGGTCATGGGTTACCATGCGGAATGGCCCGAAATTTCACCCCGGCAAACTTCCACGGCTCGAACCGGTCATAGCTGACATGAAAACATTGACTCTCAGAATCTCCCTGATCGCCCTGCTGGCCGTACTCACCGTTCCGGCCCTGCTGCAGCGGCCCGACAGCATGGCCAGCGCGGCGCCGGCCGAGCCGACACGGCTCGAGCCCGAGGCCAAGCACCGTTTTGCCAGTCGCCTGGCCTCGCGCTTCATGACGAGCTACCACTATCGCAGCCCGGACATGGACGAGGCCTTTTCCGAGCGGGTGTTCAACCAGTACCTGTCGGCCCTCGACCCCAACCGCATGTATTTCACCGCGGCCGATATCGAAAAGTTGTCGGAGTACCGGCCGCACATGGCCAACGCGATCAAGTCGGCCGATCTCGAGCCGGCCTACGAGGTCTTCAATCTCTACGTCGAGCGGGTCGACGAGCGCACCGCACACGCCCTCTCGCTGCTCGAAGATCGCTTCGATTTCACCGTCGACGAGGACTATCATTTCGATCGCAGCGAGGACCCCTGGGCCGAAGACAGCCAGGAACTCGACGAGATCTGGAGAAAGCGCGTCAAGAACGACTGGCTGCGGCTCAAGCTGGCCGACCAGGAAGAAGACGAAATCGTGGAAACGCTCAGCGAGCGCTACGAAAACCTGCGCCGCCGCATCCACGAATTCAACAGCGAAGAGGTGTTCTCGTTCTTCATGAACGCGTTCACCCGCTCGATCGAGCCGCACTCTTCCTACATGTCGCCGCGCACCTCGGAGAATTTCGAGATCTCGATGCGGCTGTCGCTCGACGGTATCGGCGCCATGCTGCAGCGCGAAACCGAATACACCACCGTGGTCGAGGTCGTCCCGGGCGGCCCCGCCGAACTCGATGGTCAGTTGAAAGAGGGTGACCGCATCGTGGCGGTTGGCCAGGGTGATGACGAGGAGATGGTCGACGTGGTCGGCTGGCGCCTCGATGACGTGGTTGACCTGATTCGTGGCGAGCGCGATACCGTCGTGCGTCTGGAGATCCTGCCGGCCGACACCGGCCTGAGCGGGCCGTCGGAGCAGATCCGTCTGGTGCGCGACGAGGTCAAGCTCGAGGAGCAGGCCGCGAGCAAGGAAATTATCGAGGTCCCGGCCGGCGACGAGACCCGCCGTATCGGCGTGGTGCGCGTGCCGGTGTTCTATGTCGACTTCGAGGGCCGCTCGCGCAATCAGCCCAACTACCGCTCGAGCACGCGCGACGTGCGCCGGCTGGTCAACGAACTCAAGGACGAGAACATCGATGGGCTGCTGGTCGATCTGCGCGGTAACGGCGGCGGCGCCCTGGTCGAAGCCACCACCATGACCGGCCTGTTCATCGACACCGGTCCGATCGTGCAGGTGCGTGACTCGCGCGGTCACGTCAAGCTTGAAACCGACAACGAGCCGGGCATGGCCTGGGAAGGCCCGCTGGCCGTGCTGGTCGACCGCCGCAGCGCCTCGGCTTCTGAAATTTTCGCCGCCGCCATTCAGGACTACGGCCGCGGCGTGATCATCGGCGAGCCGACTTTCGGCAAGGGCACGGTCCAGAACCTGATCGACCTGGACAACATGGCCCGTAGCGAAGACACGCAATTGGGTCAGCTCAAGCTCACCATGGCGCAGTTCTACCGCGTGGCCGGCGGCTCGACCCAGAACAAGGGCGTTGTCCCCGATATTCGTCTGCCGACGCCCGGTGATCCTGAGGAGTACGGCGAAAGCGCGCTGGACTTCGCCATGCCCTGGGCCGAGATCGATGCGACCGACTACACGCCGGTGGCCGATCTCGAGCCGCTGGTCGAACTGGCCCGTCATCGCCACGAGATGCGCCTGGAATCCGACGAAGAGTTGGTCGAGTTGCTCAAGGACATGTCGGAATGGGAAAAGGATAGTGAGCGCGACTCGATCTCGCTGCTCGAATCCGTGCGCCGTGAAGAAATGGACGAGGCCGAAGAGCGCCGTTCGGACCAGTTCGCCGGTGCCGACGAGGAACTCCTGGGCGACGAGGTGGATAGCGACGAGGCTGACGCCGACGCCGACGAGTCCGAAGAGGAAGAGGAGCCGGACGTCTATCTGACCGAAACCACCCGTATCCTCAGTGATCTCATCGGCCTTGACCGCGAGCGCCTGCTGGCGCACCGCCAGGTCGAAGAGTGATTGCACACGCTGACTGAATGAAAGGCGCGGGGCGGGCAGTGGCACAGGTGGCCGTGCCGGTTCCGGTGCCGCGCCTGTTCGACTACCTGCCCGAGAACGCAAGCGCCGAGCTGCCTCCACCTGGCAGCCGGGTGCTGGTGCCGTTTGGCAGCCGGCGCCTGGTCGGACTGGTGATGGGCCATTCCCAGGCCTCGCCCGAAAACCGCTCGAATCTCAAGCCGATCGAACGCCTGCTCGACGCCGGACTGATTGCTCCCCCTTTGCTCGAACTGATCGACTGGTGCGCGCGTTACTACGCTTTCGCGCCGGGCGAGGCCGTCAATCTGCTGCTGCCCGGCGCCTTGCGGCGAACGAGAGAATTCCGCGAGCCGCCGCCGGGCGCCTACGAATTGACCGAAAAAGGCCGCGAGGCCTCACTCAAGCGCGCCCCGAGCCAGGCCGAAATCCGCGATTTGCTGGCGGCCGGACCCAGGGCGCGTGAGGAACTGCTCGAGCACGCCGGCACCGAGGTGCTGCGGCGCATGGAATCCGGCGGCCTGATCCGCGCCAGCGATTCCGATCCCCAGCCTGAAGCGGTCGCCGGCCCGGAACTGAACGCCGAGCAGCGCGCGGCCGTCGCTGCCATCGTTCACCATCGCCGGCGTTTCAGCTCTTTCCTGCTGGCCGGCGTGACCGGGTCCGGAAAAACCGAGGTCTACCTGCAGGCCGCCCGGCGGCTGCTGCGCGGTTGTGGCCAGGTGCTGATCCTGGTGCCGGAAATCGGTCTGACGCCGCAACTGGTTCGGCGCATCGAGTCGCGTCTGGGTCACCAGGCGCATGTCTACCATTCGGGCCTGAGCGAGGGCGAACGCCTGGCCTGCTGGCAGGCAGCGCGCAGCGGCCGGGCGCGGGTGATCGTCGGCACGCGCTCGGCGGTGTTCATGCCACTGGTGCAGCCGGCGCTGATCATCGTCGACGAGGAACACGACGGCTCGTTCAAGCAGGCTGAAGGCGCCCGCTATCACGGCCGCGATGTGGCGGTACTGCGCGCGCGCTCGGCCGGCGTACCGATCGTGCTCGGTTCGGCCACGCCCTCGCTGGAGAGCCTGCACAACGTCGGGCAGGGTCGTTATCAAATGCTGACCCTGTCACGCCGGGCCGGCGCCGCGCGCCAACCACGCTGGCGCATCATCGATGGTCGCGGCAGCAAGGCCGAACTGCACCCGCAGTTGGTCGAAGCAATGCAGCGCCATCTTGCCGAAGGCGGCCAGGTCCTGCTCTACCGCAACCGGCGCGGCTACGCCCCAGTACTGATGTGTGCCGAATGTGGCTGGCAAGCCGACTGCCAGCGCTGCAGCGCGCACCTGACCGTGCACCAGCGCCAGGGTCGGCTGCAGTGCCATCACTGCGGCGCGCAGCGGCCGGTTCCGCGGCGCTGTCCGGATTGTGAGTCACCGGAGCTGCTTTCGCTCGGCGCCGGTACCGAGCGCCTTGAAGATTGCGTCGTCAGCGCCTGCCCTGACGTGCCGGTGCATCGCGTCGACCGCGATGCCATGAGCGGCAAGGACGATTTCGAAAAGCTGCTGGAAACGGTCCGGGGAGGCACCCCCTGCGTGCTGGTCGGCACCCAGATGCTGGCCAAGGGGCACCACTTGCCGGGCGTGACCCTGGCGGCGGTGCTCGATGTCGACCAGGCCCTGTTCAGCGCTGATTTCCGGGCCCCAGAGCGGCTCGGCCAGGTCATCGCGCAGGTGGCTGGTCGGGCCGGGCGGGGCGATCGCTCGGGTGAATTCCTGATCGTCACCCGTCATCCCGAACATCCCTTACTCGAAGCGCTGGCGCGCGGCGACTATCTGACTTTCGCGCGCTCCTTGCTGGAAGAACGGACCCAGGCCCAATTGCCGCCGGCCCAGGCGCTGGCGCTGGTGCGGGCCGAGGCGCACGAGGCCGAAGCGGCACGAACCTTCCTGGTCGAGGCCGGCCGGCTGCTGGCCTGTCGCGGCCTCGAGATTCACGGCCCCCTGCCGGCCATCCTGGCTCGCCGCGGCGGCTACTGGCGCTTTCAGTTGTGGCTGCAGGCCGACAACCGGGCCGCCCTGGTCAACCGCATCGCCGAGCGCCTGCCGGCCCTGCACGAACTCAAGTCGGCCCGCCGCGTGCGCTGGCACGTGGACGTCGATCCGCTGGAGCTGTAAACTGGTGCGCGCAGCATGCCTTGAAGGAACAGCAAAAATCAGCAATAATAGCCGGCTATTTTCGCCAGACCGACCCAGGAATTGAGTGTCATGAAACCCGAAATTCATCCCGAGTACCGCGAAGTGGTGTTCCAGGACCTGTCCAGCGACCTGATGTTCAAGACTCGCTCGACCGTCCATTCGCAGGAAACCATCAAGTGGGAAGACGGCAACGAGTACCCGCTGGTCAAGGTGGAAGTCTCGAGCAAGTCGCACCCGTTCTACACGGGCAAGCACAAGATCATGGATTCCGGCGGCCGCGTCGACCGCTTCAAGCAGCGTTACGGCAAGGGCAAGAAGTAAGCCCTGTCGCCTGATTTGCGGGCGTCGGCACAGCCGGCGCCCGAAATTCCCGCCCCAGAACCACCGTTCGTCCCCCGCGGCCTGCCGCCCGTCGGCGAGTCCTTGCGCCGCGCCACAGCCCTTCTAGACTGATACGTCCCGAGACCCGGTTTCGCGGCCGGTTGGCGTCCCCGCCCCCGATCCGCCATAATCCGGGGCCGGAGAACACACGAGGGCAGTCATGCTTATGAAAGCGCGCGGATTCACACTGATCGAGCTGATGGTCACCATTGCCATTTTGGCAATCATTGCCGCGATCGCCGTTCCCATCTACAGCAACCAGGTGGAAAAGGCACGTCGTGCCGATGCGGTCTCCTCGTTGCTGGATGCCGCCCAGCAGTTGGAGCGGTGCTTTACGAGGACCAGTACCTACAGCGGCTGCTCAGTGCCCTCTGCCTCCGCTGACGGGCACTATTCGATTTCGGCCACTGTGGCGGCCACATCCTACGACCTAACCGCCGCGCCGCAGGGTTCGCAGTCCGGTGACCCCTGCGGCTCGTTCAAGCTGGATCATCTGGGCAACAAGAGTGTGACTGGCAGCGCCGATCGTTGCTGGGGGAACTAGCTATGAATCCTGCTTGCAGATTTAATCAGAGGTTTAATGGTATGCATCGGACCGGCGGCTTTACCATTATCGAACTGATCGTTGCGATCGCGGTACTCGCGATATTGCTGACCATCGGTGTGCCCTCCATTCAGCAGCTGATCAAGAACAACCGCGTCACTGCCCAGACCAACGAGCTAGTTTCCGTGATCAATTTTGCCCGCAACGAATCGATTCGCAGAAATCAGAGTGTCGACATGGATTTGATTTCTAATGCCAGTGGCTGGAGTGCCGAAGTCAGAAGCCCCGATGGTGCAGAGGACTCAGAGGGGTGCACCGTCGGTGTCCTGCGCTGTGCAGATTATAACGGCGTGTTATTGCCCAGCGGCACAGACAGTTTCGCGTTCAACAATCGCGGCTACGTGGATGGTTTTACCCAGGTGGATATCGTGCTGCAGCATACCGACTGTTCCGGCGACCGCCAGCGGCGCGAGATCACAATCTTGCCGACCGGTCAGGTGTCCTCGACTGATGCCGCCTGCGTTGAGTAGCGAGGAGCGATTTATGACCACCCAAAGTTCCAATCTGCAGCACGGCATGTCACTGATCGAAGCGATGATCGCACTGCTGGTGCTGACCATAGGCTTGGTCGGTCTGGGTGCGCTGATGCTGACGTCCATGAAGAACGTCCATTCGTCGGCGCACTACTCGGTTGCCTCGGCCATTGTTCTGGACCTCGAGGAGCAGCTTTGGTTCGACATAACGCGAACCGCCGTCAGCAGCCCCACGACGGGCTGCATAAGCGACACTGCAATTGGTGCCCGGGCATCAGCCGTAGTAACTGAATGGGAGGCCGCTGCAGCCGGCGGCGAAGGGGCCTGGTCCGACGCGAATCGATTCAAGATGCCGGGCATCTCACTCGCCGTTGGCACAACCACAGTCAGTGGCGTGGACAAGGACGCAGACGGGGTCGACGATGTCAGCTGGAAGACGGTACCGGTGACGCTGAGCTGGGATGAAGGACGATTTTCTGCAGATCAGACCAGCGAGAGCTATACCGCGAATATCACGTTACCTTGCAGGCCGAATTTCCTAAACCTATGAAATACACAAGCCAGAATCTCATCTGTCTCCGACCGACCATGCGTGGCTTTACGCTGATTGAACTGATGGTGGCCATGGCGTTGTCGCTGTTTTTGATCGGCGGAGTCGTTCTGATGTACGCCTCATCAAAGGCGGCCTACCTCGATTCCAATCAGCTCTCGCGTTTGCAGGAGAATATACGCTTCGCTAGCGACTACATGGTGCGCGATATTCGTAACGCAGGGTTTAGAGATCAGATGACATTAGTGTTCATCGAGCAGATCGCCATTCAGGAAAAGGTTGCTGAGACTCTCGATACTGATGGTGATGGGATTGCAGACGAACTGATTGTTCGCTATGCCGGTCGCGGCCATTGCGAGGAAGAATTCGATAATTACCGTGTGGTGGAGAATCGTTACTTCTTCGATGCCGCAACCGGCGAGCTGCGTTGCGCCGGCGCTGCGCTTATAGACGTAGATAACGATGGTTTCAGTGATGATTACGATCAAGTTGCCGATCCGAGCTTTACTGCTGGGGGTACCGGTCGGGCATTGGTAAGAGGATTGACCGGGCTGGCATTTGAAGTTTTATTGGCCGACGGTACTTCGGAGGTTGATGAATACGAGTGCGAAGAGGTCGATCCGGGTGCTGCGCTCGCCAATCGGTGCCTGGGAGTGCAGATCGGAATTGAATTCGAAGGTCTGCGAGATCTCGATAACGCAGGTCAGTTCGAGTCACGTTTTGTTGAATTGACATCAACTTTTCGAAATTCGGCGATCGACCAGATTTACGCACCTTGTGTTCGGCTGGAAGAGCGGGCCGGTGTTTCACCGGGAACATGGTGCCCCTAAGGAGTTCGACTATGAAATGCGTTGACCGTCAATTTCGACAAGCAGGCGTCGCCCTGGTGCTTAGCCTGCTGATCCTTCTGGTGTTGACCGTCATCGGCGTGGCTGCCATGAACAGTACCATCATGCAGGAACGCATGGCCGGTAATGCAAGCACCCAGGCCGATGTGTTCGAGACGTCTTCGGAGGGAGTTACCCGTTCGCTGGAACTGTTTTACAACAATGCTGGCGCGTATACCTTCGGCGAATACAATCTCTCTTGCGGCCAGGTCTTTGGTGGTTCCTCCGGGGACCTATCGGCCATTGGTGCCCAGGCTTGGGCATATCCACGAGACGCCGACGCCTGGCATTCTGCCAGCGAGACTGGTGACAATCCGAAGCTAGAACAAAAAATGTATTGTTGCCAGAGTTGGGAAGAAGTTGATGATGGGCTCGGTGGCACCGTGTGGGTAGAAAGTCCATCCAAGTTGTACGCGCTCAACCGCGCCACCTTCATGGGTGGTGCCGACGATAGCCAGTCGCTGGCCTTGCGCGAGATCGAAGTGGAGTTGGCCGAGGCTGATCCGGATGATCCCACTTGCGCCATCTGTGCGCCTGGCAATATCGACAGCGTAACAGGCGCGAATTCCCAGCAGTTTACTGTCAATGGCTCCTGCGGGGCGGCGATCGTGACCGACTCGACCGATGACGCGGGTACATTCACGGGGGGTATTCCCGATAACCGGATTGGTAATTACACTGGCGGCATTGTAGGCGGCAATATGGGCACGCCCTGGAACAATCCCGCATTGCTCGCCGAGTTTGTTTTCTGGATCAAGCTGGGATCGACAACCGGGACGGTGCACTCGGACGCCGCCGTGGGCGACTCCAATATGCGCAGTTTGTATATCGATGGCAACTTTGATGGCGGCAACAATACCTTTGGCACCACGGCCGATCCACAGATTACCTATGTTGATGGTGACGCGCGCTTTGGCGGTAATAGCGACGGGGTCGGTATATTGATTACACGTGGACACCTGACGTGGGGTGGCACGCCGGATTTTGATGGCTTGATCATTTCTCTGGGTGGATTTTCAACCGACGGCGGCGGTAATGGGGACCCTGATGGCTCCATGGTGCTTACCAATCTGAGCTATGACACTCCGCCATATCCGAATGATCCCCTTTATGGTCCGAATGTTCTCCATTACGAGGTGGCGCGCGACGATTCCGCACAAGAAGTGCTTATGTACGATTCGGCCCCCTACCCGCCCGGGTCTGATGTAAGAAAAGCAACAGGCACCGGCTTTTCGGGTGTGGGCGCTGCGGATGAAGTTCCACACCGTCCAATATTGCTCGACAGCGAAGATCGCCAATTGATCCACTACGATACTGGCACGCCGGGAGATATTACTGACGATCGTTTCTTTCTCGCTTCCGACGGCTCGGAAGTTGATCGTCCTGCCGATCCCGCTGATTGGACCGTGGGGAGCGATTTTGTATTGCTGGATCCCGGTACGGGTCTGCCCACGATCACCGTGTCATACCAGAGTGACCCAACCCGCGATGCCTATGGCCGCCTGATCCCGGATTTCGTGCAAGTCGACAACTATCCCGAGGCCTACGGCTACAACCCCAACCACTGGAACTGGGATCAGGCTACGGCCGATGCGAAGTTTTTATGGGGTAATACCACCCTCGACTGGAGTGGTGGCGGGAATGGAAATATCACCTATGATTGCCGTAGGTTGCAGAAGGTCAAGCATGAACTGTTGTGCTCGCAACCGTTACAATCTCTGCCCAGCGAGCCGGATGATGAGTTCTATGAGAATCCGGAAGCACACTACGATGACTATTGCTGGCATTCGAATGCCGGGGTCGATTTCACGGATGTAGCCGGCACCGATGGTGGTGCGGATGATGGCAATTATTTCTACGTATCTTCGCCAGCGCCACCGAATGGCCCACCGGAAAACCAGAAGGCCTGGCATATGTGGAACCCGTCCTGTGACTGCCTGGGCATCTCGGTCAATGCCGATATGGTTATCGCCGGTTGGCGTGAGAACCTCGGTTGGCGTGATGATGAAGAGTTTCAGGCTTGTGCTTCACTGCCCAGTCCATAGTCGTGAAGTTTGAGGCTGGATCGGAAAAGCTTGTCTCGCAAGCAACGTAAGGAAGAATCATTCGAGGGCCGGGAGCCATCTCCCGGCCCTTCCGGTTTCTGCGATTCCGCGTCGGCACTGCTGGTCATTGTTCTGGCCTGCATTGCACTGGCGCTGTGCATCGTACTTGTCAGTATCGAGTCTTTTGCCGAGTTCTGGCCGGTCTTTGGCCTGGTCGCAGCGTTCGTGATTCTGGTCGGCACCTGCGTGGCCGCGCTGCACTGCCACCTGGGTGTTCACCTGGTCCGCCGCACACCGGTTTCCGACGAGTGGATGCTGTTTCTGATCATTCAGCTTGTCGTCGCGGTCTTTTCATGGCTGGTGGTCAGCATCAATGGCTTGGCCGATGTGTTGGGCCTGGGTGCTGCCGATGCACCAATATTCTTCGTGCTGAGAAACCTGGCGTTCAGTCTGGTCGTCGGTCTGCTGGTGGCCCGTTATCTTGCCCTGCAGGCACGATGGCGCCGCCAGGTGGCGGCCGATAGCAGCCATCGCCTGCGCGCGCTTCAGGCCCGCATCCGCCCCCATTTCCTTTTCAATGCCTTGAACACGATCTCCGGCCTGATCCACGACAAGCCGGATCAGGCCGAGCAGGCGACGCTGGATCTATCCGAACTGTTGCGTACCGGCTTGCGCGAGGATTCGCATCACAGCCTGTCCGAAGAGCTCGACCTGGTGCGCGGCTACCTGCGGATCGAATCCCTGCGTCTGGGTGATCGATTGGTGATTGATTGGCAGCTCGATGATGACCTGCCGCTTGATCAGGATCTGCCCGCGCTGCTGATCCAGCCGCTGATCGAGAATGCAGTGGTCCATGGCATTGCACGATTGCCCAAGGGCGGGACGTTGACGATCCGTGGCGAGTACCCGCGCAAGAAGCGGCTGCGCTTCGTCATCGAGAATCCGGTGCCCCCCGACGATTCTGCCCCCGCGCCGGGCAACCGCACGGCGCTGGAAAACATCCGCCAGCGTCTGGAGTTGGCCTACGAGGAAGGGGCTCATCTGCGAACGCGGCAGGATGGGGATACTTTTCGAGTCGAGCTAGTGTTGCCGCTGGGGTAGGTCGGGGATTGTAGCTGCGAGGTCCCGGATAACGCCTTCGGCGTTTCCGGGACGACAACTGTCAAGGCTTTGGTGGAGAGTCCGTTTGCACCGCGTCCTGGGCACCACTTTCTCCGTTGGCGACTTCATCCTCCTGATCCGGATGCATCTCGAGTGCCGCCGGCGATGTGGCGAACTGGGGTACCCAGCCACCCTGGTCGTCGAGCGGGACTGGCGGGCGCACCCACATGCGCCAGCGGGCGAAGCCGGCGGGCACCAGGGCGGTGACGCCCATGAACGCGAGCAGAACCGTCGGGCCGATCCACTGCATCAAAAAGCCGGCCGTCAGTGGCCCGACGATGGCGCCACTGCCGTAGAGCAGCTGCAGGCTCGAGGTGGCCTCGAGCATGTGTTCGGTCTCGATGTGGTCGTTGGTATGCGCGGCCGACAGGGAATACATGCTGAAACCCGTTGCGCCGTAGAGAAAGCCGGCGACCAGGATTAGCCGCGTGTCCCAACTGATCAGCCACAGGGCACCGAGTGCGGCGGCGCCGGTAACCAGGCAGACCCAGGCCAGCACCTTGCGTCGGTCCAGTCGGTCGGATAGACGGCCGATGGGCCACATCACCAGCGCCCCGCCCAGGATGCTCAGGGCCATGAAGGCGGAAATGCCGGCTGGATCGAGGCCGATGCCCGCGGCCATGACCGGTGCCAGACCCCAGAAGGCGCCGGTGCCGACGCCGGCGAACAGTGCCCCGATCACGCCCAGCGGCGAGGCCTGGTAAAGCTTGCGCAGCCCGAGACGGTGTGCCTCGACCAGCGGCGGTTCCTTGACCGGGGTGAACGCAACCGGCACGAGGCCGAGCGACATCAGAACCGAACCCAGGGCGAACAGTTGCAGGGTGCTGATGTCGCCGGTCTGCAGCAATAACTGGCCGATGCCCAGACCGACGAGCGTGGTGGTCATGTAGGCCGAAAAGATATGTCCGCGTTGTTCGTTGGTTGTCTGCTCGTTGAGCCAGCTTTCGATAACGATGTAGATACCGACTATACAGATGCCGGCCGCGGCCCGGACGACGAACCAGACTATGGGGTTCGGGTACAGGCCGTGCAGGAGCACGGTGACCGAGCAGATCGACGCCAGGGCGGAAAATGTACGCACGTAGCCGACGCCACGAATCAAGCGGGGGACGATGAAGGTGCCGGCAACGAAACCGCAGAAATAGCCGGCCATGATCAGGCCGATCACGGAACTGGAAAAACCCTCGAGGCCGCCGCGTACACCCAGCAGGGTGCCGATCAGGCCGTTGCCGGCCAGCATCAGGCCGATGCCGAACAACAGGGTCGTGACGGAGACAATACTGCGCATGTAATGACTACCTTACAGTAGCGGTGAATGTCTTAAACGCGGAATCGGTCTGACCGATGCCGTGCCTGTCGGTTCCCCCGGCGCTCTAGAGAAACAGCGCCTGCAGGTCGTTCAGATAGCGCTGTCCGCGCTCGGTGCGTTGGAGGACTGTCGAACGTTCAAAGGCCGGGTCGGTTGCTTCGACCAATCCCAGTTCGAGGGC
This sequence comes from Wenzhouxiangella sp. XN201, assembly GCF_011008905.1. Lineage (NCBI taxonomy): Bacteria > Pseudomonadati > Pseudomonadota > Gammaproteobacteria > Chromatiales > Wenzhouxiangellaceae > Wenzhouxiangella > Wenzhouxiangella sp. XN201. Next base: position 94,813 of record NZ_JAAIVI010000017.1, read on the forward strand.
ACGCCCCATCCTATCGGCAAGCGCACCGGAATGTAGCCCGGTGCGATCCTCGAACTCGGCCAGCGGCACCGGCTCGTCCAGCCGAAACCGGTTGAGGAAATACTCGAAAGCCAGTTCCGATTCGGAAATTGACTTCTCTTCGGCAACGAAGCTGCCGTCTTCCAGCGCCTTGAGGTAGGGCCGCGGGTGCGATTTGCGGCGGGTGCGGATGATGCGTTCTTCCGCCGGCAGGGTGAGTTTGGCGTGAGCACCGGCGCCGATGCCCAGGTAGTCGCCGAAGCGCCAGTAGTTCAGGTTATGGATACTCTCCTGGCCTGGCTCGGCCCAGGCCGAGATCTCGTAAGCGTGCAGCCCGGCGCGATCGAGTCTTTCGGCGCAGGCCTCCTGCATGGCGATCATGCTGTCTTCATCGGGCAGTGGCGGCGGGTGCTTGGCAAACACCGTGTTGGGTTCGAGCGTGAGCTGGTAGTGCGACAGGTGGCGCGGGCCGAACCCGAGGGCGCGCTCGACATCGTCCACGGCCTGTTCGACGCTCTGTTCGGGCAGTGCCCACATCAAATCCAGGTTGAAGCGCTCGAAGCCGGCGGCCTTGACGGCCTCGATCGCCTTTTCGGCTTCCGCGCCCGAGTGAATGCGGCCCAGGATCTTCAACTTGTCGCTATCGAAAGTCTGAACGCCTAAGCTGATGCGGTTGACGCCGGCGGCCCGGTAGGCCTCGAAGCGGTCGTGTTCGACCGTACCGGGGTTGGCTTCCATCGTGATCTCGGCATTCGGGGCCAGTTGCAGCCGGGCGCGTACGCCGGCCAGCAGCCGATCGATGGCCACGCCCGAAAACAGACTCGGCGTGCCGCCGCCGAGAAACACGCTGACCACCGGCCGGCCCCACACCCGCGGCAGGTCGACTTCCAGGTCGGCCAGCAGCGCATCGACGTAGCGCTCTTCGGGCAGTTCGCCCTTGAGCGCATGCGAATTGAAGTCGCAATACGGGCACTTGGCCACGCACCAAGGCAGGTGGATGTAAAGGGATAGGGGTGGAGATGAGAGCATCGTGGTGGGCTTATTTGGCTTATGACCCGTAAGAAATGGTATGCGGTGGAAAGCACCAAATTCCAAGCATCAAATCACAAACAAATTCGAAATTCGAATGATCGAATGATTAAAACGGGTAGTCACCGCAACCTGTCAATCAGTGCCGCCAGCGCCGAGCCGCGATGGCTGGTGCGGGCTTTCTCTTCCATCGGCAGCTCGGCGGCCGTGGCGCCGATTTCGCGGTCGTGGAAGAGCGGGTCGTATCCGAAGCCGCCATCGCCGCGCGGGGCTTCCAGAATGTGTCCGTGCCAGCTGCCCTCGGCAATGATGGGCACCGGATCGGATTCGTGGCGTAGCAGCACCAGGCAGCAGTGGAAATGGGCCGTGCGCCGATCCATCGGCAGGTCGGCGAGCTCGCGCAGGAGTTTCTGGTTGTTGTCGGCATCCGAAGCATCCTTGCCGGCGTAACGCGCCGAATAGATGCCCGGACGGCCGTCGAGCGCATCGACGACCAGGCCGGAGTCGTCGCCCAGCGCGGGCAGGCCGGAAACCCGCGCCGCCTCGCGCGCTTTCAACAGGGCGTTCTCGACGAAGGTCAGGCCGGTTTCCTCGACCGCCTGGACATCGAAATCGGCCTGGGAGATCACTTCGATATGCAGCGGCTCGAGCATGTGGGCCAGCTCCTTGAGCTTGCCCGGGTTGCCGCTGGCCAGGACCAGCTTGCCGCCCTCAATCGCCATTGAGTGCGGTCTCCTGGGCGGTGATCAGCTCCCCGACACCTTTTTCGGCCAGGGCGAGCATGGCGTCGAGTTCGTCGCGCCGGAAGGCATGGCCCTCGGCCGTGCCCTGGATCTCGATGAATCCGCCGCCGTCGTTCATGACCACGTTGAGATCGGTATCGGCGGTGGAATCCTCGGCAAAGTCGAGGTCGAGGACGGCATCCGAGCCAAGCATGCCGACCGATATGGCAGCCACGCGACCGTGGAGGGGATTGCGCTTGACCTTGCCGGCGTCGAACAGCTTGTCCATGGCATCGACCAGGGCGACGTAGGCGCCGGTGATCGAGGCGGTGCGCGTGCCGCCGTCGGCCTGCAGCACGTCGCAGTCGAGGGTGACGCTGCGCTCGCCCAAGGCTTCGAGGTCGATGACCGCACGCAGGCTGCGACCGATCAGGCGCTGAATTTCGAGCGTACGCCCGCCCTGCTTGCCGCGGGTCGCTTCTCGCATGTTGCGAGTGCCGGTGGCGCGTGGCAGCATGCCGTATTCGGCGGTGACCCAGCCCTGGCCCTTGCCCCGGAGCCAGGGCGGAACCCGATCTTCCACGCTGGCGGTGCAGAGCACGCGGGTTTCGCCGCAGGAGATCAGCACCGAACCTTCGGCGTGGCGGGTGAAATTGCGCTCGATGGTGACTGGGCGCAGTTCGTCGGCCGCGCGTCCGGAGGGTCGATTCAAGGCAGTCGATCCTTTCTATTCAGGGGTCGGCAAGGGTACCATGTCGACTCTTTCGCAAGCGGTTCACTGGCATGATCAGAAGCATGACGGCCTACGCGCGGCACTCGGCGTCGCTGGATGTCGGCCAGCTCACCTGGGAGCTGCGTTCGGTCAACCAGCGCTTTCTCGATGTCGGCCTGCGCCTGCCTGAGGAGTTCCGGGCACTCGAACCGGGCGTTCGGAGCCGGCTCAAAGCCAGGCTGGGCCGGGGCAAGGTCGACGTCTCGCTGAAATTCCAGCCCGACGCCTCGGCCACTGCGGCCGAGATGCGTGTCAATCTCGAACTGGCCCGCACCCTGGTCAACGCCCATGACGAGATCGCCGAACTGGCCGGCGGCAGCGCCGAGCCCGACCTGGTGCATCTGCTGTCCTGGCCCGGCTTGATCGAGCAGGGCGAGGGTGAATTCGAGCAGGCCTACGAGCCGGCCCTGGCCGCCTTCGATCGGGCGATCGACGAATTGATCGCCGCGCGTGAGCAGGAAGGTCGGGCCATTGCCGAGATGCTCGAGCAGCGCCTGGCCGGTATCGAGACTCAGTCGCGTGAGGTACGCGAGCGCCTGCCCGAGATTCGCCGGGCCCTCGATACGCGTTTTCGTGAACGGCTCGATGCACTGGCGGTCGAGGCGGAACCCGGTCGCGTCGAGCAGGAAGTGGCGATCCAGCTGTTGAAGCTCGACGTCGACGAGGAGCTCGACCGCCTGGAGGCTCATGTCGCCGAAATTCGGCGAGTCATGCAGCTCGACGAACCGGTCGGCCGGCGGCTGGATTTCCTGATGCAGGAACTCAACCGCGAGGCCAATACGCTCGGCTCCAAGGCGACCCTGGCCGAGGTCGGCCAGGCCGCGGTCGAACTCAAGGTGCTGGTCGAACAGATGCGCGAGCAGGTGCAGAATGTCGAGTGACCACAGATCGTCCGGCGAGTTGTTCCTGATTGCCGCGCCCAGCGGTGCGGGCAAGACCAGCCTGATGCGGGCCCTGCTGGAAAAATGCCCGAACCTGGCGCTGTCGGTGTCGGATACCACCCGCCCGGCGCGCGCCGGCGAGGTCGACGGCGAGCAGTACCATTTCGTGACGGTCGAGGAATTCCAGCGTGGGGTCGAGGCTGGCGACTATCTCGAGCATGCTGAAGTTTTCGGCAACTACTACGGAACGCGGCGCGACCGCGTCGAGGCGTTGCGGACGACCGGTCGCGATGTGCTGCTCGAGATCGACGTGCAGGGCGCCGAACAGATCCGCGCCAATCACCCCGACCTGTGCTCGATCTTTATCCTGCCGCCGTCGATGGCGGTGCTGGCCGAGCGCCTGAAGGCACGCGGTTCGGATTCGGCCGAAGTGATCGAGCGACGGCTCGGCGAGGCCCGCCGCGAGATTGCCGCCTGCGGCGATTTCCGCTGGATGGTGGTCAATGACGACTTCGACGAGGCCCTGGCCGACCTGCTCGCCGTCGTGCGCAGCTGGCCGCTCAGGCGCCACCGCCAGCAGACCCGGGTCAATGAACTGTTGGATGAAAGCGCCGGTCACAGTACAATAACCGATTGATTTTCCTTTCGGGGCCCCTGTCTGGACCTGAGCCGCAAGGCCCCTTGCGCATACCGGAGTAGTAACAAGCCATGGCACGAGTAACCGTAGAAGACTGCATCGGGGCTGTCCCCAACCGCTTCGAACTGGTCATGTCCGCCGCCCAGCGCGCCCGCATGATTGCCAACGGCGCCGATCCCCTGGTCGACGACGAGTCCGACAAGCCGACCGTCATCGCCCTGCGAGAGATCGCCGAAGGCGCGGTCAACGACGAGAACATCGCCCAGTTGCAGGCCGAGCTCGACGCCCGCCTGGCGGCGATGCAGGCCGAAGTCCCGCCGCCGCCCGAAGACGACCTCGACTGATCGCGCCCGCTGGATTTCGTCCATGAGGTGTCTGTAGCCAACCGGAGAGCCGCCATGCTGCCAGCCCCGGTTCGCGAACTCAGGGACCTGCTCAATACCTACCTGGAACCGCAGCACGTTGCGACCGTGCTGCGCGCCTATGAACTGGGCGCCGAGGCCCACGAGGGTCAGAAGCGCCGCTCGGGCGAAGACTACATCTTCCACCCGGTGGCGGTAGCGCACATCCTGGCCGGCATGCGCATGGATCACCAGACCATCGCCGCGGCCATCCTGCACGACACCATCGAAGATACCGAGATCGAGCACGACGACCTGGTCGAGCAGTTCGACGAGCAGATCGCCAAACTGGTCGACGGTGTCACCAAGCTGGACAAGATGAAGTTCCGCACCCGCCAGGAAGCGGACGCGGAAAGCTTCCGCAAGTTGCTGCTGGCGATGAGCCGCGATTTGCGGGTGATCTTCATCAAGCTGGCCGACCGGCTGCACAACATGCGCACCATCGGTCACATGTCGCCGGCGGCCCAGCGGCGTATTTCCGCGGAAACACTCGAAATCTACGCGCCGATCGCGGCGCGCCTGGGCATGAACGAGCTCAGGGAAGAACTCGAGAACCTGGGCTTCCAACACCGTTACCCGAATCGTTTCCAGGTCATTTCCCGGCGGGTGAAGCAGGGCGCCGGCAACCGCGCCGAGATCATCGATTCGGTCACCGAGGCGGTCAAGAAGCGCCTGAGCGAAGCGGGCATACCAGCGCGTGTCGAGGGGCGGACCAAGACCGTCAACAGCATTTACTGCAAGATGCGCGACAAGTCGCTCTCCTTCGATCAGGTGATGGACCTGTACGCCTTTCGCATCGTCACGCAGTCCGAGCCGCACTGCTACCAGGCCCTGGGCGTAGTCCATGCGCTCTACAAGCCCAAGCCCGGCAGCTTCAAGGACTACATCGCACTGCCCAAGCCCAATGGCTACCAGTCGCTGCACACGGTGCTCAACTCGCCGTTCGATGTGCCGATGGAGGTGCAGATCCGAACCGAGGAGATGGACCTGGTGGCCGAAAAGGGTGCAGCGGCACACTGGCTGTACAAGGCCACACCCGACGGCCAGACGGCGGTGCGTGCGCGCGAGTGGCTGCTCAAGCTGGTCGAGACCCAGTCGCGCGCCTCCGACTCGGTGGAATTTCTCGACACGGCAAAGGCCGAGCTGTTTCCCGACGAGGTCTTCGTGTTCACGCCGCGGGGCAAGATCATCGACCTCAAGGCCGACTCGACCGCGCTCGATTTCGCCTACGCCATTCATACCGACGTCGGCAACCAGGCCGTCGGTGCGCGCATCGACCGCGAGCCGGTGCCGCTGAACACGCGCCTGGAATCGGGCCAGACGGTCGAGATCATTACGCAGAAAGGCGCCACGCCGCAGCCGGAGTGGCTCGAGTTCGTCGCCACCTCCAAGGCGCGCTCGAGCATTCGGGCGCACCTGAAGAACATGGAGCAGGCCGACTCGGTCGCCATCGGGCATCGCCTGCTCGACCAGGCGCTGACCCGGCGCGGCTATTCGCTCGAGAAGATTTCCGAGCGGCGCCTCGATCGTTATCTGAAGAAACTCAAGCTCGAGCGCCTGGAAGACTTGCTCACCCGCATTGCCCGCGGCGACATGCTGGCCCGCGTGGTCGCCCACAAGCTGTTGCCCATCACCCAGCGGCGCGCCAGTGAGGAGCCTGAATCCGAATCGCTGACCATCGGCGGCACCGAGGGCAGCGCGATCGAGTACGCCAAGTGCTGCCACCCGGTGCCGGGCGACCCGATCATGGGCTATCTCTCCCCCGGCAAGGGCCTGGTCATTCACCGCAAGCGCTGTCCCAACGTGCCCGAACTGAAGAAGGATCATTCCGACCGCTGCCTCGAGGTCGACTGGGCGCCGGTCATGCACGGTTATTTCTCGGTGCGGCTGAAGATCGTCACGGTCAACGGTCCCGGCGTACTGGCCTCCGTGTCGGCCACCCTGAGCGAGGTCGGTGCCAACATCGAGCGGGTCGAACAACCGTCAACCACACGCGAGACCGCCATCCTCCAATTCACCCTGGCGGTCACCGGCCGCGATCAACTCGCGCGCGTGATGCGGCGGTTGCGGCGTAACCGCCACGTGCTGAGGGTGAGCAGAGAGTAAAGTTAGCTCGTTTGCTGGTTGGCTTGTTGGCTGGTTGTTGAGTCGAACAAGCAAACCAGCCAACCAGCTAACCATTGAACAGCCAAGAACGTTATCGGAGGCTCATACATGTCCAAGACGCCAATCTCAACCGAAGCCGCACCCGCCGCCATCGGCCCCTATTCCCAAGCCATCAGGGCCGGCAACACGGTCTATCTTTCCGGCCAGATTCCGCTTGATCCGGCCTCGGGCGAGGTTCTCGAGGGTGACTTCACCGCCCTGACCAATCGGGTATTCGACAATCTCGCCGCAGTGGTCGAGGCCGCCGGCGGGACGATGGACGATATCGTCAAGCTCAATGTTTTCCTGACCGACCTGTCGCATTTCGCCACGGTCAACGAACTGATGGCCGAGCGCTTTTCCGAGCCGTACCCGGCACGCGCGGCTGTGCAGGTTGCGGCGCTGCCCAAGGGCGTGCCGGTGGAGATGGATGCCGTCATGGTGCTCGGGAACGACTGAGTGTTCTCGATCGGGTGTCCGAGCGCGTGACGGACAGGGGCTTGCGTGAAGTGTCCGAGCTCGACGGCGTCGGCCCGCAGGTGGCTTCACGCCTGAAGGCGTTGGGCATCATCCGCGAAGTCGACCTGTTGCTGCATCGCCCGCTGCGTTACGAAGACCGCACCCGCATCGTTGCGATGAACCGGGTGCGGCCCGAGACCCGGGTGCAGGTCGAGGGCCGGGTCATGCACCAGGAAATTGTGCAGCGGCGCCGGCGCATGTTGCTGGTGACCCTGGCCGATGATGCGGGCCAGATCACGCTGCGTTTTTTTCGCTTCTATCCGTCGCAGCTTCGAATGTTCCGGGTGGGCAACCACCTGCGCTGCTTCGGCGACGTGCGCTTCGGTCCGCAGGGATTCGAGATGGCCCACCCGCAGTGCCAGGTGCTGGGCACAGGCGAACCACCGCCGCTGCCGAAACATCTCACCGCCATCTATCCGGTCACGCAGGGCCTGGCGCAGGCGACGCTGGCGAAGATCATCGATGGCGCGGTCGAGCGACTGTTGTCCGGAATCATCGAGCTGCCCGATCCGCTCGACGGTACGATCGATCCGGGCCTGGTCGAAGCCGTCCGGCAGGTTCACCGTCCGGGCCCGGACGCGGATCTCGATGCCCTGATCGACGGCCACCATCCGGCCGTGCAGCGCCTGGCCAGCGAAGAGTTGCTGGCCCATCACCTGGCCCTGACGCGCCTGAACCGGGCGCGGGCGCGTCAGAAAGCCCACCCGCTCGAACCCGACCAGGCACTGGACGCGAAATTGCTCGATGTAGTGGGTTTTGAACCGACCGGTGCCCAGCGTCGCGTGATTGCCGAGATTGCCGCCGACCTGAATACCAGCCGCCCGATGCGTCGCCTGCTGCAAGGCGATGTCGGCTCGGGCAAGACCCTGGTGGCGGCCGTAGCGCTTCTGGCGGCCGCCGCCAGCGGGCGCCAGGCCGCGATCGTCGCGCCCACCGAGATCCTGGCCGAGCAGCACTACAACACTTTGTCGCAGTGGTTCGCGCCGCTGGGTATCGAACCGGTGTGGCTGGCCGGCAAGGTCAAGGGAAAAGCCCGGCGCGAGGCGCTCGAACGCCTGGCCGGGGATGCCGCCGTGGCGATCGGAACGCATGCCCTGTTCCAGCACGGCGTCGAGTTCCGCGACCTCGCCCTGATCGTGGTCGACGAGCAGCATCGCTTCGGCGTGCACCAGCGCCTGGCCCTGGCGGCCAAGGGCAGCGAGGGCGAGCGCTCGCCGCATCAACTCGTCATGACCGCCACGCCCATTCCACGCACCCTGGCCATGACGGCCTATGCCGGGCTGGAAGTTTCGGTCATCGACGAATTGCCGCCGGGGCGCAAGCCGGTGACCACGGTCGCCCTCAGCCAGGGCCGCCGTGAGGAGATCATTGATCGCCTGCGCCGGGCGCTGGCCGAGGGTCGTCAGGCCTACTGGGTCTGCCCGTTGATCGAGGAATCCGAAGTGCTCGAGGCGCAGGCCGCCGAATCGACCGCCGAGGAACTTTCCGCAGCCCTGCCGGAGTTTACCGTCGGGTTGATTCATGGCCGGATGAAGCCGGCTGACAAGCAGCAGGTCATGGACGATTTTTCGGCCGGCCGCATCGAGCTGCTGGTGGCGACCACCGTGATCGAAGTGGGTGTGGATGTGCCCAATGCCAGCCTGATGATGATCGAAAACGCCGAGCGACTGGGCCTGTCGCAGTTGCACCAGCTCAGGGGGCGGGTCGGGCGCGGCAGCGCACAGGCCGCCTGCGTACTGATCTACAAGCCGCCGCTGGGCGAGACGGCGCAGAAACGCCTGGAGGTGATGCGTGAGACCACCGACGGGTTCGTGATTGCCGAAAAGGACCTGGAACTGCGCGGTCCGGGCGAGGTGCTCGGCACCCGCCAGACCGGCATGATGCGCTTCCGCATTGCTGACCTGGCGCGCGATGCCGAGCTGCTGGAGCCGGTCAAGGGCCTGGCTGATTCACTCGACACCGCCGGCGCCGACATCGTCATCGAGCGCTGGCTGGGCGATGCCGAGCAGTTCGTTGACGTGTGATTAGCGTCGTAGCTGGTGATACGGCGTTCGAAACCACAGCACGATACTGGCCACCAGGCCGACCAGCGCCAGCCAGAACAGACGGCGCCAGAGGTTGTCCATCGAGTCGATGATCTGCATGTCGGCCAGGTAGACGGTTTCGCAGGCGCCGTCGCCGGTATCCGTGCGTGTGGTGCTGGTCTGGCGAAACGGACCGCCGGGCTCGCCGTATTCGCTCAGCCAGCCGCTGATGCGGATCTGGTCGCCGACCTCGAGTTCGTCGATCAGGTCGCGAATGCGCTCGTCGTCGGTGATGAGGTGATTGTTCGACAGTTGGTTGCGATTGAAGCGGCGCCACTGCTGCTCGTTGCGGGTGGCGATGCGGCAGGTGAACTCGCCGTTGCTGAAGCTGAACTCGTTGAGGTCGAGATCGCGGGCGTTGTCGCCCCAGATGACGCACACGTCGGCGACGTTGATGTAGTCGTTCCAGCGCTCGTGCAGGCCGATGCCGGGCGTGAAGCGCTTGAACGACACCACCAGGCCATGAAGTTCGTAGCGATGCAACGGCCGCACGACGTACTCGACCTCGTTGGCCTCGGTCGTGAACGGCTCGCGCTCGACCGCTTCCTGTAGCGGCTCTTCGGCCAGCGCGGGATCGATGCGCAGGTCATCGGTGAACTCGTCGCGATGCCACCAGGAGTAAACCAGCAGGACCAGGCTGCCGCAAAACAGCCAGGAGACAAGTCGGCGGCGGGAAAGCATTGCATCGACCCTCTTGACCTTGGGTGAATTGGGCCCGGTCCGCTCCGGGCATGGCGGTCCATTATCCACGCGAGGCCTGTTCGACGAAACCGAAACGGGCCCACGAGGCCTTTAACCAGGCCCCTGTCAATGGCAGGGAGAAGGCCGATATGCGATACTACGCCGTTCCGTACGGCGCGGTACTGTGGCTGCGCGCCCGTCAACGTTTCCAAGGAGAATCCCGGTGGCCGAACGCAAACTCACCCTGACTGATCCCGAATCCGGAAAGTCCCTCGACCTGCCCGTGGTGGCCGGTTCGGAAGGCGATCCCACGCTCGATATCAGCAGGCTGCATTCCGAGCTGGGCTACTTCACTTTTGATCCGGGTTACGGTGCGACGGCCAGCTGCAAGAGTGATATCACCTACATCGACGGCCAGGCCGGCATCCTGCGCTACCGCGGCTATCCGATCGAGCAGCTGGCCGAGAATTCCAGTTTCCTGGAGGTGGCCTACCTGCTGCTCTACGGCGAATTGCCCACCGGCGATGAGTTCGCGTCCTTCGAGCGCGACATCACCTATCACACGATGGTCCACGAGAAGCTCAACAACTTCATCTCGGGCTTTCACTACAACGCACATCCGATGGCCATACTGTCGGGCGTGGTCGGTTCGATGGCGGCTTTCTACCACGACAAGCTCGATGTCAACGACCCGGAGCAGCGCGACCTGGCGGCCAAGCGCCTGATCGCCAAGATGCCGACCATCGCCGCGGCGGCCTACCGCCACTACATGGGTTGGCCGAGTGCCTATCCGCGCAATTCGCTCAACTACTCCGAGCGCTTTTTGCACATGATGTTCTCGGTACCGGCCGAGGCCTATGAGGTCAATCCGGTAGCGGCGAAAGCGCTGGACCTGCTGTTCATCCTGCACGCCGATCACGAGCAGAACGCTTCGACCTCGACCGTGCGCCTGGTCGGCTCGACCGGGGCCAACCCGTACGCCTGCACGGCCGCCGGCATTGCCGCGCTGTGGGGTCCGGCCCACGGCGGCGCCAACGAAGCCGTACTCAACATGCTCGATGAGATCGGCGACGTCAGCCAGGTCGGCAAGTACGTCGAGAAGGCCAAGGACAAGGACGATCCGTTTCGCCTGATGGGCTTCGGCCACCGCGTCTACAAGAACTTCGATCCGCGCGCGACCATCATCCGCAAGGCCTGCCACGAGGTGCTCGATGACCTCGGTCAGGACGACCCCCTGCTCGACCTGGCCATGGAGCTCGAGAAGATCGCGCTCGAAGACGACTACTTCGTCGAACGCAAGCTCTACCCCAACGTCGATTTCTACTCGGGCATCATCTACAAGGCCCTGGGCATCCCGACCAGCATGTTCACCGCCATGTTCGCCATCGGCCGCACCGTCGGCTGGGTCAGCCAGTGGCTGGAACAGTCCGCCAGCCCGCACCGCATCGGGCGGCCGCGGCAGGTCTACACCGGGGCGGGCGAGCGCAACTACGTCGACATCGACAAGCGTTAGTGATTGGCTGACAGGCTTGAGCCACTAGCATTTCACGCCAAGGCGCGAAGGCGCCAAGTACGCCAAGAAAGAAATTAGTTTAAAGCGATTCTGAAATCGCTTAGCTGAGCGGCAACTTCAGGACTATGTAGTTTCTTGAATTTTTCTTTTCTTCGCGTTCTTGGCGCCTTCGCGCCTTGGCGTGAGGCCAAACAGCACGACACATCCACCGCCCCAGGATCTCGGGGACGCGACAACGCGGCAAGACGTCAGAGGAACAGGTCCGGCAGCAGGCCCTTCCCCGGCTCGACCGCGTACTGATCCAGGTCCGTCACTCCCATCTTCTCGAGCACGTCTTCGTCAATAAAGAAGTTGCCCGTGACCTCCCGGGACGGTTGGGTCAGGATCCAGCGGGCGGTGTCGGCCAGGATTTCGGGTTTGCGGCAGTTCTCCGGCTTGACCGCGTCGCCGAGCATGGCCAGCGCGGCCGTGGCGATGACGGTCTTCGGCCACAGGGCGTTGACGGCGATGCCGTCGGGCCGGAACTCCTCGGCCATGCCGAGCACGCACAGGCTCATGCCGTACTTGGCGATGGTGTAGGCCACGTGCGGGGCGAACCATTTCGGGTCCATGTTGAGTGGCGGCGACAGGTTGAGGATGTGCGGATTGCCGGCCTTCTTCAGGTAGGGCAACGCCGCCTGCGAGCAGACGAAGGTGCCGCGCGTGTTGACGCTGTGCATCAGGTCGTAGCGCTTCATCGGCACTTCCGGTGTGGGCGCCAGGTAAATGGCCGAGGCGTTGTTGACCAGGATATCGATGCCGCCGAAGGTTTCGGCGGTATCCGCCATGGCCCGGGCGACCGCGTCCTCGTCGCGGATGTCCACCTTGAGGGGCAGGGCCTGGCCGCCGGCAGCTTCGATTTCTTCCGCGGCAGTATGGATGGTGCCGGGCAGCTTCGGATGCGGTCGGTCGGTCTTGGCCGCGATGGCGATGTTGGCGCCGTCGCGGGCTGCCCTGTGCGCAATGGCCAGGCCGATGCCGCGTGAAGCGCCGGTGATGAACAGGGTTTTGCCCTCGAGTGTGTTGGACATGGTCTAGTGTGGTTTCCTTGAGGTGCGAGTCGAGCATATCCTAACCCCCACGCCGAGTTTCGGCCCGACCCAGCGATTCTCATGGACGGCAGCCTGATCACGCGACTGATCGATCTGGCCCAGTCTCACCCGGGCTGGTTGATCGCCGTCGCGGCCGTTTTTGCCTATTTCGAATCGCTGGCGGTCATCGGGTTGCTGCTGCCGGGTGTGTTGATGTTGTTCATCGTCGGCGCCGTCGTCAGCGGCCAGCCAGAATTGTTCTTCTGGTGCTGGCTGAGCGCCTTTCTCGGTGCACTGGGGGGTGACCTGACCAGCTACTGGGTCGGACGTCGCTATCGGGATCGCATCGATCAATGGTGGCTGCTCCGGCGCCACCCGGAACTGCTGGCCTCGGGCCGGCGCGTGGTCGCCCGTCACGGCGGCAAGGGCGTGTTCGTCGGTCGCCTGCTGGGGCCGACCCGGCCGGTCACCGCGCTGGCCGCCGGGGCGATGAACTTGCCCCCTCGGATCATGCTGGCCGCCGCCGTTCCGGCCTGCGCGGTCTGGGTGCCCTTGTATATGCTCCCCGGCCTGGTCTTCGGGGCATCGCTGGAGTTGGCAGCGGAGTTCGCCGGCCGCCTGGCGGTGGTGCTCGTGATCCTGGTGCTGGGCATCTGGCTGGTCGCCTGGCTGACCCGGCTGGTCTACAACTTCACCGCGCGGCGCAGCGGTTGGTGGCTACGCAGCCTGATTCGCTGGTCGAGCGAACATCGGCTGATTGGCCGCTGGGTCGAGCCGCTGTTCGGCGCCGGGCCGGGCCGGCGTGAACTGCTGTCGGTGGCACTGCTGGGCCTGTTCCTGGTGCTGTGCCTGGCCACTCTGATCGGCGTGATGGTGGCGCTGCCCTTTGCCGCCGGCACACTCGATGCCGAGCGTCAGCTTGCCTCGATGGCGGCCAGCCTGCGCAATCATCTGGCCGACCCGATGATGATCGTTCTGGCCATGGCGGCCGAACTTGAGGTGATGGCCCTGGTCGCCGGCGCGACCGGCCTGCTGATGCTGGCGTTGGGTCGGGGTAACGCCGCCACACACTGGCTGGCCGCCACCGCGGGTGGTTGGCTGCTGGCCGAGGCGCTCAATGGCCTGACCGGCCTGATGATTTCGGAATCCGGTGTGGTCCCCGGCTACGGCGAATTGCCGCATCGCGGCCTGACCCTGGTGACCGTGGTATTGGGATTTTTCGCCGTGATGGTGGCCAAGGACATCCGTGCCAGCCGCCGCAAATGGCCCTACCTGCTCAATTCGGTCCTGCTCGCCCTGATCAGCTTCGCCTGCTTCTACCTCGGGCTGGTCACGCCGCTTGGCCTGATGGCGGCACTGGCGCTGGGTGGCGGCTGGTCCGCGCTGGTCGGCATCGGCTATCGCCAGCGCGCGGCGGGGCGCCATCATCCCGGCCTGATCGCGGTCGTGTTCTATGGCCTGTTGGTCGGTGTAGTGGCATTCCAGGCCGGTGACGGCTACCGCCAGCTCGAAGCCCGCACGCGCCTGGCCCTGCCTGAGCGGAGCCTGGCGGCGGAAGCCTGGTTCGACCAGGCGTGGCAGACCCTGCCGGACCGGCGCTCACGCCTGGGCCCGGAGTCACTGCAGCATTTCGATTTCCAGCTTGCCGGCCGGCGCGAGTCCTGGATTGCCTCGCTCGAGGCGGCCGGCTGGCGCCAGCCCCGACAGCACGCCACGAGTTGGTCGGCGATCTTTTCCGGACGGCCCGACGGTCGCCGCCTGCCGCATCTGCCGCGCGATTTCGCCGGGCACGGTGAAGCGCTGATCATGGTGCGTGACCGTGATGCGGGCCGGCGCGAAGTGCTCAGGTTGTGGGCTTCGGGCACCAACCTGGTCGACAAGGGTGTGCCGGTGTGGCTGGGGCAGGTTCGGATCGAGGAAGTCGCGGAGTGGTTCGGCCTGGTCAACCGCTGGCGCGAAGTGGAGGTCGCCTCGGATGTTCTGGGGCGCCTGCCGGCTGCGCTGCCGATACCCGAGGCCCGCCGCGTCGACGGCGACCTCTGGTTGTTCAGTCTGGTTCCTGTTCCTGCTCCAGCAAGCTGAGCAGACCCTCCAGGCGCGTGACCGGGTCGGTCATCTCGAGCAGGGCCTGGGCGTGTTGGAGCGGAATGTCGATTGTGCCGGCCAGGCTGCGGCCCAGGCTGCTGGCGTCCTCGACGTCGACCTCGATGCGCTCGGCCACTTCGCGATGTCGCAGCAGTTCCTGCATCAAGGTCTGCAAGGCGGCGAGTCGAGTCGGGACCGGCACGGCCGGCTCGGGTGGCAGCCAGTCGATATCGCCGATCAGCAGCCCGTCGTCGCGCGCGCGGGTTTCGCGAATCAGGAAGCGGCGCTGGCCGCGGCAGGTCACGCCCAGCAGCCCGTCTTCGAGCTGATCGAAGTCGACCATCATCGCTTCGGTGCCGATGCGCGCGTGGCGGGCCCGGTTCTCGGACTCGGCCGGCCAGGCGCAAATCACGCCGAATCCGCTGCCCGACCGGGCGCATTCGCGCACCATGTCGAGATAGCGCTGCTCGAACACGCGCAGGCTCAGGAGTCCGCCGGGAAACAGGACAGTCTGCAGCGGAAACAGGGGCAGCGACTCGGTACTCACGACAAGGCGTCGAAGAAACGTCGGGGGGCGTTCTCGAAGCCCCGGTTGCTCATGAAGATGACATGGTCGCCGGCCCGGGCTTCGCTGCGCAGGTCTTCAAGCAGGTTGTCGACCTGGCTGCGCGGCCGGCCGTTGCCGCCGATCTTTTCGAGCACTTCGTGCGGGTCCCAGTCCATGCCGTCGGAGCTGCGCAGCCAGACGTGGTCGGCGGCCACCAGCGCGGAGGGCAGGTCGCCGACATGAAAGTCGCCGCGCATGGTGTTGCTGGCCGGCTCCAGGGCGACCAGGATGCGCGCATTGCCGACGGCGCGGCGCAGGCCTTCCAGGGTCAGGCGAATGGCGGTGGGGTGATGGGCGAAGTCGTCGTAGACATGGATGCCGCCGTGTTCGCCCAGGTACTCCAGCCGCCGCTTGACGCCCTTGAAGTCCTGCAGGGCCGCTACTGCCTGGGCGGGTTCCACGCCGGCCGCTGCGGCGGCCGTGACGGCGGCCAGGGCATTGAGCGCGTTGTGACGGCCGGTAATCGACCATTTGAGCGTGCCGATGTTCTCCCCGGCGTGACGAAAGGTCAGCTCGCGGCCGGCCGGGTCGTCCAGATGCACCTGCCAGTCGGCCTCGACCTGGTCGTCCAGCCCGAAGCCCGAGACCGGCGTCCAGCAACCCCGTTCGAGCACTGCCTGCAGATTGTTGTCGGCCGCGTTGACGGCCAGGCAGCCGTTGCCCGGAATGGTGCGGACGAGATGGTGGAACTGAGTCTGGATGGCGGCCAGGTCGGGATAGATGTCGGCGTGATCGAACTCGAGGTTGTTGAGCACCGCGATGCGCGGCCGGTAATGAACGAACTTGGCGCGCTTGTCGAAGAAGGCGGTGTCGTACTCGTCGGCCTCGACCACGAACAGGTCGTCACCGGTACGTGCCGACAGGCCGAAGTTCTCCGGAATGCCGCCGATCAGGAAACCCGGCTTGCGACCGGCGGCTTCCAGGATCCAGGCCAGCATGCTTGCCGTGGTGGTCTTGCCATGGGTGCCGGCCACCGCCAGCACGGTGCGACGGCGCAGATAGGTCTCGCCCAGCCAGCGCGGGCCGGAGGCGAAGGGAATGTTCTGATCGAGCACGTGCTCGACCGAGGGATTGCCGCGGCTCAGGGCATTGCCGATGATGACCAGGTCGACATCGCCGGGAATATGGGCCGGGTCGTAGCCTTCGCCGAGCTCGATGCCCAGCGACTCGAGCTGAGTGCTCATCGGCGGATAGACGTTTTCGTCGGAACCGCTGACCTCGTGGCCGTCGGAGCGGGCCAGGGCCGCAAGGCCCCCCATGAAAGTGCCGCAGATACCGAGAATATGGATTTTCACCGGTGATCCTCCAATCTGATCATTGCGAATTCAGTGGGTCTGTCAGCGTTCAGGGCAAGGCGCGGCTCGCAGTGAATGGCCAGGCCCTTTACAAGAGCCGGAACGCGGCGATGAACGCTGACAGATCCACCCTTCGGGCGCTCCTGTGGCGCCCCGCTGCGGCGTTGCGACGCTTGCCAAGGGCTACGGCCATTGCCTGCGCGCCGCGCCTTGCAGCGAAGCGCCACAGGAACGCTGAATCCGTAATGATCAGGTTGGAGGATCACAGGGGCCCCGCCACGGATGAAATCACGAACATCGATATCCCGAACAGTATCACCGCCACGGCCAGGCCGGTGGTGAAGTTGGTGTCCAGGGCGTGACGCCAGATATGGCCGTCGACGGCAAAGGACCAGAAGAACAGCACCAGGCTGGCCATCACGATTGGCGCGGACGGTTCGCTACCGGTGGCCAGGCCCAGGGGCAGTGACACCAGCGACAGCAGTGCGCCGGTGCCGAACAGGGCCGTCAGGGTCTGCGGCCAGCGCGCCGGCTTGCCGCGCAGCGTCAGTACAATGCGCACCAGGATGAGCGGCAGCAAAACCGCCAGCAGGATCACGCCGACCGGATTCTCGGCGGTGCCCGACACGTTCATCGAGACGGTGCTGACTGCGGCGTAGAAAATGATGGCCAGCAGCATGGGCAGGTGGCCGGCCGGCAAGTGTTGCGGGCCGGCGCGAAGCAGCAGAATGCCGATCAGGCGCGAGAGGAATGCGGACATGAACGAATCAGGCGCAGACGTCGTGGAGTTGGACTGCCGCGGACTCGACTGTCCGCAGCCGGTGGTTCTGACGCGGCAGGCGATCGCCGACCTGCGGCCCGGCACCGAACTGGTGGTAATCGCTACCGATCCGCTGGCCGAGATGGACCTGGCGGTTTTCTGTCAGAGAACGGGTCACGAAATGATCGGGGCCGAAACGCGCGACGGCGAAATCCGCATCCGGATCCGGGTCAAGCCAGGGCGTCGGCCAGACGCTGGTTGATCGTCTCGATCTCGCCGATTCCGTCGACGCGGACCAGGATGCCTTTTTCTTCGTAGTGGCTCGATACCGGAGCGGTTTGCTCGTGGTAGACGGCCAGTCGGTTGCGCACCACCTCTTCGGTGTCATCGGAGCGACCTTCCTCTTCGGCACGCTTGGCCAGGCGCTGAACGATCTGTTCTTCGTCGACCGTCAGTTCCAGCGCACGATCGATCGGCTGGCCCAGGCGATCGAGCAGTTCGTCGAGGGCCCTGGCCTGGGCCAGGTTGCGCGGGTAGCCGTCAAGGATGAAGCCGGGCGCGACCTCGGGCCGACCGAGCTTTTCCTCGATCAGGCCGAGCATCAGGTCATCGGAGACGAGCTGGCCGGCGTCCATCGCGGCCTTGGCCTTCTTGCCGAGCTCGGTGCCATCGGCCACGGCGGCGCGCAGCAGCTCGCCGGTGGAAATATGCGGAACGCCGAGCCGTTCCTTGAGCATTGCAGCCTGGGTGCCCTTGCCGGAGCCGGGCGGGCCGAGCAGTACGATACGCATGGGTTTTGAGCGCCAGCGCTTGGCATCAGTGGAATCAAGCCGACAAAGCTAACCGGAAGGGCGGGGGCTGTCAAATGAAGCCAGCCAACCAGCGAACCCGTCCATGATTCGCTATCCTTCCAACAGGCTCCGATCACGAGAACGCGTCATGCCAAAGAAGAGGAACATCCTTTATGCCCAGTCCGGCGGGGTGACGCCGGTGATCAATGCCACCGCTGGTGCCGTGCTCGAGGAAGCCCGGGCCAACCGGGATCGCATCGGCAAGGTGCTGGCCGCGCGCGACGGGATCATGGGCGCGCTCGAGGAGCGGCTGATCGACACGAGCCAGATGAAGAAATCCGAAGTGACTGCGCTCGGGCACACGCCCGGCGGTGCGTTCGGCTCCTGCCGCTACAAGCTCAAGTCGATCGAGGACAACCGGCGCGAGTACGAGCGCCTGATCGATGTCTTCAAGGCCCATAACATCGGATATTTCTTCTACAACGGCGGCAACGATTCGGCCGACACCGCCTGGAAGGTCTCGCAGATTGGCGACAAGCTCGGTTTTCCGGTGCAGTGCATCGGCATCCCGAAGACCATCGATAACGACCTGGCGGTGACCGACAACTGTCCGGGATTCGGTTCGGTGGCCAAGTACGTGGCGGTGTCGATCCTGGAAGCCAGTCTGGACGTGATGGCGATGGCCTCGAGCTCGACCAAGGTGTTCATCATGGAGGTGATGGGGCGCCACGCCGGCTGGATTGCGGCCGCGGGCGGGCTGGCCGCACATGAGAAGGGCGACCCGCCGCAGATCATCCTGTTCCCCGAAGTGCCTTTCGACGAGAAGAAATTCTGCCAGGCGGTGAAGAAATCGGTGGTAGAAAATGGCTACTGCTCGATCGTCGTGTCTGAGGGTGTGAAGAACAGCAAGGGCGAATTTCTTTCCGATGCCGGCACAACGGATGCGTTCGGTCACAAGCAGCTCGGCGGCGTGGCGCCGGCGGTGGCCGAGATCGTGAAATCGAACCTCGGCTACAAGTATCACTGGGCGGTCAGCGACTATCTGCAGCGCTCGGCCCGCCACATCGCATCGAAGACCGACGTCGACCATGCCCGGGCCGTGGGCGAGGCGGCGGTGAAGCTTGCGCTCAAGGGCGAGTCGGGTGTGATGCCGGTGATCAGGCGCACCTCCGACAAGCCCTATCGCTGGAAGATCGAATCGGCACCGCTGTCGCGAATCGCCAATCGCGAGAAGAAGATGCCGAAGAAGTTCATCTCGACCGACGGCTTCGGTATCACGCCGAGTTGCCGCACCTATCTCGAGCCCTTGATCAGAGGCGAGGACTACCCGCCTTACGGCAAGGACGGGCTGCCGAAGTACGTGCGGCCGGAGTTCAGTTTCGTGGAGCAGAAGTTGCCCAAGTTCAAGGTGTAGGTGCTGGTGGTGCTGTGGCGGGGCGTGGCGGGCGCCTTTTGCCCGGTGCCACCCGATGCCTCGAAGCCCCCGCCCGGTACCGCACGATGCCTCGAAGCCCCACCCCGGTACCACCCGATGCCTCGAAGCCCCGATTTCGGGCTTTTGAAAACGAGGATTATTGAATCGCCAAACCCGACCGGCTATCCTGCCTGATTGATCCCGACGCTCCCAACCGGACCAATCGATGTCTTCCAATCTGCAAGCACTCAACGACTGGGTCGACCAGGTCGCGGCCCACACTCGCGCCGCGCGCGTGCACTGGTGCGACGGCTCCGGCGCTGAAAACAAACGCCTGATCGCCGAAATGCTCGAGTCGGGCGATCTCGAGCGCCTTAACCCTGAAACCCATCCCGACTGCTATCTGCACCGCTCCGATCCGGCCGATGTCGCGCGGGTCGAACACCTGACCTTCGTGTGCAGCGCGCGCGAGGAAGATGCCGGCCCCAACAACAACTGGATGGCGCCGGCCGAGGCCCATGCCCTGATGAAAGGGCTGTTCGCCGGCTGCATGGAAGGGCGCACGATGTATGTCGTGCCCTACTGCATGGGGCCGATCGATTCGCCGTTGTCACGCTGCGGCGTGGAGATCACCGATAGTCCCTACGTCGTGGTGAACATGCGGTTGATGACGCGCATGGGTTCGAAAGCGCTCGAGCGTATTGAGCGCGATGGCCACTTCGTCAAGGGTCTTCACTCGACCGGCGACCTGGACCCGGATCGTCGTTACATCGTGCATTTCCCCGAAGAGCTCAGTATCCAGAGCTTCGGATCGGGCTACGGCGGCAACGCATTGCTCGGCAAGAAGTGCCACGCGCTGCGTATCGCCAGCTACCAGGCCCGTACCGAAGGCTGGCTGGCCGAACACATGCTGATCGTCGGTATCGAGAATCCCGAAGGCGAGGTGCGCTACATCGCCGGTGCCTTCCCGTCGGCTTGCGGCAAGACCAACCTGGCCATGCTGATCCCGCCCGAGGCCTATCGCGAGTCCGGCTGGAAAGTTTGGACGGTGGGCGACGACATCTGCTGGCTGCACCCGGGCGAGGACGGCCGGCTGTGGGCGATCAACCCCGAAGCCGGCTTCTTCGGTGTTGCTCCGGGCACGAGCAAGAAGACCAATCCCAACGCCCTGGCCATGCTCGACCGCGACACGATCTTTACCAACGTTGCCGTCACCGAGGACAACCGGCCCTGGTGGGAAGGTCTGGATCAGGGCAAGCCGGCGAAGGACTGGCGCGGCCGCCCCTTCGATCCCAAGCACGGCCCGGCGGCTCATCCGAATTCGCGCTTCACCGTGTCGATCGATCGCTGCCCGAGCTATTCCGATCAGGCCGAAAGCCCACAGGGTGTGCCCATTGACGCAATCATCTTTGGTGGTCGCCGCGCGCGGCTGGCACCGCTGGTGATGGAAGCGCGCGACTGGAACCACGGTGTGCTGCTGGGCGCCGGCATGGCCTCGGAGACGACCGCCGCCGCCACCGGCCAGGTCGGCGTGGTGCGGCGTGACCCCATGGCGATGAAGCCGTTCTGCGGGTACCACTTCGGCGACTACTGGAAGCACTGGCTGGAAGTCGGCGGCAAGCTGAAGACTCCGCCGAAGATCTTCCAGGTCAACTGGTTCCGGCGCGACGAAGACGGCGGCTTTATCTGGCCGGGTTTCGGCGACAACATGCGCGTGCTCGAGTGGATCCTGGCGCGCTGCCGGGGTGAGATCGAGGCGCGCGAGACGCCGGTCGGCCTGTTGCCGAACGGTGGCGACATCAACCTCGAGGGACTGGACGAGCAACCCGCCATGGATGAACTGCTGGCCGTCGATGCCGGCGAGTGGCGCGAGGAAGTCGATGCGGTCGCCGCCCACCTCAGCACCTTCGGCAAACGTGTCCCGGAGGCGCTCGATGCCGAGCTCGACCGGGTGCGACAGGCCCTGACTTGAGCCGCGCGAGTGTGAGTTACTGATTAAGGCCGGATGTCGATCGAGGCGGACCGAATTTCGAACCGTTTCTGGAAATATAAACAGAAACAATAAGTTACTTGAAAGAATGGGGCTAAAAATCGAATAACAATCGCTTAACAAGCCCCTTTTCATCGAACAGTGATAGTGCTAGTATCGGCGATGAGTTGGAGGGCCGAGTCGTTCGGACCGCGCTTGTGCGCGAGTATCGAGGGATGGTGCATCCGCTCCGACACATATAAATGCTGTCGATACTAGTATCGAATGCTGCAACCAGAAATCAAAAGACAATGGAGAGTCTGATGAAGCACAACCGTAACCCACTATCAATGGCGATACATTACGCCCTCGGGGCGGGGGTCATCGCCAGCCTGGCAATGACTGCCGCGCCGGCTGGAGCCCAAGAAGACGACGAAGAGGAGGACGATTCCGACACGATCGAGCGCGTACAGGTTACCGGTAGCCGTATCGTCAGCCCCGTCGTGACGTCTTCGGCCCCGGTCACCGAGATCGGTGAGGAAGAAATCCAGTACTCCGGTACCACCCGTATCGAAGACCTGGTCGGCAATTATCCGCAGGCCGCCGCGGTCAGCGACGCCTTCACCGTCAACCCGACTGCCGGTTATCCGACCGTCAGCCTGCGCGGTATGGGCTCGAGCCGCACCCTGGTGCTGGTCAACGGCCGACGCCTGCCCCCGGGCGGTATCCGCTCCGAGGCGCGTGACTTGAACACCATTCCGGCCGCGATGGTCAAGAATGTCGAAATCCTCACCGGTGGCGCTTCGGCCGTGTACGGTTCCGACGCCATGGCCGGTGTTGTCAACTTCATTCTCGACGACGAATTCACCGGCTTCAGCGCCGAGGCGGGCTGGTCCGGTTACCAGCACAACAACGATAACGATTACATGCAGGGGCTGCAGGACGACGCCGGTTTCGACTACGAGTCCGGTAACATTGGCCCGGATGGCAAGTCCCTGTTCGCCGACGTCAGTGCCGGCGGCTTCTTCGACGGCGGCCGCGGTCACGCCATGGGCTGGGTGACCTACCGCGAGAACGACGCCCTGCTGCAGGGCGAGCGCGACTACTCGTCTTGTGCGCTCAACCAGGGCGGCACGGCATGCGGTGGTTCGTCCACGGCTCCGCAGCCGAACTTCCTGGTCTTCGATCCGGACTACATCGCGAACACCGGCGATTTCTGGGCTCACCGCCCGGGTGGAGAAGGCTCCTGGCAATCGGGACTGGGCCAGATTTACAACTACGCCCCGATCAACCACTTCCAGCGTCCGGACCAGCGATGGACGTTCGGTACCTCGATCACTTATGAGGTCAACGACCATTTCCGTCCGTACATCGAGGGCATGTTCGCCAACACCAACAATGACGTGCAGATCGCCCAGTCGGGTACGTTCTTCGTCAACCGGTTGGATCTGGACTGTGACGAGCCGTTCCTTGGCAGCTTCTGCGACGACTTCGACCTGAGCGGCACCGTCGGTCCGATCTACGTCGGTAAGCGCAACATCGAGGGCGGTCCGCGTATCGCCAACCTGGAAGCTTCCAACTTCCGCATCACGGCCGGTGCCGAGGGCAACATCAACAACAACTGGTCGTATGACTTCTACTTCATGCAGGCCCGCAATTCCTCGTCCGAGGCCAACCAGAACGACTACATTCCGTCGCGTCTGGATGAGTCGCTGCGGCTGTGCCCGCCGGGATCGTCGAGCAGCTGTGTGCCCTACGACGTGTGGTCGAACAACATCACGCCGGAGCAGGCTGCCGCCCAGGGTGGCGTCGGCATGCGCCAGGGTCGTAACCAGTTGCAGGTCATCAGTGGTTACGTCACCGGCGATACCGGTTTCGCCCTGCCAAGCGCCGACGGCCTGCCGATTTCGCTGGTCGCCGGTTACGAATGGCGTCGTGAGGAATACAACCGCCTGAGTGACGCCAACATGGCTGCCGGCAACTTCGCCGGCCTGGGTGGCCCGCGTCCGCCGGTCTCAGGTGAGATTCGCGTTGACGAGTTCTTCACCGAGGCGGCTGTGCCGGTTCTCGCCGATATGGGCGCGATCGATCACCTCACGCTTGACCTGGGCTATCGTTATTCGGACTACAGCACGTCCGGTGGCGTCAATACCTGGAAGGTCGGTTTCACGTCGCAGTTTGCCCAGGACTACCGCATCCGCGGTGGCTTCAACCGGGCCATTCGCGCAGGGAACACGAACGACCTGTTTGCCCAGCAGCAGATTGCGCTGTGGGGTGGGGATGACCCCTGTGCCGGTGCCAGTCCTGCATTTAGCGAGGCCCAGTGCGCCAACACCGGTGTCACGGCAGCCCAGTACGGCAGCGTGCCGGAAAGCCCGGCCGCGCAGTACAACCAGTTCGTTGGTGGCAACCCCAACCTGGATCCGGAAGAAGCCGACACCTTCTCCCTCGGTGTGGTGGCCCAGCCGATCGACGGCCTGACTGTTGCCGTTGACTACTGGCAGATCGAGATGGAAGAACGCATCGGTTCCATTGGCGCCGAGACCATCCTGCGCTTCTGCGGTCTGACCGGCGATCCGTTCCTGTGCGACAAGGTCAACCGTAATCCGTCCACGGGCGATCTCTGGGTCGGGTCCAATCCGGCCAGTTCGGGTCATATCGAGAACCTGAACGACAACTTCGGCGAGTTCACCTTCCGGGGTGTTGACCTGAACGTGAGGCACCGGATGCAGTTTGCCGGTGGCATGGTCAACGCGTCTCTGGCTGGTGTGTACTTCCTGGAGCAGGAAGTCGCCCCGCTGCCGGGTGTCAATGACGACGCTACCTACGACTGTGCTGGCAACATCAACACCAGCTGTCAGCAGCCCGACTGGCGTCATATCCTCTCGGTCAACTACACCCGAGGCGACTGGACGCTCAGCACCCGCTGGCGCTATACCGGTGCCATGGACTACGAGCTCACCAGTGGCGAGCCGGGCACGACCGACCAGCTGCTGGTTGGCCGCGGTAATGGTCTGGGTTCCTACAGCTTCTTCGATCTCTCCGGCTCGATGAGCTTCGGCGAGCGCTACGAAGTGACTGCAGGTGTGAACAACATCCTGGACAAGGAACCGCCGATAGTCGGCTCCACGCTGGGGCTCAACGGCAACTCGATTGGCGGGTATGACCAGGTGGGTCGTTACCTCTTCGTGAGGCTCGGTGCGCACTTCTAAGAAGTCCGCCTGAACTTCAGGAAGACGCAAGACCATGCGGCGGGCCGACTCGGCCCGCCGCATTTTTTTCGGCTCGGCGTGGACGCATTCGAACGGCCGGGGCAACCCGGATCCATGGACACTGGAGTGACGAACAGTTGAGTCTCAAACACTGGGAGACCTACTATCGTGGCGGCCTGCTGTCGACCTGCCCGACGACCAGTGCGGGAGGATATGACCAGGAGCTCGAGTCGGTCTGGACGGAGTTTCTCTCAGAGCTACCCGACGGCTCCGTGGTACTGGATATCGGCACGGGCAATGGCGCCGTGGTCCAGATCATTGCAGAGACAGCCCGTGGCCTGTCGAAGTCGTGGGAGATTCATGGCACGGACCTCGCGCAGATCGATCCCCTTCGGCACGTTCCCGATGCAGAAAAGCGTTTTTCCGGTTGCCGGTTCCATCCCGGCGTGGCCACCGAGCGATTGCCTTTTGACGCCGAAAGTATCGATGCGCTGTGCGGACACTATGCGCTTGAATACAGCGAACCCGAGGCCGCGATCGGCGAAGTGGCCCGCGTGCTCAAGCCGGGTGGACGCGCCCAGTTCGTAACCCACCACGTAGACTCGCTGCTGGCCCGCAATGCTCGCCAGACGATGGCCGAGGCAGAACTGGTCCTGGGCGAGACACGCATCTATCGTCGATTGCGCCGGCTGGTAGCGATGGACGACCATCAGCCAAGTCGTGACCATCCCGCAGCGCGTGATTTGCAAAATGCAATTCGCCGCTTGAAGGAAGCCCATGCCGATCTCGCTCCCTCGGGCAAGGGGCGGGTGCTCGATGTGGCACTGGACGCGGTCAGGCAACTGCTTGTCCTGCGCAGGCGCGATCGAGCGGAAAAGGTGACCCTGGAGGTTGATCGCGCCGAAGAGGAAATGCGCCTTTCCGTGCGCCGACTCCAGGACTTGCTGGAGCGGGCACTGGACGATGACGGCATCGATTCGCTCAAGCGAATTGCCCAGTCCAATAGTCTGGTCTGCGAGGAAAGCGCCCCGCAGTATCACGCCGGAGACAATCTGGTCGGCTGGCGTCTGCGATTCGTCAAACCAAACGGGAGATAGGCTTGCCTGAATCGGTCGATTCCCTGCGCCGACAAGCCATGCTGAGCCAGGCACGCGGTGACTATGAGCGTGCTGCACTAGGCTTCCGTCGCCTGGTCGACCAGCATCCGCATGAACCTGACGATTGGTACAACCTGGCCTGGGTCCTGCGCCGGCTCGGGCATTTTGAAGAGGCCTTGAATGCCTACGACGAGGCCCTGGCAAGAGGTGTGGCGCAGCCCGAGGAGGTTCACCTCAACCGCGCCGCCATTCTGAGCAGTGATCTCAATCGCGACGATGAGGCCCGGGCTGCCCTGCTTTCGGCTCTGGATTGCAATGCCGCTTATTCGCCGGCCCGGCTCAATCTCGGCAACCTGCTCGAGGAGGCCGGGCAGCGCGACGAGGCTCTGGCCTGTTACCGGCGCTTGCAGGAGGACTTGCCGGTCTCGGATCCGATCCGGCTCGAGGCGCTTGCCCGCATAGCACATCTGGACCCGCCAGAGGAGGCTGACGACCCTCGCCTGCAGGCCCTCGAGGCCGCGACTGACCATGCTGACAAGGACCCGGTCGCCAAGACGAATCTCTATCTTGCGCTGGCCCGCAGCTACGATCGCCTGGGGCTGCACGATCAGGCCATTGCTGCCATGCGCTCCGGCAAGCAGGCCACAACCGGTCAGGCGCCGGGCTACCAGCCGGCGCGTCAGGAGCACGTGGTCGACGCTCTAATCAAAAGCTTTCCGGCATCGTCAGCGCCGCTGGCGGGTTCTGCCGCAGATACTGTCGGCCCTGTATTTGTCCTCGGCATGTATCGTTCGGGTTCGACCCTGGTCGAGCAAGTATTGGGTGCGCATTCCAGGGTGATTTCCGGCGGCGAACTCGATTTGCTGCCGCGCCTGGTAATGCAGCACCTGCAGCCGTTTCCCCAGGCTGCCGCCAACCTCGATGCCAAGGTCGCGGCCCGTCTGGCGGATGCGTACCACAAGGGCCTGCACCAACATCTTCCCGATCTCGACTCCGGGCAGATCGTAACCGACAAGCGCCCGCCCAATTTCCTGTTCATCGGGCTGATCCGGCGGCTGTTTCCGGACGCACGCGTGATCCATACGGTTCGCAACCCGCTCGATACGGCGCTGTCGATCTACATGCACCACCTCGATCCACGCATGGCGCCCTATGCCTGCGCCCTGGACAGCATTGGGCATTATTACCTCCAGTATCGACGGCTGATGTCCCACTGGCAGGCGGCTTTCCCGGGGCTGATCCACGAAGTTCGCTACGATGAGCTGGTGGCCGACCCGGAGCCCGTCATTCGTTCGATGCTCGAGTTCCTCGAACTGGATTGGGAAAAGGCCTGCCTGGATTTTCACCGCTCACGCTCGGCGGTTCGAACCGCCAGTTATTGGCAGGTGCGGCAGCCCCTTTACAAGAGTGCCTCCGGCCGCTGGCGGCATTACGAAAACCACCTGCGGGCGCTGCGTCAGCAATTGATCGATGGCGGCGTACCCGAAGCGGAGCTGGCGGTTGGGGGATGAGCAGGCCCGGTGGTGAGGTGGCGCTCAGACGCCCGGTAGCCGTGCCTTCAGGAACAGCAGTTGTTCGTTCCAGCGGATTTCCTGGTTCGGTTGATCGCGGCTGAGCGCGATGGCTTGTGATAACGCACGTTCGGCCCGCTCGTGGTCGCCCAGGGCCAGGGCGACCTGTGCCAGGCCGGTGTGGAAAAGGGGATCGTCGTCCTTCATGCGAATGGCGCGCAGGTAGAGTTTTTCGGCTCGTTTGAATTCACCCAGGCGTTCGAGATTGCGGGCTAGCGCCCAGTGCACGTAAGGGTCGCTTGAGCGAAGCGCCTCGAGCCGGTCGAGCGCTTCGTCGGCCCGTTGTCGTTGGCCGGTCCGCCGAAACAGTTCGTGCATGTTGAACAGGGCACTGCGGTTATCGGTGTCGATGGCCAGCGCGCGCCGGTAGAAGGTCAGCGCGCGATCGTGCTCGCCCAGGCGGGCTTCGATCACGCCTCGATTGTTGAGTGCCGCCGTAAAGTCGGGATCGAGCGTGACGGCATGTTCGCTCCACAGCCGCGCCAGGCCGGGTTTTCCCTCTCCGAGCAATTCCGCGGCCCGGTTGTTGTAGAAGTGGGCCAGAACACGCTCCCGGCTGATACGATTACTCCGTTGCTTGAGCGACAAACGGCGGGAAAGATCGGGATCGGGCTCGAAGTCCACGACTGCTCGTCGGGCTTCGGTGCGCACCAGGACATTGACATGGCCCGACTCGAACAGCGCGGAGCCGTCCCTGCGCCAATTCAGCGGCACCCGAACCTCACGTGGGGCGGCGTTGATTCCAACCTGATCGGCCAGGGCCAGGAAGAGCAGTGTGAACGACAGGCAGTTCCCCTCTCCGGCGGCATAGGTGCCGGCGGGGTTGCGAGTCGGCCCGACGATGTAGCTGAAGTCCAGGCCGTCATCGGCAAACATGTACTCGACCAGGAGATCGAGCCGCTTGTCGGACAGCCGGCTACGATCGATGACCCGGCTGTCCAGCTCGCTGATCACGGAATCCGGCAGCCGCAACACCTCGTCCGGCTGCGGGGGTAGCAGATCGCCCGAGATGGCGAGCGAGAAAGTGGCTGCGAAGATCCAGTTCATAGGGCCCGTGAGCGTTCCGCTCGATGATCGAAGTTGTGCTTAATCATTAGACACTGTAACGTGTCGCAGATTCACGAAAAATTGACGCGGCCCCTCAAGTGCCAATGAAATGCATTTGCGTGTGAGGCGCCGCAAAGCCCGCTGTCGTGGCCGATGAAGGGCGCCTGAAGGCCCGTATGATGGGCTCTGAGCGGAAATCCGGCACGCGCTTGCGTTCGTTGCGAACACGTGTGTAAAATGCCGATCTTTCTGCGCGGGCTCAACATTGGCCGCGGCAACTCGACAACCCAAACCACCGTGACGGACTGGGCATGAAGACACTGATCAATCGCAAGCAATTCACTCTCGCCGGCATTGCAGCAGGCAGCCTTTTGCTGCTCGTCGCATTCAGCGCGCAAACTCAGGAAGTCGATCCGGTTCTCGATACGAGCCGCAGCACTGCTCAGGATACGGCTCAATCGCAGGAGCGTATCGACAACATCGACGCCGAGACGCAGCGAATGCTGAACGACTACCGCGCGCTGCTCAAGCAGCTCGAGCAGCTCGAGCGCTACAACGCGTCCCAGCAGCGACAGGTTGATTCGCAGCGTCGTGAGCTTGCCTCGCTCGAGGAAGACATCAACAACATCGCCAGTCTGCAGCGCGCCATGCAGCCGCTGATGGACGACATGGTCGATGCGCTCGATCAACTGGTCGAGGCGGACCTGCCCTTCCTGATGGAAGAGCGGCGGGCGCGCGTCACTCGCCTGAAGAATGCCATCGAGGATCCCGAGCTGTCGCCGGCTCAGCGCTACCGCCTGGTGATCGAGGCCTACCAGATCGAAAACGAATACGGCCGGACGATCGAGTCTTACCGTGGCGATATCGAAGCCGACGGACGCCTTTACGAGAATGTGGAATTCCTGCGTATCGGTCGAGTGGCGCTTATTTTCCGAACCGACAATGACGAAGTGCTCAAGCGCTACGTGCCCGAAGACGGTAACTGGGTCGATCTCGACCGTTCCTACCTCCAGGACGTCAGGACTGCCTCGCGCATCGCGCGTGAGCAGATCCCGCCCGATCTGATGTTCATCCCGGTCCGCGCTCCGGCGGATGCGGAATAAGGGAGGCATGGAACAGTGATGAATCGCCACGCAATGAACTCGAATCAAACGTCCCAGGGAAGGGTCACTATGGCTTCCAACGTTTCCAACCGAACCATTTTTGGTCGCAGTGCAGCGCGCGCCGTCCTCGTTGTGACGGTCCTGACGCTGGCCCTGACCGGCCTGTCTTCGAACCTGCTTGCCCAGGAGGGCAACCAGAGTGGCCCGCAGACCCTCGACGAAGTGCTGCGCGCCATGCAGCAAGAGCGCCGCGAGGTCTCGCAGGAGAATCAGGAGCGCGAAGCGCGCTTTCTTCGCCGACAGGAAAATCAGCAACAGGAGCTGAGCCGGGTACGCAACCAGGTGTCTGCCGCCGAGGATGAAGCCAGCCGCCTGGAGAATCTGCGCAACGAACTCGACCGCGAACTTGAAGAACTCCGCGCGCAGCTGTCGGATCGGCAGGGCGAATTCGGTGAGTTGTTCGGCGTGGCGCGCGCTGCCGCAACCGACCTGGCCGAGCAACTGGATGATTCCCTGATCTCGACGCAGTTCGAGGGTCGCAGCGAAGAATTGACGGAAATGGCGCAGGCCAGCCGGCTGCCGACCATTCAGCAGCTCGAGGATCTGTGGTTCACCATGCTTCAGGAAGCCGGTGAACAAGGCCGGGTCGTCCGTTACGATGCGCCCGTGGTTCTGGAAGACAACCGCTCCGAGAATCGAAGCGTGGTCCGCATCGGTCCGTTTTCCGCCTTTACCGACGAGGGTTATATGGTCAACCAGGGTGGCCAGTTGCGCTACCTGGTCCGGCAGCCCGGCGGCGGTGCGGTTAGCGCGGCGGAACGAGTCTACGAGCACTCTGGCGAGGGCGTCGTGCGCGGCATGATCGACCCGTCTCTCGGTTCCCTGCTGGGTCTGGTCAAGGACACCCCGACGACGCGTGAGCGCGTCGACCAGGGTGGCTGGATCGGCTACGCGATCATCGTCGTGGCTTTCTTCGGTATTCTCCTGGCCGTGTATCGCTGGGTGATGCTGCTGATTACTTCGATGCAGGTCAGGGCGCAGATGAATTCCTCGACGCCGTCCAAGTCGAACCCGCTGGGCCGGATCATGCTCGCCTACGAGGAACACAAGAGTGAAGACCTCGAGACCCTGCAGCTGCATCTGGATGATGCCGTGTTGCAGGAGATTCCCAAGCTCGAACGCGGCCTGAACATCGTCAAGGTGCTGGCGGCCGTCACGCCGCTGATGGGGCTGCTCGGTACGGTTATCGGCATGATCGTGACTTTCCAGGCGATCACCCTGTTCGGTACCGGCGATCCGAAGCTCATGGCCGGCGGTATTTCACAGGCCCTGATCACCACGGTGCTCGGCCTGATCGCAGCCGTTCCGCTTCTGCTCCTGCACGCATTTGCGTCCGGTTCATCGCGTCGACTGTCACAGATTCTTGAAGAGCAGTCGGTCAGCTTTGTCGCCGATGCCGGCGAGCACAAGTGACGCTGACGAACTACGAGGCTGAATGACCGTGTTCCTGGAACTGCTCAATCCGGTGCATATCGCGCAGGTTATCGGTGGCTATCTCGAAGCCGGTGGCCCGGTCGTGGTGGTGCTGTTGTTCAGCACCGCCCTGATGTGGCTGCTGATCGGGGAGAGGCTGCTGTATTTCTGGTTTGCCGGTCCGCAGCTGTGCAAGTCGCAGCGCAAGCGCTGGGAGGGCCGAAGCTACGACAGCAGTTGGCAGCAGTTTGCTTTTCGTGAACGGCTGATCTCCGAAGTTCAGGTCGAGAACGACCGTTTCATGAACGTGATCAAGGCGCTGATCCTGATTACGCCCCTGCTTGGTCTGCTTGGCACCGTGACCGGGATGATCGAGGTTTTCCAGGTCATCGTCGAAACCGGCGCATCCAATGCGCGCGCCATGGCCGAAGGGATTTCGAGGGCCACGATTCCGACGATGACTGGCCTGGCGGTTTCCCTGACGGGTGTCTTTTCGCTGAGTTACCTCGACCGGAAGAACGAAGTCATCGCGCAACGTGCATCCGAGGAACTCGATGTCGAAACCGCCATGGCGTACGGCTACGGAAGAATTGGTCGCTTGTCAGGCGGTGATTCGGAAGAAGCAGAGGTCAACATCACGCCGCTGCTCGACATCGTTTTCATTCTGTTGATCTTCTTTATCGTCACGGCGACGTTCCTCGACGAAATCGGGATCGGCATGAAGACGCCCGACGACAATCCGCCGGAAGAGCAAACGCGGCCGCCGCCGAGCATGGTGCTCAGCGTTCGAAACGATGGTTTCGTGGTGGTCGATCAGGGACGAATCATCGATCCCCGCTCGGTCAAACCCGTGATCGAGGCGTTCAAGGCCGAGAATCCGCGCGGCGTGGTCTTGTTGAGTGCTGCGCCCGACGCCACTGTGGAGACCAGCGTGCTGGTGCTCGACCAGGCCAGGCAGGCGGGCGTCGATCCGGCAATTGCCATTCAGCAACGGGACGGTTAGAGGTCCGAATCAATCATGCTTAGACGTTCCAACAGATCAGGTGCCGGTGACGACAGCGACGTCAATGTGACGCCGCTGCTCGACATCGTGTTCATCATGCTGATCTTTTTCATCGTCACGGCCACCTTCATCAAGGAGCCCGGCGTAACTGTCGAGCGCCCCGACGCCGATACGGCCGAGGAGCAGCGATTGGTGTCGGTGCTGGTGGCGATCGATTCGGACAACACCATCTGGATCAATCAAGAAGAGGTCCCGCTGGACGGTGTTCGTGCGGCCATTGATCGGCTGCGGCGAGAGAATCCTCGCGGCAGCGCGGTCATTCAGGCCGACGGGAACGCCCACAGCGAATACATGGTCGAAGTACTCGACCAGATTCGCGCCGCGGGTGTTGATGACGTAGTAGCGGTTTCGGTTAGGCATCAGTGAGTACTTTACCCAGACTCTTTGGCGGCATCCCGGTGGCCGTGATCGTCACCATTGGCCTGTTCATGCTGTTGGCTACGGTCATCACGCAGCAACAGGACGTTCAGCTCGACGACGACGCGTCCATCGAAATCAACGTAACGCGCCAGATCGAGGACACCACCGATCAGAGAAGGCAGGACCTGCAGCGACCGGTGCTGGATCAACCACCGCCGCCGCCACCGACGGTCAGCGACCCTGATTTCCGTCCGTCGACCAACGTGCAGATGGGTGCCTTGCCGGATCTGTCGAATGTTGATCTGAATATCGGCACAGGCTTCAACCCGGATCGCGATGCGCAGCCACTGGTGCGGATTCCGCCGCAATATCCCCAGCGGTGCATGGATCGCGCACGACCGGTGGAGACGGTGGTGCTGCAGTTCGATGTGTCTCCGGAAGGCAGTGTGGTCAATCCCGAGGTGATCGATTCGACCAATTCCTGCCTCAATCGAGCGGCGATCCGAGCCGTCCAGCGCTGGCGCTACAACCCGAAGGTCGTTGACGATGTCGCGCAACCTCGCTTTGGTGTGCGTACGGCCATCGATTTCACACTGGAGGAAGCAGAGTGATCCCCGTTTCGAATCATCTGAAAAGCGCCATTGCGCTCCTGGTCGCGGTTGCCGTCTTGTTGCTGGCTGCCGGACCGGCGCTGGGCCAACAATCCCAGATGCTCGACCCGCGGGTTGCCAACGCCCTGCTTGAGGCCTATGAAAAGATTGAAGAAGACGATCCGCAGGGTGCCCTGCAAGATCTCAACGAGTTGATGGCCGATCGCGGCGAGGACATGAAGCCCTTCGACCGCGCGACTGTGCTTCAGATCCGGGGTACGGCACACATCAATCTGGAGAACATCGACGCTGCGCTGGAGGATTACAGCGAGGCACTTCAGCTCAATGCCCTGCCGGTGGAACAGCAGAACCGGCTGCGTTTCAACCTGGCGCAGCTGTATTTCGTTACCGAACAATACGAACGATCGCTTGAGTTCTTCGAAGAGTGGATGGCGCTGGAAGACGTCGAGATTACGCACACGACGTACTTCATGGTGGCCGCTGCCCACTACAACCTCGAGGATTATCGTGCAGCCCTCGAGCCGATCACCCAGGCCATTGAAACGTCGCCCGAGCCGGAACAGCGTTATTACGAAGTCAAGAACGCCGTGCTCAACAACCTCGAAATGATTCCGGAGCGCACCGAATTACTCGAGGAGATGGTGTCGATCTGGCCCGACAACCTGACGTTCTGGCGACAGCTCTCGGCCCTCTACTCGGAGCAGCAGGAACAGTACAAGGCATTTTCGGCGATTGAAACGGCATATCTCAACGGTCTCACCGAGGAAGAACGGGATATCGTCCTGCTGGCGCAGTATTACTCGAGCTTCAGCAACCCGCACCGGGGCGCGCAATTGCTCGAACGGCAAATGGAAGCCGGCAATGTCGAGCGAACTGTCGACAATCTGAAACTGCTGTCCCAGCTGTGGAGCCAGGCGCGCGAACACGAGAAGTCCATTCCGGTTCTGCGTGAAGCCGCGCGGCTTGCCGAAGACGGTGAGCTGTATTTCCGGCTGGGTCAGTCACTGATGGCCAACGAGGACAACGAGGGTGCGGAGGCTGCCTTCGAGAACGCCCTGGAGCGGGGCGGTCTCGACGAAGACACGCGTGCCGACGCCTGGTTGCTACTCGGCAATGCCCGTTTCAATCAGGCGGGTCCGGGTGATCGCGAACAGCGCATGGTGGCGGCGGAAGCCTTCGAGAACGCGCAGCGTTTCGACAGGACGCGCCGCGAAGCCAACGAATGGCGCAACTATATTTCCGCGATCAATCAGACGGAGCGTCGACAGGCCCAGCTCGAGCAAGATCAGGAAGCGCGCCTGGCTGAAGCCGCGCGGGAGCGTCAGCTTACCTCCTGCCGTGCCCGGCAGCTCGCCGGTTCGAGTCTCAGCGAGGAATGTCAGGAGCTTCTCGCCGAGGAAAATGCCCAACAGAACCAGCCGGAACCCGAGACGGAAGACGAAGACTCGGAACAAGATCAGTAAGCACTGATCCGTCATCACTTCAGTATCGCACCGCTCCTCTCCGGAGCGGTACGGGGCCTGCCATGGAATCGTATTCAGAGTTTCTCCGCGAAATTCGCGAGCAGCTTGCGTCTGGAAAGGCCGAAGCTGCGGCACAGCTGTGTCAGCAGTCGCTGGGTCGTTGGCCGGAGGATGAAGAACTTTCCTATTTGCTGGCGCTCGCCGAAGAAAAGTCGGGTCAGGACGACGCGGCGCGGAAGCGACTCGATCAGATCGTGGCCGCCAATCCGGAACGAACCGACATCCGCTTTGACCTGGGCCGATTGCTTGCCGCAGACGGTCGCATCGACCAGGCTCGGAAGCATCTTGAGGCTTGCATAAAGCAGGATCCCGGCCACGCGCCCGCATGGACCGTGCTGGCGCGCATGCACCGATTCGAGGGGGATCGGGACAAAGCGATTTCGGGGCTGAAGACTGCCCTGCGTGCGGATGCCAACCATGTGCCAGCGCTGGTCAGCCTGGCAGAGCTGATGCTCGAAATCAATGACGCGGAAGCGGCCAACGACTACGCTTCCCGTGCGATACAGACCGAGCCGGAAGATGCGATGGCCCAATTGGCTCTGGCACGGGTCTTCGTGGCCAAGGGCCTGCATGGATTTGCCGACCGTTGCCTGGCCAATGCCACGCGGCTTGCGCACGAGAATGCTCATGTGCTCAATACCGCTGGCCATCTTTACCAGAGGATGGGGAAGCACGCCGCGGCGGCTGAAAGCTTTGCTGCCGCGCGCCAACTCGGTCTGGCCGACAGCAGCAATGCATCCGCTTTTGCCATAAGCCTTGCAAGCATGGGCCGGATGCGCGAAGCCAGGCAGGTTATCCGGCTGATCTCCGCCGAGGCCCTGGATCCCGAGCTGATTCGCGATGTGTCCGAGCTGGCATTGCATTCAGGCGATGTCGACGCCCTCGAGGAGTTGAGCGAATTGTCGGCGCAGACCGGATTGCCCGACGAGTTGCAGCTCTGGACACAGGCCCTGCTGGCACATGCAAAGGGTGACCTGACGCAGAGCCTGGAACTGTCCAGGCAACTGCTCGGCTCCAGTGATCCCGAGCTGGTTACGCGGGTTCGTATCGAGGTTGCGCGGACAAGCCTGCAGGCGGACCAGTCCGCCGAGGTCGCGGCCGTGCTCGAGCCCATTGTGGGGGAAAAGCGACTTTCGCCTGCTGCACATTGGGAGATCGCCAATCTCTTCCGTCTGGCCGGTCGCCCCGAACTGGCCATCGATACACTGCGCTCGCTGCTCGATCGTCCCCGCCTCGGCCATGAACAGGCGACGCTGACCCGGGCCCGACTGGTGGACCTGTTGGATCAAACGCGCGCATACGGGCAGGCCGCCGAACTGCTTGATCAGACCGGATGGCAGCGCCCGTATTTGGGCGAAACGGCTTACCTCGAAGTCGACGAAGCAGCGGGGCAACGCATTGTTGCCGGGTTCAATGCGATGGATAGACCAGCTTCTGACCAGCCGGACGGTGCAGCCCAAATGGTTTTTGTCGGCGGTTGGCCCTGTACCGGCCGGGATCTGATCGTTTCGGCGCTGGCCACCAGCGAGTCGATTACCGCTTTGCCCCACTCAGACTGGGCCCGCCGCAAGGAGCGGCTGGGGCTGCCGGTCGATCCGGGCGCACTCGCCGATCGCGACCCGTTCGAGCTCCACGCCAAGCGCCGGGCCTACCTGCGAGGCTATTCCGGACGGTCGATCGTGCTTGAGCCAGCCGCGGTTCAGGCCCTCGATCTCGCGCTTCTGGCGCGCTTGTTTCCCGGCGCCGTGTTCGTTCATCCTGTCGCCGATTCCCGCTACCTGAAGATGCAGTGGCGCCTGCTGGGGTATCGTCAGGTGCCGACCATGTTCCGGGCCTGGCAGCGGGAACTGGAGCTGATGGCCGAGTTTGGAGAGGCTTTGCCGCTGCGCATCGTGGAGTGCCGGCTGGAAGCCCTGCTGGAGGATCCGCGCGCCGCGCTGGCCCCGCTCTGCGCCGAGCTGGGGATCCAATTCCACGATTCCATGACAACGGCCGTCCAGGCCGCATCCGAGCAAGGCCGCTATCGCGCGCCCGATCACTGGAAGCATTACCAGCCCGAAGATTGAGTTTCCTTTTCCATTACCGGAGACGGTGAATGTCGCGTAGTGGGCTACGTGAAGGATCGGTTTTTTAGGATGCCGTCGCCGTTTCGGAATGCGCCTCGGGTTCGGCTTCATGATCCACGGTGGACTTGATGCGTGACACCGGGCAGTGGAGCTCCCAGAAAAACTGGTGGGTGTCGTACTGCTGGTAGTCGAAGTCGATCTCGGTCATCCGGTTGGGATCCGTAACCTCGAGCTCTCCGGGCGGATAGTCCGACAGTGCTTGCGCGGCCGGCCTGTCGCGACGGCTGCGGTCATGGAACCAGGCCACGTAGTCATGGGCCAGTGACACTGTCATCGGATAGTCGCGCGCTTCATCCGGCATTACAGCTTCATTGACATCGAGCACCACGTCGAATGCCGAGTCGCGCTCGATCCCGTAGCGGTCATATACGAATGCCGCGACCTCATCGAAGAAGGCTCGCCATCCACCTGGCATGCACTTGTCCAGGCTGAAGAAACGTATGACCCAGCCGATGAACGGATAGCGGTCGGGCTCCTTCCGATAGCTGCTGGCCAGATCGTTGATCATTTGCATGGCCCCAATGCCGTGCTCCCACTGGAGGAAGCGCAACACGTGCCGCAGGCACCCGTAGCCATCGGCCACGGTGTAGACGTGGTAGGTGAACTTCATCTGTTCCAGCTCGGCGCGGGTATAGGAGGAACACGACAGCAAGAACCCGTTCTCGTCGACCTCGATTTGATATTTCTTCATGTAGTCCGGATGCGCCATCGGACTGTTGGGCAGCAGTTGTGTCGGGTAGGCCTTGACCGAAACATCAGCATCGATGTAACGCTGCAGGTCCTTGTCGAACGCGTCCGGTGTGATGCCCGGAAGGCCGATCATCAGGTCGGTGGAAAGCGGCAGACCCAATTCGGAGAAAATCTCGAGCAATCGATCGTACTTCTCGGTCTTGATGTTTTCCCGGTCGATAATCTTGAGCGTTTCCGGATCGGTCGTCTGGATGGAGATGATGCCCTGGCTGATGATGCCGCCCTCGGTGAATACCCGGATGATCTCCGCCAGGCGTTCGTTGGCATTTTTCGTGTAGTTGACGACCACTTCCTGCGGATACCCGTATCGTCGTTTGACGTCGACGATATTTTCGGCAATGGCCAGATCCCGCTTGAGCATGCCGAAGTTGGCATCGGCGATCCACAGCACGCCGATTCGGTTGCGTCCAATCCAGTCCAGCTCGCCCTGAACCCGATTGAGTTCGAAACGCGTGACTTTCTGGTTGGTTGCCGATCCCCAGTCGCAGAACGTGCAACGGAACGGGCAGCCGCGATTGGTCTCAATAATGGCAGCCTCGACGCGGGCTTCATAGGCATCGAATATCCCCTCGATGTAAGGGGAAGGAACACTGTCGGGCGACGGCATGCGCATCCGCGCATCGGTTCTCGTCAGGTCTCGCCGACCGCCTCCCGGTTGACGGAAAGTGATGCCGGGAACGTCGGACAGTCGGTCGGTGGGTTGCAACGCTCCGTTGTCCAGCCGCTCGATGGCAGCCAGGACCTGGCAGGCGGCGACTTCGCCCTCGCCATGCACGGCGATGTCTACCGAACGGTTGCGGGCCATGAAATCCTCGCAAGCCTGCTCGTATTCCGGCGTGCTGGGGCCGCCATGAATGGTGATGTTGCCCGCGTCATTCCGCTTGACGGCAGCTGAAACCGACAGGTTGTGATCGAGCGACCACATGTAGTTTGAAAACATCCAGATACCGCGACCAAACTTGCGGTACGGACCTTCCAGCAGTTGTCCGGGGGACAGATAGCTGATCGGTATGGGTAGGTAGCGCTCGAGCAGTTCGCCTTCATTCCAGTGTTCAATGCCACTGAAGATCATGCCCAGGGCCAGTGGGAAATGGTTTTCCATATGCGGCACGAAATAGATCGGAATGCGGCCGTCGGCTTCGAGTTCGCGCCAGTCCGGGCCGCTGGCCTTTCTCAGGGGAACCTGCTTGCGGTAGTCGCCGGCAGCGACCGAACCATTGCCGTCAACGCGGCGGGCCAGGCCCTCGTCCACTGCCCACCGGCCCGCCTTCACCAATCTGTCGTGCTGCAGCACGCTGCCCGGTCCCGAACTGATTTCGCTGATGCTGCGGCCATTGGCAAGGAAGATCAGTGCCAGTGCCAGTTCCAGGTCGATCCGGTGGACACGGTCATGCCGGGTACTGCGCAGGGCAAACGCTCCGGCAGTCGGTTGCAGGAGAAAATTCCTGAACAGTCGCAGCCGCTGCTCGGGATCGATCGGCGCCTTGTCGTTGAGTGAGTCGAGCGTAAGAATTTCGCCGGTATCGTCTGGCGCAGATGATTGCTCCGCGTCGACCAGTGCGCCGGCCTGGCGAAGCTGCATGAATCGTTGCCGCACGGCAGTCGGTGCGGGACGACCCGGAAGATAAGGGGTGGCCGGCCCGTCGATCAGGGCAGCTGCCGCTTGTTCCGGCGCCGTCGGCGACAGAAATTGCTGTAACAGAACGATATCCGGCCAGTCGATGGGCACGACAGGCGTACTGCCGGACAGCCGGCCCAGCGAGAAACGGCCGGCACGATGCGCAACGATGGTCAGGGGGTGGACGAGCCAGCGAGATGTGTTCACGCGGGCGAGCCTAGCACAGGGTTCGGAGTCGCCACAACAGCCATTCGGGGCGGCCCGACTGCCGCTCAGTCGGACCGTGCCCGCATGTCGAAGGCAATGGTCATGCGCGGGCTTTCATCCTCGAAGGGCACAGTGCCATGCCACATGTAAGACGGGAACAGCGCCAGAAAGCCCTCACGTGGCCGGATGATCCGGCGAGGCGACAGATCCAGCCCCAGTTCATCCGGGGGTTGACCGAACTGGATGCAGCCGGAGATATCATCGCTGTCAGCGGGGGTTTCGCGAACGGACTCGGGCAGTGAGACGTAATACGCGGAACTGATCCAGCCTTGCGGGTGAATGTGGTTGACATGCCGGCCGGACGCACGAAGCTTCACCGACCAGGATCCCGTATAGCGAATCCTGCCCGTATTTCTCCGGTAGAAGGGATGTTCCTCATTCCGCGCCAATCCTGACAGCCATTGCTCGATGGCCGAGGTCAGGGCTTGTTGGGTCTGTCCGATGACCGGTTCCGATCTGCCGAACAGCCGTCCAGCGGTCTGGGACCCGTTTCGCAAGCTCTGCTGGATCGGTTCCCGGGTGGCGCGGTGCAGCGAATCGAGATACTGGCGCAGGGCTTGCAGATAGCTCTCACTGTCGGGATAGCCAGGGGGAGGCGGCACTTCGATGAAGGTGATGGCATTCTCGTAGTCGCACAGCCAGAACTCGCGCGGGTCGTCGAGCAAGCGCCATGCGGTAGCCAGGTAGGCCCAGGCTTCCTGGTTGTCGGGTGCCACCTTGATGGCCGCGCTGGCCCGCGCCGCGGCTTCCTGCCATTCCCCACCCCGCAGCAAGTGCCGAACATAGGCGCACAGAAAGTCAGCTCTGGAATCTCCCAACAACTCGTAGGCCTGACGATACAGGGTTCCCGACTCCGAGAACCGACGGCTGTTTTCCAGCGCATTGGCCTGCAAGGTCATCAGAATGGGATTGTCGTCGTCCCGGCGCAGGGTTTCGATGACCTCGACGGCTTCGTCGTTGCGTCGGGCCTTGAGCAGAAACTCGGCATAGGCCCTGCGAATCTCGCGCGTGTTGTCGACCTGATCAATCGCTTTCCTGAAGACGTCGGACGGATCCGTTTCGATTTCCAGGGTGCCGCCGTACTCCCACAGGATGTCGGCCATGGTTTCGTAGGCAGGTGCGTAGTCGGGGTACCGTGCGAGGAGGGATTCCACCTGCTGGTAGGCCTGCTCGATCTGGCCGCAATCGAGCAGCGTGCCGATTCGGGTATTCTCCACCTCGGCGTTCCAAAGGCCCTTGGTGCGAGCTTTTTCAAAGCTGGCTAGCGCGGCGTCCGGCCGGCCCATCAGTCGTTCCATCACGGCACGGCTGGCGTCATGGAGTCCGTTTTTCGGGTCCAGCTCGGAGGCCCGGGCAAACGCGTCCCGGGCCTTCTCATACGCTTCACCTGCCCGCTCGATCCTGCCCCGCTCGTACCAGCCCGTGGCCGAATCCGGATGGCGTTCGAGAAATCGGCCGATGGCTTCATCAGCTCGTGTCAGCTCGCCGCATTCGCAGGCCGAGCGTGCCAGGCCCAGCCAGCCGGCATCCAGGTTGGGATCGCGCTTGATCGCCCGCTCGTAGGCCTGCATGGCATCCGCTGGCCTGCCGGCCCGCTTGAGCATGGTCGCGAAGTTGACGAGAATCAGGGGGTGATCCGGCGCCAGTTCGAGGGCCGCTCGAAAGGCGCGTTCGGAACCGTCGAAATCACGCAACTCGGCGCGGCATACGGCCAGCAACAGCAATGCGTCGGGCGCCCCGCGCGCCTGCCGTGCCAGGTCTTCGGCCAGCTTCAGCGCTTGCGATGGATTTCCGGCATTCCGGAGCTTCTGGGCCTGGGCGGCCGTGGCCTGTTGAGCAGGGGTCAGCGGTTTCATTCGGGCATTGACAGGCTGTCTCCCATTGATCTTGGGATAATTTGCGGCGTGATATAGTCTAAATGGTACCAACTTGGCATCTGGCCAGGAGGAGTCTCATGAAAAGCCACCTTATCTCCGCACTTTCCGCCGGCATGTTGCTCGGCCTGGCCGGCTGCGCGACGACCGGCGCAGATCATCCGCAGATCGGCGATCAGGTCGCCGATACACCCAGCCATACCGAAACGACCTATACCGTCACAGGCAGTCGTATTCGCCACCGCAAGGATGGCGATGACCCTGAGTTGCACTCCGCCTATCCGATCACCGTGTTCAGCCGTGAAGAGCTGGACAGCACCGGTGAGCGTGATCTGGGCGCGGCGCTCATGCTTTTGTACCCCCCGCTGTATTAGATAGCCCAAGAGGCTGGCCGTAGCAGACCGTGAGGGCGGCCTGCGACGCCGGATTGGTTCTGCGCAACGCATGAGGGTGATGGGGTGCCGAGCGAGGGGACGGTCATGAACCGAGCGGCAGCACGGCTGTGCGTCGTTGTCCTGATATTCCTGTCTCCCGAAGTCGTTTCGGCTTCGGATCTCGGTCCGGTGTTCCGCAATATCGGCGTGGCTGATGGCCTGCCCGACAGTCGCATCGAGACGATGGTGCAGGATCGGCACGGTTACGTCTGGATTGGCACGCAGGGCGGCCTGGTCCGGTACGAGGGTGGACGGATCAACGTGATCGGCGCCGATCCAGATCAGCCCGACCCCCTGCCGGCGCGCAATATCATGTCCCTGCTCGCCCACAGTGACGGCACAGTCTGGGTGGGCGTCGAGGATCGTGGTGTTGTGCAGATCGGTCCCGGTCTCGAGCAGCGCACCCATCTCGACCACGCCGACGAAGGCGGCCGGCTTGCCGCCGACAATATCTGGTCCATGGCCGAAGACTGTCGCGGCCGAATCTGGATGGCCTACATGCGCGAAGGTGTGGCTGTCTTCGATCCCGGCAGCGACCGGCTGACCCATTTTCCGCAGAGCGAAGAGTTCGGCCTGGCTGCCGAGGGATTCCAGTTCCATCTCAGCGTGGATTCACTCTGCCGTGTGTGGCTGGTGCAGACGCGCCGTATCTCCGTGTTCCAGCCTGAGACTGAGCAATTCCAAACCGTTTATGACCCGCCCGAGGGCGCAATTCCGATGTTCGTCCAGGAAGCCGGTGGCGAAATCCTGTTTTCGATGCAGGGATCGATCTACACCCTCGGCTCATTGGAAGACGCGACAAATCGTGAGCCGAAGGTACTGCTTGAAGACATCGGTACGGTCACCGCACTCGCTCCAGATCCGCATTCCGGCGACATCCTGCTGGCATCGTCAGGCGGGCTGTATCGATGGCAGCGGGGCCAGTCCGATGATTTGCAGCGGGTCCGGGCCATCCCGGGACTGCCGGACAGCCTGCCCACCAACCAGCTCTATGGCCTGCTGTTCGATCACGAGGGCGGCCTGTGGTTGCGAACTGCGCGCAGCGGCATTGCCTACATGGCGCCGGGGACCACCGCATTCGAACGCTACCAGCCGTTGCCGGCGTCGGCTGACTCGCCGCTCGAGCTCGATACCGTATCCGCACTGGCGCCGGGTTATCAGGACGGTACGCTCTGGGTCGGCGGCGTACCCGGGCAACTGCAGCACTTGCGCGTGGACGGCAGCGATTCCGGCCTCGATTCCGATTTGAGCGCGCTTCGGCGCTCCCTGCACACTTCATCGGTGGTGGCCATCCGCGAACGCGAGATCGATCTGGTCGTCGCCAGTCATGCCCGCATCCTTCGCCTCAAGCGCGGTGACGACAGCGAGCCTGAAATTCTGATGGAGCGCCGCCAGGTCGATGACGGGACCTACCTGGACGTGCGCTGGCTCGACGACACCCGTTTGTGGGTACGCACCGCCGACCGGGGGATCTTCCTGCTCGACACACAATCCGGTGAGCGCGAGCACTTCCACCCTGACGGCCAGGGTCGTTATCACCTGCCCGAAGAGCGACCGGCCGCACTGATCGAAGGTCCGGATGCGTCATGGTGGGTGGCCGGCGGGGATACGGTCTATCGCTGGAGCGAGGCCGACGGATTCAAGGCCGTGGTGGGGATTCCCGAGGCCCGCCTGGCCGATGCAAGCTGGCAGGAATCAACGCTCTGGACCGCCAGCGACGACCTTGTCCAGCAGTGGCGTTTTGACGCTGACCGGATCGAGCCGGATGCCACGTACAACCTGACCGGCCGACTGCCGCCAGGGCGCACTCTCGACATCGTTCCGGATGAGCACGGCGTGGTCTGGCTCGTGCGTTCCAGCGGTTTGGCTACTTTGCGCGTCAGTGACGGCCAGCTGCGCCACCTGTCGAGTAACGATGGTTTGCCGGCCATCGAATTTCAGACCGGTACGGGCACCCAGCTGCCCGATGGCCGCATCGCGGCGGGCGGACGTGGCGGTATCGTCGTGATCCATCCCGGTCGACTACGCAGTGTGGAAGCCGCACCGGGTGTTCACCTGACTCGGCTTCAGGCCGGCGACCGGCTGGTCGCGCTGGGCTCGTCCGATGTAGAGAACGTGACACTCCGGCATGACAACAACAATCTGTACCTCGATTTTCTTGCCAACTCCTTCGTTGCCCCGGATCGCAACCGCTTCCGCCTGATGCTCGAAGGCTGGGACGAGGACTGGCTCGAAGTGATCGGTCAGACCCGTCACTACTATTCGAATCTGGCGCCGGGCCGATATCGCTTTCGCGTGCAGGCCGCGCCGCCGGGGGGGCCATGGAACGAATCGGGCGACGAGGTGCTGATCACCATCGAGCGCCCGCCCTGGCTCAGCGGCTGGGCGATTGCAGCCTACTTCGTGGTGGGTGTGACCGGTGCCGGCGCCGGTGTACAGGGCTATCGTCGTTCCGTTCGCCGCCGTCGCGAGTTCCGCGAGGCGCGTCAGAAACGTCAGTTGGCCGAGGAACAGCGGCAGGTCATCGAGCGGCTCAACCAGAGCCTCGAACCGCTGGATCTTGCGGCCACCATTGCCGGCGAAGTGCTGCGGGTAGTCGGAGGTCAGCAGGCCTGCCTCGGCTTCGTCGACGAGCGTTTGCCGCGCGAGATCGTCTGCACGGACGAGGCGGCCTCACCCCCGTCGCGCCAGGACTGGCGACGGGCGCTCGAAACGGCCGATGGCAAGC
Source organism: Wenzhouxiangella sp. XN201 (assembly GCF_011008905.1). Taxonomy (NCBI): domain Bacteria; kingdom Pseudomonadati; phylum Pseudomonadota; class Gammaproteobacteria; order Chromatiales; family Wenzhouxiangellaceae; genus Wenzhouxiangella; species Wenzhouxiangella sp. XN201. The sequence continues at coordinate 139,063 of NZ_JAAIVI010000017.1, forward strand.
GACGCCTGGCTGTCAGTCTGAGCGTCGCGCAGCGCGATATCGCGCGGGTGGTGGTGGAAGCCGGCGAGGGCGGCTTCCATCCTGACCACGCCGAGCGGCTGCCCCTGTTCGAAGAGATGGCCGGACAGGCACTGCACAACGCCATGCTGCTGCAGCGTGTGCGAATGCTTGCCGAGCGGGCCGAGCAGGCCAGTTCGGCCAAGTCCGAGTTCCTGGCCACCATGAGCCACGAGATTCGCACGCCCCTGCACGGCGTGCTGGGCATGGTCGATCTGCTCTACCAGACCGAAACCGAACCGGGGCAGCAGGACATCCTCGACACCTTGCGGCAGTCCGGTCTCCAGCTTCAGCGCATCATTGATGACGTGCTCGACATCTCACGCATCGAGGCCGGGCGCCTGAGTCTCAATGCCCAGCCTTTCGACCTGATGGCGACGCTCGAGCAGGTGGTCGATCTGCACGCGCCCAACGCGGCCCAAAAGGGCCTGGACCTGCGGCTGCGAATCGCCTCTGCCTTGCCGCTGACCGCCGTGGGCGACAGCGACCGCATGACCCAGGTTCTGGGCAACCTGCTCTCCAATGCCGTCAAGTTCACTTCCGAAGGCGGCGTCGAGCTGGTGGCGGAGGTTGGGGCCGACAACCAGCTGGTGCTGATCGTTGCCGACTCGGGGCCGGGCATCGGGCCACAGGATCGCGAGCGCCTGTTCGAACCCTTCACCCAGCTCGACGCCTCGATTACCCGCACCCACAGCGGCTCCGGGCTCGGTCTGGCGATCTGCCGGCGACTGGTCCACGCCATGGACGGCACACTCGAGCTGATGCCGGCCTGCCACGCCGGCAGCCGTTTCCGCGTTCGCCTGCCGGTCTTCGATGAGGTGTTCGAGCCGCCCGTGGGGCGAATGACCTCGCTGCTCGACGACCTGGTCATCTGCGCCTGCGTCGAGCCGCAGGTGCTGCGTGTGCTGCGGCGACTGGCCCGGCGCTGGAGCCTGACCGTCGTCGATGCCCACACCGAACCGCGGACCTGCGGCCTGTTGCTGGTCGATCCGCACGCCCTTGAGGAATCCGAGGCTGGCCGCCTCGACGAGTGGCGCAGCCGGGCCGATGCGCTGGTCTGGCTGCAGTCGCCTTTCGCCTCACGCAAGGCGACAACGCCGCACCTGCCCGACGAGGCCCATTTCCTGCGCTGGCCGCTGGTTGAAAGCCGCCTGATCGGGCTGCTGCTCGACCTGCGCCTGGCTGGTGGGCACTAGGCGCTGACGGCGCTTCATGCACGGGGTAAACTGAGCGCAGTCTTCGACCCGAGGGAATTGCCATGGAATGGGTGCTGCTGATCCTGATCCTTGCTGCCGGCGTATTCGCCGTCACGCTCTACAACCGCCTGGTGGCGGCCCGCAATCGCTACAAGAACGCCTTTGCCCAGATTGACGTGCAGCTCAACCGCCGTCACGACCTGATTCCCAATCTGGTCGAAGTGGCCAAGAAGTACATGAGCCACGAACGCGAAACGCTCGAGGCGGTGATCCAGGCCCGCAACGGTGCGCACCAGCAGCTCAAACAGACCGCGGCCGACCCCTCCGATCCGAACGCGATGCGCAAGCTGTCCGAGGCCGAGCAGGGCCTGTCCGGTGCGCTTGGCCGTCTGTTTGCCCTGTCGGAAAGCTATCCGGATCTCAAGGCCAACCAGAACATGATGCAGCTCTCCGAGGAGCTGACCAGCACCGAAAACAAGGTGGCCTTTGCCCGCCAGGCCTTCAACGACATGGTGATGAACTACAACATCCTGCGCGAGAGCTTCCCGAGCAACATCATCGCTGGCATGTTCAGCTTCAAGCCGGCTGAACTGCTCGAGATCGACGATCCGGCCAAGCGCGAAGCGGTGCAGGTCGACTTCGGCTGATCTTGAACTTCTTCGAACACCAGGACAAGGCCCGCCGCCAGACTCGCTGGCTGGTCGTCATGTTCGCCCTGGCCGTACTGGCGATCATCGCCGCGGTGGATGTGTTCGTCTATTTCTCCGTCGGTTCCGACCCCTGGACCCTGATTGGAGCAACGGTGATCACTGGCGGCGTCATCCTCGGCGCCAGTGCGATCCGCTCCCTGCAGTTGCGCGGCGGTGGCGGAGAGGTGGCACAGGCGCTGGGCGGCTCGCGCATCGATGCCGCCCCCTCCGACCCGCTGCGCCAGCGCCTGCGCAACGTGGTCGAGGAAATGGCGATCGCGTCCGGCGTGCCGGTGCCCGAAATCTACGTGCTCGAACACGAGCAGGGCATCAACGCCTTCGCGGCGGGTTTCTCGCCGGCCGATGCGGCCGTGGCCGTCACGCGCGGTACGCTCGAGCACCTCGATCGGGACGAACTGCAAGGCGTCATCGCCCACGAGTTCAGCCATGTCCTCAATGGTGACATGCGGCTCAATATCCGCCTGATCGGGTTCCTTTTCGGCATCCTGGTGATCGCCATTGTCGGGCGCAAGCTGCTGTATTCGGCGCGTTTCGCCCGTGACAGCCGCAATGCGGCCCCGGCCGTACTGGCCGGTCTGGGCATCGTCGTGCTGGGCTATGTCGGTCTGTTCTTCGGGCGCTGGATCAAGGCCGCCGTCTCGCGTCAGCGCGAATTCCTGGCCGACGCCTCGGCCGTGCAGTTCACCCGCAATCCCGACGGCATCGGCAATGCGCTCAAGAAGATCGGCGCGCATCAGGCAGGCTCGTTCCTGACCGCTGACAGCGAGGAGGTCGGGCACATGCTGTTTTCCACCGGCATGGGTTACCAGATGTTCGCCACCCACCCGCCGCTGGAGAAACGCATCAAGGCCGTCGATCCGTCGTTCCGGCCAGAGGAGTTGGAGCAGATCGCGCGCGAGATGAATCGTCACGCACAGGCGCGCAAGGCCGAGGCGGAAGAAGCCGAACGCCGGGATCGTGCCCGGGAAATGGAGCGGGGCGTTGACCCCGCCGGCATGGCGACCGATCTGGGCAGCCTGGCCGAGCGAATCGGGCAGCCGGGCATGTTCGAAGCGATGACTGCCGCCATGATGGTGGCCGCGATCCCGGAGGCGCTGGAGCGGGCCGCACATTCCGATGAATGGGCCGAGGAACTGGTCTGCAGCCTGTTGCTTGATCAGGATCCGGAAGTGCGTGAGTTACAGCTGCTGGCGATTGCCGAGTCGCTCGGTACCGACAGTGAGCGCCGGGTTCGGGAGTTGTTCCAGGCGGCCGCCGGCGAATTGTCCCGATCCCTGAAACTGCCGCTGGTCGAGATGGCGTTTCCACAGCTTCGCCGGCGTCCGGAAGCTCAGCTGGTCGAGTTCATGCGCCTGGTCGAGCGTCTGATTGCGGCAGACGGGCGCGTCGACGTACACGAGTATGCGCTTTCGCGCCTGGTCAACAGCCAGATCCGGGACGCGCTACGGCCCTCGCAGGCCCACGGCCCGGGCAAGCGCAGAATGACTGCGCGCATGAAGGAGGCCGCCGAGCTGGTGGCCATTCTGGCAAGACACGGACATCCGGATGACCCGACAGGTGCCGAGCGGGCGTTTGCGGCCGGCATGACCGAGATTGCAGGCGAGGTGCCGCCGATGCCCACGATCGGCGATTGGCGGGAAGCCCTCGACCGCGTGTTGCCGCGCCTGGATGCGCTTCGCCCGGCATCCCGCCAGGCCCTGGTGCTGGCCCTGCTGCGCTGTGCGGCGCAGGACGAGCAGGTCACCGAGGCCGAACTCGACCTGCTGCGCCTGGTCTGTGCGTTGCTGCATGTGCCGCTACCGCAGATGGCAAAGACCGGTTCCTGAACGGCAAATACCGTCGAGCCGGGCGGCGGTGCCGCCCGCCCCGTCAAGCGCAGTGATTGCCGATCAGTCTTCGCCCTGCGCGAATGCGCAGTTCACTTCCGGATTGAAATCCTCGAACAGGCCGTCCGGGTTGCCGCGGGCCGACCAGACGTGCAGCGCCCAGATCCCGAGCATCGGGTTGAAGTGCAATTCCTGGCCCAGGAACTCGGGTGCATGCGCGTGCGGCCAGTCCTCGGCCGGGATGATGTATTCCACGCCCAGGAATTCCATCGAGCCGTCTTCGGTGGGCGCATACAGCAGCACCTCGGGAGTAAGCAGGCTCAGGCGGCCATCGTCGGCCAGGTAGTCGAGGTTGGCGATGTGATAGCCCATGCCGCCGGGCGGTGCTTCGACGCACTCGCTGATCGGCGTGTCCCAGCCGGCTGCCGCCGCCACGTCATGGCTGTGAAACGCCACCGTGGCCAGGCGAAGTTGGTCGAGGTCGGCGTTGTAATCGTGTTCGTTTTCCTCCTGACACTCCGGCGGCATGCCGCCGCCGAGCATGCCCATCAGGACGCACCAGCGGTGGCTCGGTCCGCTGTCATCCGGTGGACCGGATTGGGCGAGGGCACTCGTGGACACGGCGGTGTGTGCGAGCAGGCCGAAAGCGGCAAGCAGTATGACTCTGAAATTGGTGAAGCGAATCATGACGGTCTCCTTGTGGTCTGATTTCCGAATCGCGCGCCGCGGGTTCGTGACGCTTGATCACCAGTATTGGCAGGCGATCCGGAAAGGACTTGAGGAAACCGTGAAGCTTTTCTCAGGAAACCCTTCGAAGGGTGTTCAGGCGGCGCGGGAAGCGCCTGAGCCTTGACTCGTGGCTTCGTTGTGAATCATCGCGGCAGCTTTCTCGGCAATCATGATCGTGGGGGCGTTGGTGTTGCCCCCGACCAGGGACGGCATGATCGAGGCGTCGACCACGCGCAGGCCCCCGACGCCGCGGACCCGCAATTGCGGGTCGACGACCGAGTCGGCGTCATTGCCCATCCGGCAGGTGCCGACGGGGTGGTAGATGGTCTCGGCCTTGGTGCGGATGAAGTCGATCAGGCTGTCGCGGTCACGCACCTCGCCGCCCGGGAAGATCTCGTGCGCGCGGAACGGGCGAAAGGCCGGTTGCTCGAGGACGCTGCGCGAGAGCCGGACGCATTCGAGCATCATTTCGAGGTCCTCGGGCGCGCTGAGGTAGTTGGCGTGGATCGCGATCGGTTCGCGCGGGTCGGTCGATCGCAGCGCCAGGTGGCCGCGGCTTTCGGGTCTCAAGGGGCAGGCGTGGAGGGTATAGCCGTCGCCGGGCAGGCGATTGCGGCCGTGATCGTCGAGCAGAGCCGGCACGAAGTGCATCTGGATGTCGGGCCGGTCGTTGCGACCGCGACCGCTGACGAGAAACGCCCCGGCCTCGGCGATATTGGACGTACCCTCGCCCTCGTGGTGCAGGTAGTACTGCAGGCCGACGCGGAGTTCGTTGAGCTGATCGTAGGTCACCGGCTGCGAGCATCGGGTGAGCGTGCAGATATCGAGGTGATCCTGCAGGTTCTGTCCCACGCCTGAGCGATCGTGCCGGACTTCTACACCCGCCGCTTCGAGCATTCCGGCCGGACCGATACCCGAAAGCATCATGAGCTGGGGTGAATTGATGGTGCCGGCGGCCAGCAGCACTTCGCGCTCGGCATTGGCCGTATGCGTCATGCCGCGGCGGCGATAGCGTACGCCACCGATGCGATCCGGCCCGGCCCAGGTCAGGCCCAGGGTGAGTGCGCCGGTCAACACGGTCAGATTGGGACGCGACCGGACCGGATTGAGAAATCCGGCAGCCGTGCTGCAGCGCCGGCCGTCGCGCTGGGTGACCTGGTAGAAGCCCGCGCCGCGCTGGGCCGGCCCGTTGAAATCGGGGTTGCGGGCGATGCCGGCCTGCTCGGCGGCCTGGATGAACACGTCGCTGAGCGCGTTGGTGTAGCTGAGGTCGGACACGCTCAAGGGGCCACCGGTGGCGTGCAAGTCGGATTTCCCCCGCGACTGATCCTCGGAGCGCAGGAAATAGGGCAGCACCTCGGTCCAGCTCCAGCCCGGATTGCCGGCCGCGGCCCAGTCGTCGTAGTCGGTGCGGTGCCCGCGTGCGTAGCACATGGCGTTGATCGAGCTCGAGCCGCCCAGGACCTTGCCGCGTGGCCAGTAGAGCCGGCGGTTGTTGAGTGCCGGTTCGGGTTCGGTCTCGTAATTCCAGTTGAGCGACTTGAAGTTGACCAGGCGCGCCAGCCCGGCGGGCATGTGGATGAAAGGATTCCAGTCGCGCGGGCCGGCCTCGAGCAGCAGCACGCTGACGTCGGGGTCCGCGCTCAGCCGGTTGGCGAGCACGCAGCCGGCTGATCCGGCCCCAACGATGATGTAGTCATAGGTCTTGGGCATGGCGGCTCGCCGAGTTTATCTCACGGTCGATGATAGGGCCCGGATTTAGAATCGGGGGTCTAGAGGGATTAAGGGACCAGGGACCACGGACCAGGCACCAGGGGGCCTTCAGAGCCTGTGCAATTGGCTCATCAAGTCGAATCCGCTCAGGCGCTCGTCGAAGTTTCGCGTCAAGCCGATCACCTTGAACTTCTCGCCCATCTCGCCGGGCAGGGTCAGGCGCTTGAGTTCGCCGGCCAGCTTGAGACGTTGTTCATCGTCGCGCGCCTGCTCGACGGCGTCGTGGATGCCCAGGCCGAGCAGGAACCCGGCCTGGCTGGTGAAGCCGGCAATCTCCAGGCCAAGCGAGTTGGCCGCCTCGGCCACGGCGGTAAAGTCGACGAAGGCCGAAAGGTCGGTCAGGCCGGGCCAGACGAAAGGGTCGAAGTGGGCGCGGTGACGATAATGGCAGACCAGGGTGCCGCCGCTGCGGTCGGGGTGGTAGAACTCGGCGCGGGGATAGCCGTAGTCGATCATCAGGATCAGCCCCCGGCGCAGGGGCGCGCTTATGGTTTCGAGCCAGTCGGGCAGATCGACGCAGATTTCGCTGACATAGCCGTCGGGCAGCGGCTCCGGCAGTGCCTGGGCCAGCTGTTCGAGGGCGGCTTGAAGCCGCCTGCCGGGCACGCTCTCCTGCCAGTTGAAACGCTGCTCGCCCAGGCCGACGCAGTGTTCCACGAACCGGCCATCGACGCGGCCGAAGCGTGCCACCGGCAGCGCATCGAGGACTTCATTGGCAATGATCACGCCGTCCAGCGGCGGCTGTGGCGGCGTATCGAGCCAGCGCACGCGATCGCGCAACGTTTCGGGCAGGGCGTCAAGCGTTTCGCGCTGGATTTCCCGCAGCGGCGCGCTCGGCTCGAGAATCAGGTATTCCGCCGGCGGCACGGGCAGGGCCAGAAGCAGGTCGCGGGCGAGTACGCCCGAGCCGGCGCCGAGTTCCATCAGCGTCCAGTCCGAGCCGAGGGATTCGGCGACCTCGGTACACTGCCGCGCCACGGCACGGGCGAACAGACCGCCCTGTTCCGGGGCGGTGACGAAATCGCCCGAGGCGCCGAACTTGTGCAGGCCGTTGACGTAATAGCCCAGTCCCGGCTCGTACAAGGCCAGGTTCATGTAGCGGTCGAAGGGTATGGAGCCGGCCGATTCGATTTCGGCGGTGATCCTGTTGCACAATCGTTCGCTCAGGGCCGCCAGCTCTTTGGGCGGTTCGGGCAGGGACAGAGACGGAGTACGCGATGACATCGACCGAAGGCAAGCCGCGTGGACGTGTGGCGATTGTAACCGGCGCTGCGCGCCGCATTGGCGCGGTCATTGCCCGCAGCTTGCACGAGCGCGGTCTCGACGTCGTCATCCACTATCGCGGCTCGGCCGACGAGGCCCGGGCCCTGCGCGACGAATTGCTCAGAAAGCGCGCCGATTCGGTGGCGCTTGTGCAGGCCGACCTGGCCGAGGACGCGGCGTTCGGGGCGATTCGGGCGGCGGCCATGAGCGCCTTCGGGCGCATCGACGTGCTGGTCAACAATGCCTCGGGCTTCTATCCCACACCGGTCGCCGAGGCCAAGGCCGAAGACTGGGACGCGCTGATGGCCAGCAACCTGCGCGCGCCGTTCTTTCTCAGCCAGGCCTGTGCTTCCGAGTTGGGGCGTTGCCGGGGTGCGATCGTCAACCTGGTCGACATTCACGGCCTGGTGCCGCTCTCGCGCCACACGATCTACAGCCAGGCCAAGGCCGGACTGGTCATGCAGACGCGATCCCTGGCCCGTGACCTGGCGCCGGCAATCCGGGTCAACGGCGTGGCGCCGGGCGCCATCCTCTGGCCCGAGGGTGAACAGTCTCCAGAGGCAAGCCAGCAGATTCTCGATCGCATTCCGCTCGAGCGCCAGGGCCGGCCGGAGGACATTGCGGATGCGGTGGCCTTCCTGGCGCTCGACGCGCCCTACGTCACCGGGCAGATCCTGGCCGTCGACGGCGGGCGGCTTCTGAATCTCTGAACGGTTGGTTCCCTGCCGTCAGATCCAGCCGACCGCCATCACGCGCTTGTGGTGGCGGTGCTGCTCGTAGCCGTCTGGCGGGGGCTCGATCAGGGCGACGTCGCGAAAACCGACCTTCTGCATGATCCACACCAGCGTCGGCGCGCTCGGCGCCAGGCAGATGCCACCGGTCGAGGCTTCCGGGCCGTGGGTCTCGTCGGTTTCGTCGATCACGCTGAAGCAGCCCTGGATCGGCCGAACGAACTCGTAGCTGCCCCAGTCCAGCGGCCCGGAGAGATGCGGCCCGACCTGGGTTTCGATCAGGCACACGCGCCGGCAGTAGCGGTGGGCAGCGCGAATGGCCAGAACCGGGTTTTCCAGGTGGTAGAGCAGGCCGAGCATCAGTACGATATCGGCCGGTTCGACGCCCGCCTGGTCGATGTGCTCGATATCGGACTGAACGAAGGACACGGAGTCCAGCCCCAGCGCGCGCATCATCAGCCGGGAATCGGCCACGTGGCCCTCGCGTGGCTCCAGGCCGTTGACCCGCGAGCAACCCAGCTGCGCCAGGTGCATGCTGAACCAGCCCTGGTGCGAGGCCAGGTCCAGCGCCGACAGCGACTCCCCGGCCAGCACCGGCTCGAGTACCTTGCGCATCATGGCCAGCCGCGTTTCGTGCACGGCCACGGCCGAATCGGGTAGGTAGGAGGCGGTTGAACTGCCGTCGGGCAGCTCAAAGGGATAGAACCATTCGCGCTGGTGGACGGCTGCGATCAGTTCGGCTTGCGATTCGCTCACAATGAGTCACGGTGTATCGGGATCAGCCGCAATTATCCCCGAAATAGCAGCCCATTGCCGGCTAGCGCGAGGCTGGCAATTCGACAGCATTTCTCCTGAAGAACGCCATCTGCGTGAATCTGCGAAATCTGCGGTTTCAAAAACTCCGATGCGACTATTTGAGCAGGCGCGTGACGTCCCGGAACCTCGGATGGCCGGCATCGCCCATCAGCTCGAACAGCACCATCTCGACATTGCTCAGATGCACGCCGGCAGCCGCCATGCGCTGGAAAGCGATGTCGCGGTTGAAGACCGAGCGCGACGAGACTGCGTCGCAGACTAGGTGGACCTCGTAACCTTCCGCGCGCAGGGCCGCGGCCGTCTGCCACACGCAGACATGCGTCTCGATGCCGGCCAGCACGATGCGGTCGCGTCCGGAATCCCGAATGGCCTGGCGCAGCGTCTCGTCGCCCCAGCAGCCGAAACTGTCCTTGGCACAGGGCGTATGCCCGTCGAGCTTTTCGACCAGCTCCGGCACGGTCGGACCCAGTTTTTCGGGCAACTGCTCGGCCCAGACGACCGGCACCTCGAGCAGCCGGCAGGCCTCGATCAGCACGCCCTGCTGGTGAATCATGGCGTCCGACTCGTGCATGATGCGCGCCAGTTTGCCCTGGACATCGACCAGGAGGAGGAGGGCGTTGTCGGGGGTGGGGTGGTCGAGGAGATTGCTCATCGGGATTTGCCTCCGGCGGATTACTATGTGTCCTTTGGGTTTGGTGGCTTGCGGGAATAGGTTTCAGATTTCGGGGTTCGGGGTTCGGGTATCCGGCCATTGCGGCGAAGTCGCCCCGCACTGCTCTCGGTAGCCCGCCCCTGAAACCTGAACACTGAACCCTGAAACCCAATTATTCTTAACCACTCCCCCACCAGTTTGGCGAGGAGCTTTGCTTGCCGCCCAGGTCTGCGGGTTCCAGCGAGCGGTCGCCCTCGAACTCTTCCCAATGCTCGGCAAACGTCTTTCCCGTTTCCGGGTGCTTCAACTGTGGCGCCAGGTCGGCCAGCGGCTTGAGAACATGGGCGTATTTGAGGATTTCGTCGCGGGGCAGGCTCAAGCCGTCGAAATCGCCGACCTTGTCGTCGTGGAGCAGGATGTCGATATCCAGGGTCCGGTCGGAAAACTTGGGCTGGTTGCGGTCGCGCCCGTGTGTATCTTCCAGTTCGGTCAGCCAGGCCTTGAGTTGGGTCGGTGACAGGTCGGTGTCGATGCGCGCCGCGCAGTTGAGGAAGTCCTCGCCGGAAAAGCCCACGGCGGCAGAGCGATAGACCGGCGAGATCGCCGTGTTGTCGAATCGGCGATAGAGCGTGCGGATGCCGGAGCGGAGGTTGCGCTCGGCGTCTTGATTCGAGCCCAGGCCCAGGTAGACGGTACTCATGGGCGTCGCCCCCGCTCGATGACGATGCCCACCGATTTTGCACCGCGCACGGCACCCGGCTTGTCCACGCGCAGCCGCAGCCAACCGACCGGGAACTCGCCCAGCACGATTTCCGCACAGCGTTCGGCCAGGGTTTCGACCAGCTGGAAGGAACTGTTCTCGACGAAGCCGATCAGGCGCTTGGCCACCGCCTTGTAGTCGAGGGCGTCATCGATGCGGTCGCTGGCTGCCGCCTTGCGAACGTCGGTACTCATCTCGAGGTTCACCCGCACCACCTGGCGAATCTTGCGTTCCCAGTCGTAGATGCCGATGACGGTCTCGATGTCGAGGTCGTTGATGAAGACGATGTCCATGGGGTTGGCTGGTTCGCTTGTTGGCTGGTTTGCTGGTTAAAAATTCCGGGAAGCCAACGAGTCAATTGGCCACCTCGGTTTGACTGCGATCTTCCCATCCTTCGTCCCTTCCCCCCTCCGGTACCACCCCGCATGGGCAATCATCGCACCATTGTCGGTGCACATTCTGAGGGATGGGTAGTAGACCTGGCCGGGCAGGCGTGTTTCGAGTTCGGCGCGCAGGCGGCGGTTGGCGCTCACCCCGCCGGCGATCACCAGGCGCTTCATTCGGGTCTCCTTGAGTGCCCGTCGGCATTTGATCGCCAGGGTTTCGGCCACGGCCTGCTCGAAGCCGGCGGCGATGTCGGGATAATCCGTCTCCTCGACCCGCTTGATCAGTTCGCGCGTATGGGTCTTGAGCCCCGAAAAACTGAAATCCAGCCCGGGTCGATTGACCATCGGGCGCGGAAAGTCGAAGCGGTCGCGATTGCCGCTCTCGGCCAGGCGTGCCACTTCCGGGCCGCCGGGATAGCCCAGGCCGAGCAGCCGGGCGGTCTTGTCGAAGGCCTCGCCGGCAGCATCGTCGAGAGTCTCGCCCAGCAGCCGATAGCGACCGAAGGCTTCGACCGCCACCAGCATGGTGTGGCCGCCCGAGACCAGCAGGGCGACGAAGGGAAAGTCCGGCGCCGGGTCCTCGAGCAGCGGCGAAAGCAGGTGGCCCTCCATGTGGTGGACGGCAATGGCCGGCCGGTCCAGTGCCGCGGCCATTGCCACGCCGGTGGAGGCGCCCACCAGCAGGGCGCCGGCCAGGCCGGGGCCGGCGGTGTAGGCGACTGCATCGATGTCCCCGGCGGTCATTTTGGCCCGGTCGAGCAGTTCGCGCAGCATGCCCGGCAGCTTGCGCACGTGGTCGCGCGAAGCCAGCTCCGGCACGACGCCGCCGTAGGCTGCGTGATCGGCCTGGGTATAGACCAGGTCGGCGACCAGACCGCGCTCGGGGTGGTAGAGCGCCACGCCGGTCTCGTCACAGGAGGTTTCGATGCCGAGAATGTTTTGCATGGCGGGCATTTGGCGGTTTATAATGGTCAGCTTTCCACAATTCCGGGACAGAGAGAGTTCATGCCCAGCGTAAAGGTCAAGGAAAACGAGCCGTTTGAGTACGCCCTGCGTCGCTTCAAGCGCTCCTGCGAAAAGGCCGGCGTGGTTGCCGAAGCCCGGCGTCGCGAGTTCTACGAGAAGCCGACCCAGGAACGCAAGCGCAAGAAGGCGGCTGCGGTCAAGCGCCACCTGCGCAAGCTTTCGCGCGAGCGCGTCAATCGCAAGCGGCTCTACTAAAGCTCCATTTTACGCCACTTCTCCTCCGGGGAATCGTCGTGTCGCTGAAAGCGCGGATCAATGAAGACGTCAAGCAGGCCATGCGCTCCGGCGACAAGGCACGCCTGAAGATCCTGCGCATGGTGACGGCGGCGATCAAGCAGCGTGAGATCGACGAGCGCATCGAGCTCGACGATGTCCAGGTGCTGGCGGTGGTCGAGAAGATGATCAAGCAGCGTCGCGAATCGGCCGAGCAGTACCGGGCCGGCAACCGTCCCGAGCTGGCCGACGTCGAAGAAGCCGAAATCACGGTGCTGGAAACCTATCTGCCCGAACAGCTCTCCGACGATGAGCTCGCCGAGGCCGTAGACCAGGCCATTGCCGAAGCCGACGCTAGCGACATGAAGGCCATGGGTCAGGTCATGGGCTTGCTCAAGCCCCGCCTGCAGGGCCGGGCCGACATGGGCAAGGTTTCCGGACTGGTCCGCTCGCGACTGGCCGGCTGAGCCACGGGCCCCAGGCGTGCCCGGCCGCATCCCCGAAGACTTCATTGAAACCCTGCTCGAACGCATCGACATCGTCGAGGTGATCGGCGCGCGCGTCGAACTCAAGTCGGCCGGGCGCGGCGAGCACAAGGCCTTGTGCCCGTTTCACGACGAAAAAACCCCCTCGTTTACCGTCAGCACCGACAAGCAGTTCTACCACTGCTTCGGATGCGGCGCCCACGGCACGGCCATCGGTTTCGTCATGGAATACGACGGGCTGGAATTTCCGGCTGCCATCGAGGAACTGGCGCACAGCGCCGGGCTGGAAGTGCCGCGCGAGGCCGGCCAGGCGCCGACCAAGCCAAACGATCGGCTCTACCAGGCCCTGGGTCAGGCGCAGGCCTGGTTCCGGCGCCAGCTCGGCGCTTCCGAGACCGCCCGCGACTACCTGAAAGCGCGCGGCTTCGACAAGGCCACCGTCGATGAATTCGGTATCGGCTACGCGCCGGAAGCCTGGCAGGCCCTGGCCGATCACTTGATTGCCGAGGGCTTCCGGCCGCAGGAGCTCGAGGAAGCCGGCCTGATCACCCGCCGGGATGGCCGGGTGATCGACAAGTTCCGCGACCGGGTCATGTTCCCCATTCACGACCGCCGCGGCCGCGTGATTGCCTTCGGGGGCCGTGCGCTGGCTGAGCGCGGGCCGAAGTACATGAATTCGCCCGAAACGCCGGTGTTCCACAAGGGGCGCGAGCTCTATCGGCTCTACCAGGTGCGCCGCGGCGGCCTGCCGGAACGCCTGCTGGTGGTCGAAGGCTACATGGACGCCGCCGCCCTGCACCAGTTCGGCTTCACCAACGCGGTCGCCACGCTCGGCACGTCGGTCACGGCCGACCACCTGGAGTTGCTGTTTCGCGCCTCGCCGGTGGTGGTGTTCTGCTTCGACGGTGACCGGGCCGGCCGCCAGGCCGCCTGGCGCGGGCTGGAAGCGGCACTACCGGCGATGAAAGCCAATCGCGAGGTGCGATTCCTGTTCCTGCCCGAGGGCGAGGATCCGGACTCGCTGGTCCGCGATCATGGTGCCGAGGCCTTCTCGCAACTGCTCGATCAGGCGCGGCCCCTGTCTGAGTTTTTCTTCGATCACCTGGCCGAGTCGGTCGATATGAGCACACTCGACGGACGTGCCCGGCTGGTGGCCCTGTCCGAGCCCTACCTGGACAAGATGCCCGAAGGGGCGTTCGCCGACATGATGCGCGACGAATTGGTGCGACGCACCGGCCACGGCGGCCGTATCCAGCAGACTGCTCCGCCGACGGCCACAAGGCGCTTGCCGGACGATGGCGAAGACCGCTCGCTTACTCCGGTACAGTACGCCGTGGCCCTGATCGTGCAGCAACCGTCGCTGGCTGCCGACCTGTCGCCGGACGTGTTGGATGGGCCGGCGAGCGTTCGCGGGGTGGATTTTCTGCAGGAATTGATTGACTTTTGCCGTCACAAACCCCAACTTTCTACGGCTAAGCTTCTGGAAACCTGGCGAGACCGTCCCGAGGCGCCCTGGTTGGCGCGTCTGGCTGTACGTAATGTCATCGCCGATCCGGAAGAAATGTCGACGGCATTGACACAAACTCTGGCCAGAATCCGTCGTCAAAGGGTAAAGACCAGAATTCGCGAGCTTCAGCAGGCCCAACTGAACGAAGGGGGGCTCGATGAAGTCCGAACCAGCGAGTTGCGCCGGCTGCTCAGTCTCCGGCTAGACGACAGGCAATTATGACACTCGAAAACCAAGCTATGGACAACGCACCGCGACCCTCTCAGCTCAAGCAGCTGATTCAGAAAGGCCGTGAACAGGGCAACTGGCTGACCTACACCCAGGTCAATGACCACCTGCCGGGCGATATCGTCGATCCTGAACAGATCGAGGATATCGTCAACATGATCAACGACATGGGCATCAAGGTCCTGGAAGAGGAACCCGAAGATGCCGATGACCTGATCCTCAACGACTCGGCCAGCAGCGACGCGGACGATGAAACCGCCCAGCAGGATGCCGAGGCGGCGCTGGCGGCGGTCGAAACCGAGTTGGGGCGAACCACCGATCCGGTGCGCATGTACATGCGCGAGATGGGTTCAGTCTCGTTGCTCACGCGTGAGGACGAGATCGACATCGCCAAGCGCATCGAGGACGGGCTCAACCAGGTCAATCAGGCGCTGGCGCGGTTCCCGGGCACCATCGAGACCCTGATGGAGGAAGTCGAGAGCTGGAAGGAAGGCACCCTGCGCCTCAACGAACTGGTCAGCGGCTTCATCAATCCCACCCTGCTCGCCGAGATGGACCTGATCTCCCAGGACGCGATGGAAGCGGCCGTGGAAGAGGAATCCGAGTACATCGACGAGGACGAAGAGGAAGACGAGGACAAGCCGGCGCCGACGGTCAACACCTTGCCCGACCCCGAGCAGGTGACTCAGTTCTTCGACGAGATGCGCAAGCTGCACGAACATTTCGTCAAGCTGCACGACCGCTATGGCCCGAACAGCCCCAAGGCGTCGGAACTGCGCGAACTGATTGCCGAACAGTTCATGCGCCTGAAGCTGCCGCCGCGTCTGTTCGACTACCTGATCGACCGCATGCGTTTCCAGGTGGCACGCACCCGTGATATCGAGCGCACCATCATGCAGATCTGCGTCGACCGCGCCAGCATGCCGCGCAAGGAATTCATCACCAGCTTCCGCGACAATGCCAGCGATCCGGAGTGGCTGGCCGGCCTGACCCGCCGCCGAACAACCTGGGCCAAGGGGATTCGCGAGCACAAGGAAGAACTGGCCGAACTGCAGGAAAAGCTGGCCCGCTTCGAGCGCGATCAGCGCATTCCGGTCGGCGATCTGCTCGAGCTCAACCGCGCCATGTCCATCGGCGAGGCAAAGGCCCGCCGCGCCAAGAAGGAAATGGTCGAGGCCAACCTGCGCCTGGTCATTTCGATTGCCAAGAAGTACACCAACCGCGGCCTGCAGTTCCTGGACCTGATCCAGGAAGGCAACATCGGCCTGATGAAGGCCGTCGACAAGTTCGAATACCGCCGCGGCTACAAGTTCTCGACCTACGCCACCTGGTGGATTCGCCAGGCGATCACGCGTTCGATCGCCGACCAGGCGCGCACCATCCGCATCCCGGTGCACATGATCGAGACGATCAACAAGCTCAACCGGATTTCCAGGCAGATGCTGCAGGAAATGGGCCGCGAGCCCACGCCGGAAGAACTGGCGGTGCGCATGGAGATGCCCGAGGACAAGGTGCGCAAGGTGCTCAAGATCGCCAAGGAGCCGATCTCGATGGAGACGCCCATTGGCGACGACGAGGATTCGCACCTGGGCGATTTCATCGAGGATGCCAACATCCTCTCGCCGATCGACACGGCCACCACCACCGGCCTGACCGATACGGTGCAGAAGGTGCTCTCGGGACTGACCCCGCGCGAGGCCAAGGTGCTCAGGATGCGCTTCGGCATCGACATGAACACCGACCACACTCTCGAGGAAGTCGGCAAGCAGTTCGACGTCACCCGCGAGCGCATTCGTCAAATAGAGGCCAAGGCGCTCAGAAAGCTGCGCCATCCGACGCGCTCGGAACAGCTCCGGAGTTTCCTCGACCTCGACTGATGTGACGCCCGTCACGAACGGCTCGAGTGACCGCATGCGGCCCGCCATCCCGGCGGGCGCGCTACTTGACCGTTTCGCCTGCGCGGAGTAGCTTGAACAGCCCCCAATCCCCCAAACAGGTAAGCAGGTATGTTCAACAAGCGCGATCAATACGAGTCCGATTCCTCCACCAGCGAACGGTCCGGTTCCGATAACGAGGCGCCCAAGCCGCGTTCAGTGCCGCGCCAGTCCGGCGGTACGGCCATGATCGGTCCGTCAATCCAGGTTGACGGCAAGCTTCGCGGCGACGAGGACGTGGTCATCGAAGGCAAGGTCAAGGGGACCGTCGAACTGAAGAACAACAGTGTGACGATTGGCGGCCAGGGGGATGTTCAGGCCGATGTCTATGCACACTCGATCTTCGTCGACGGTCACATGGACGGCAATCTCTATGCCGCTGAGCAGGTCGTCATCCGCAAGTCGGCCCGGGTGAAGGGCAGCATCACTTCGCCGCGGGTCAGCCTGGAAGACGGCGCGCAATTCAACGGCTCGATCGACATGGACGCGAAAAGCGAGTCCCTGAGCAAGGCATTTGCCGATCGCAAGTCGGGCAAGCCGGCCGAGACCGCGTCTGCCAAGTCGGCCGAGGCCGGTTCCGGCAAGTCCGGAGATGCCGGTTCCGGCAAGAGCCAATCCCGGGATACCGGCTCGGGCAAGTCCGCCAGCGGCAACGGTGCCGGATCGGCGGCGCGGGAACTGAACCTCTAAGCCTCGCTTCTTGCCAATGGACAGCAGCAACGCGGCCCGGCCGCTTGAGGAAAGCGGTCGCGACTCGGTTCGTGCGCCGCTTTTCGCCCTGGCCCTGGAACCGTTCGAGGACGATCGCCGGCGCGTCGTCCTCGATCTGGGCCGGGCGCGCTCGGGAACGATCGAACTGTTCAGCCGATTTCGCTGCCGGCTCGACGTAATCGATCTGCCCGCCAGCCTGGAGCACCTGCCGGATCCTGACGAACCGGCCGAGGTGTCGCGCTGGCTCGACCGCTTGCTGCCGGCCACCGGCGGCGAACGGGTCGATCTGGTGCTGTGCTGGAACCTGCTCAACTATCTCTCGCCCGCGCTGATCGAGGCGCTGGGTGCGCGCCTTGCCGAGCGCAGCGCACCGGGTGCGCGCTTGCACGCCCTGATCGAGTACTCGGCCAAGCAGATGCCCGCCCGGCCGCTGTCCTTTTCGCCCGAGGACGAGGAGATCGGGGCCGATCATCCGCTGGGTACGGCCACGATCGCTGCGCCCCGGTACACGCCCAAGGCGCTCGAGAAGCGCCTGCCGGGATTCAGTTCCGAGCGCACCATGCTGCTGGGCAACGGCATGCAGGAATTTCTCTACCGCCGAAGCAGTGATGATTCATCACCGCCGGAGCAATCGCAGTAGCCGGCCGGCATCGGTCAGCCTTTCCGGGTTAGCAGAAACGCAGCATCGACCAGGTCGGCCAGCACGGCCGTGGCGGTGACGTCCACACCGGCGCCCGGGCCGTGGATATCGATGGCTTCGCCCTCGGCCGACTCGATGCTGATGCGGTTGCCGCTGCCGGCTAGCCCGGCAAATGCGCTGTCTCGTGAGACCTCGACCGGGCCCACCCGGGCCGTTCGGCCGTCGAAGCGGGCCAGGTAGGTCCAGACGCGTTCATCGCGCTGCGCTTCGACGATCTTCTCTCGCCAGCCGGCGTCCTTTTCCCGCAAGGCTTCGATCGTATCGACCTGGCCGGGGAGAGCCGCCGCCCAGGCATCCGGCACGACCGGTTCAAGTTCGACCCGGACCTGGCTCAGGCCGGCCTCGCGCAGCATGATGACGAGCTTGCGCGCCACGTCGCGTCCGGACAGGTCCTCGAGCGGGTCCGGTTCGGTAAAACCGCGATGGCGGGCATCGGCTACGGCTTCCGAAAGGGGCTGTCCGGCCGACAGGCGGGTGAACACATGCGAAAGCGTGCCGGAGACCGCAGCGGTGATGGCTGCGGGTTTCACGCCGGCGCGTCGAAGTCGCTTGAGTGTATCGATGACCGGCAGGCCGGCACCCACGGTGGCCGAGTAATTCAGCGGTGCACGACCCTTTCTCGCGGCCTGCATGATCGAACGGTACAGCTCGGGGTCGCCGGAGAATCCGTGCTTGTTGGGCGTGACCACGCCAATGCCTGCGCGCAGCCATTCGGGGTAGTGCCGGGGAAGCGTTGCGTCGGCGGTGCAGTCGACGATAACGGCCGGCCGCCCGCCGGCAAGCAGTCTCGCGCCCAGTCCGGAGAGCGTGCCCGGGTTTCTGTCCTGTTGATTGACCGAACCATCGCCCACCAGCAGGTGCCGGCTGCGATTGATGCCTTCGCGCAATTGCAGGCCCGGCAGTTCCGGGGCCTCGGTCGTTCGATCCAGGCGCGCAAGCAGCGCCGAACCCACCTGGCCGCTGTGGCCGATGACCGCCACGTCCACATTGCTGGGGGCGGCAACCGGTCGGCGATGACCGGGGCTGGCCTGGAACTCGACGAACGCCGGCGTTCGCGTGCTGTGAATGCGAGTCGTCGTCATGCGGAAGCCTCCTGCAAAGTGGCCTGGCCTGCGGCCTCGCGCCGGAAGCCGCAGATGATCCGGTCAAGCCGGTCCTGTTCGATCAGGAACGCGTCGTGCCCCTGCGTCGCATCCAGCCAGGCCGTTTGCGCATGCGGGATGACCTCGGCCAGTGCCTGCTGATCGCGCGGCGGATAGAGCAGATCCGAGCGGATGCCCACGATCAGCGTGCGGACATCGACGCCGCGGACGGCCTTGCGCCATCCCCAGCGCCCGCGGCCCAGGTCATGGCCGTCCATGGCGTCCATCAATCGCCGGTAGCTGACCGGGTCGAAGCGCTGGCGCAGGGCGCGGCCGTGATGGTCGAGCCACCCCTGGGCGCTGCGTTCGTTGCCGCTATCGGGTCCGAAACGGCCGTCGAGGTTGTCCCAGTGCCGATAACTGAGCATGGCGATCATGCGCGCCAGTTCGAGATCGCCGTGCTCGGCCAGCGCCCGGCGCTGGGCATGGTTGAGGGCGCTGGCCCAGGCTGTTTGCCGGGCCGGGGCAGCGATGACCGCGGCCGACTCGAGCCGGTCGGGATGGGCGACCTGCCATTCCAGTACCTGCATGCCGCCCAGGGACGCCCCGATCACCAGTTTGAGACGCCGAATCCCCAGCGCATCGATCAGCAATCGTTGCACTGCGACCATGTCGCGCACCGACACCTGCGGAAATCGCTCGCCCCAGGGCCGCAATCCGCGCCGGTGTGCCGGCCCGGTCGTGCCACCGCTGCCGCCGAGCGCGTCGGCCGCGACGATGAAGTCGGTGTTCGGGTCCAGGCTGCGACCGGGCCCGAGCAAGCCAGGCCACCAGCGTTCGAGATGACGGTCGCCGGTCAATGCCGGGCAGACCAGCACGGCATTGGCGGCGCCGGCGTCGAGCCGGCCCCAGGTCCGAAACGCAATCTCGAGCCGATCCAGTCGCCCGCCGCCGGTAAGCGGCGGCGGGTTTTCTATGGTGATGACACGATCGTTGCCGTTCATGCCGCGGCTGCCAGTCCGGCCCGTTCGAAGGCGCCGGCAAAGTCGTCGATGATGTCGTCAATATGCTCGATACCCACCGAGACGCGGATCAGCTCACTGGTGACCCCGGCAGCACGGCGTTCTTCCTCGCTCAACTGTTGATGGGTGGTGCTGGCCGGATGGATCACCAGGGTCTTGGCATCCCCCACGTTGGCCAGGTGGCTGGCCAGCTCGACGCTGTCGATGAACTGCCGGCCGGCCGCTTCGCCGCCGCGAATGCCGAAGGTCAGCACCGCGCCGAAGCCGTGCTCGAGATAGCGCTTGGCGCGCTCGTGGGAGGGATGGTTGGGCAGGCCGGGGTAGTTGACCCATTCCACCGCTGGATGCCGTTCAAGCCACTCGGCCAGTGCCTGGGTGTTGTCGACATGGCGCTGCACTCTCAGCGAGAGGGTCTCGAGTCCCTGCAGGAACAAGAAGCTGTTGAAGGGGGCAAGCGCCGGGCCGAGATCGCGCAGGCCCTCGACCCGGGCACGGATGGCGAACGCGATGTTGCCGAAAGGGCTGTCCGGGCCGAAAGCCTCCCAGAAGTTCAGCCCGTGGTAACCCGGCGCCGGTTCGGTAAACAGTGGAAAGCGGCCGTTGCCCCAGTCGAATGTGCCGGCGTCCACGATCACCCCGCCGATGGAGGTGCCGTGACCGCCGATCCACTTGGTGGCCGACTCGACCACGATATCGGCGCCGTGCTCGATCGGCCGGGCCAGGTAGCCGCCGGCACCGAAGGTGTTGTCGATGATCAGCGGCAGCCCTTCGCGCCTGGCCAGGGCCGACAGCCCCTCAAAGTCGGGGATGTGGAAGCCGGGGTTGCCGATGGTCTCTGCGTAGATCGCCCGGGTGTTTTCGTCGATCTGCGCGGCAAAGGCGGCCGGGTCGTCGTCCTCGACCAGTCGAACCTCGATGCCCAGCCGGGGCAGGGTCACCTTGAACTGATTCCAGGTTCCGCCGTAGAGCGCGGAGCCTGCGACGATGTTGTCGCCGGCCCGGGCGAGGGTCGTGATGGCGATCAGCTGCGCGGCCTGGCCCGAGGCCGTGGCAACGGCCGCCACGCCGCCTTCGAGCGCGGCAATGCGCTGCTCGAACACGTCGGTGGTCGGGTTCATGATGCGCGAGTAGATATTGCCGAACTCCTCGAGCGCGAACAGGCGCGCCCCGTGGTCGGCATCGTCGAAGGTATACGAGCTGGTCTGGTAGATCGGCACGGCCCGGGCGTTGGTGCCCGGCGCCGGCTCCTGCCCGGCGTGGACCTGCAGGGTCTCGAATCGTCGTTGCTTGTCGTTGCTCACGGTCTGTCTCCTCGGGTTGCGGTGGGTCGGGCTTGCCGCAGCGGGAGACAGGTGGGGAATTGAACAAAGAAAAACCCGCACCGGCCTGGCCGCTGCGGGTTTTTACGTGATTCGGTGGTTTCGTTAGGTCAGAACACAGCCGTACACGCATCCGCAGCAGAGGCTTGCAGACACATGCACATGCACATCTCGAAGTTGAAGTGGATGGAGTGTTCGGAACTCATGGTGGAAATGTAAGCAGTTTGTGGGTGAGCTGTCAACAACCTTGAAAGAATTCATCCTGTTCGAAACCAGGATTCGGAGCCGCGAGTGCAGCGTGGCCCATCAGAGAAAACGTGTATGCTCCTCAAAGCGACAACCTCACAAAAGACAGAGAATTAAATTGCCAGTGTTCGCTGACCTTCAGTCGCTCCATCGTATTGCCCGCACCAACTATTTCCCCCGGGCAGTGAGTTTCATCGCCGTTTTTATCGGCATTCTGCTGCTCTCGGTTGAGCGCGATCTGGGGACAACGAGCCTGTTGCTGGCCGTGCTTTCATTTCTGATTTATCCGCACCTGGCTTTCCTGCATACGCGTGTGGCTGCTGATTCCAGACGGGCAGAACTGATCAACCTGGCCATTGATCCTGCACTGCTCGGGCTTTGGGCTGCTGCAATGGGCTTCAATTTGTGGCTGACCTTTATGCTGTTCACCGCCACTACCCTCAACAGCGCCGTGGTCGGTGGCGTGGGGCGGATGGCGCTGGCCGCGGGTATTTTCATTCTGGCGGCCCTCTTGTGGGTGCTCTGGGCCGGTTTCGAATTCCAACCCAACTATACGACCTGGTTCGCCATCTACGTTGGAACTCTCTCAGCGGGCTACATGCTGTCGGTGGGACTCATCTTTTACCGTCAGTACAAGCAGTTGAGCGCCGCCCACCAGACCATCAACCGGAACAACGAAATATTCCGATCGCTGCTGGAAGTCGAAACCCTGAGTAGCGAGGCGAATGACATTGCCGATCTGACGGACCGAATGCTCGAGCATTTCGAGCGCGACCATCCTGGCTTTCCTTTCGGCTTGCTGCTTTTCGAGAAACGCCGACCGCGGCAGCTCATTCACGCGGGATTTCGCAATCTCGACAAGCAGCACCAGGACGAGATCGTGCAGGCGCTGGGGGCGAATGGCAAGGGCGATGCGCCATGTACGTTCAGGGCTGGAGACGACCAGATGGTTGTGGTTATCCCAATGGGACATCACCTCGACCAGGCAGCGGGTTACCTGGTGATACGCGATCGGGTCGCATCAGCTTTCTCCGGCGTTATTGACCTTTTCGTAAACCGATTGGCTTCCGCCGTTCAAAACAAACTTCTGATCGAGGAATTGCGAAAGACCTCGGAAACCGATGCGTTGACAGGTCTGTTCAACCGGGGCTATTTCGACGAGCACCTGGCCGCTGCCATCGCCCGAAAGCGACAGTATCCCTCGGCCGACTTTTCCGTCATCGTGTTCGATGTCATTGGGCTAAAAGGCACCAATGACAGGCTCGGCCATCAGGCCGGAGATCAACTCATTTGCACCATTGCTGAACGTTTACGGCACTCTACCCGCGACAGTGATCTGGTGGCCCGGTTTGGGGGCGATGAATTTGTCGTGCTGTGCCCGACCTGTCGTGAGGATGATGTGTGGGACGTTGTTGAACGACTGCAATCGGCAGCGCGCAGTTCGCCCATCGAAATTCAATTGCCGGATGGCCGGTCCTCCGAAATTCCGGCCGAGATCAGCGTTGGAGCGGCTGGGTCCGATTGCCACGAGCCGTCTCAAGTGCTACAGGCCGCCGACCGACGCATGTATGCCGACAAGGCTACTTTCTACGAAGAATCCGACGAAAGTAGATCCTGATCCGATCAGGCAGCCGGGCCGCCTTCCGCCCGATCCGCCGGTCGCGCGGTCGGCGCGCCGGTCGCGTAGCGGCGTGCCAGCCCGAACGTACGGCGCCAGATCAGCCATGACTGAGGTCGGCGACGCAGCGCATGCAGCTGCGCCAGCAATGCGTCCCCGCGCCGTCCGGCATCGTGCATCTCGAGTCCGCGGTCACTCTCGATCATCACTGCGACATGGTCAGCGATCGCCGCACCGCGCTGTGAGCTGCGCAGCTTGTTGAGCAGTTTCAGTCGCGCAGCGGCCATCTTGCCGTGGTTGGCGCTCATGTTGTTGTCGTGCAGCCGGTAGCTGGCGGTGACCACGTCGAGGTAGCGGATCGGGAAGCGCTCGGCGATGCGCAGCCACAGGTCGCGGTCTTCGCAGCCCAGCCCGGTGAATTGCAGATCGAACGCGCCGACTGCCTCGACGCAGCGGCGGTGGAACACCACGGTCGGGCAGGACACGTGCTCGAGCCGCAACGCAATTGCCGCGTACGGGTCGCGCACGTCGCGCCAGCGCGGGCCGCAGGTCATGATCCAGTGTCCGCGGGCATCGATTCGCTCGATGTTGGCGTGCACGAGGCCAAGCTGCGGGTTGGCGTCGAACGCGGCCACCGCGAGCTGCAGGTGATCGGGCTTCCACAGGTCGTCGGAATCGAGCAATGCGAACAGTTCGCCGCGGGCGGCCGCGATCGCCGCGTTGCGCGCCGCCGGCAAGCCGGCGTTCGACTGGTGGATCACCCGGATGTGCTCGGGATGCGCAGCGGCATAGCGGTCGGCGATCGTGCCGGTGTCGTCGGTGGAGCCGTCATCGACCACCACCACCTCGAAGTCGCTGAAGCGCTGTGCCAGCGCGCTGTCGAGCGCCTGCGCGAGGTACGCGCCGGCGTTGTAGGCGGGGACGAGCGCGGTGACCCGCGGTGTGCGTGCGTCGGTGGTCATGCCGGCTTCCCCGGGTTTCGTCGATGGATCGCCGGAGCGGCCGGCACCGGCGTCGAGCGCCGTGCCCAGCGCAGCGGCGAGGCTGGCCCGCGAGATCAGATCCGCATGGGTGCCGCCCACCGGCACCACACGCACGCGCTCGCCGACTACCTCGCTCCAGCCGAGCGTCGGGTCGAAGTCGCGACCGGCACGGCCGTCGCTGGCCAGGAACAGCGTGATTTCGTCGTCGTACTCGCCGGGCACGTAAGCCTGATAGGCACGCAGGCTGACCCGCTCGAGGTAGCGGTAGCGCACCGAATGCGGCAGCGCACGCCCGAGCAGGCGATAGCCGGACACCCGCGTCCGATCGGCGAGTATCCGCCCGCGGCTCGACAGCGACGCCGAAACGCGGCGCAGTAGCGCACCGGCGCTGCCATCGAGCAATTCGCGCAGCCCTGCGCGCAGGCTGCGGGTCGGCACGCGTGCGGCCTCGCGATTGCGCCACTGCGGCATCTCGCTGTCGAACATCGCGAGCAGCTCGACCCGCTCACCGCGCGCCCGCAGCCTGCGGGCGATCTCGAACGCGACCACGCCGCCCATTGAGCCGCCACCGATCCGGTACGGCCCCTTCGGTTGCTTGCCGACAATCTCGCCGACGTAGCGCTCGGCCATCGCCGGGATCGATGTCAGCGGCGCGGTGAGCCCGTCGAGGCCGACCGCCTGCAGGCCGTACACCGGCACATCCGCCGGCAGCGCCCGGGCCAGTGCGCGGTAATTCATCACGTTGCCGCCGACCGCGTGCACCAGGAACAGCGGGGTCTCGTGCCCGGCCGGGCGGATCGGCACAAGCGGCCGCCAGACGTCCTCGGCAACCGGGATCATGCTCGGCCGCACCGCGCTGTCGCTGACCCGCGACCCGGCCGCGGCGAACGCCGACGCAAGCGTCGCGATGGTCGGTGCACGCTCCAGCGTCGCCAGCGGGAGATTGACGCCGGTCTGCTGCTCGGCCTGGTGGAACATGGACACCGCGATCAAGGAGTAGCCGCCGAGGTCGAAAAAGCTGTCGTCGATGCCGAACTCGTCGTGGCCGAGCACCTCAGCCCACAGCTTGTGGAACAAGGCCTGCAGCGGCGACTGCGGCGAGCGGGTGCTGGCGGTGCCGTTGGTCAGCGGCGGTGGCAGTGCGGCGCGGTTGGTCTTGCCGTTCGGCAACCGGGGTATCTCGGCCAGCACCACCAGATGCTGAGGCACCATGTATTCGGGCAGGAAACGGCGCAACGCAGCGCGTATGCCCGCGGTATCGGGCACGTGACCCGGTGTCGGCACGATGTAGGCGACCAGCCGCTGGTCGCCGGGACGGTCCTCGCGCACGATTACCAGGCTTCGCGCGACGCTCTCGAGCGCGGTGAGCCGCGCCTCGATCTCGCCGAGCTCGATCCGGTAGCCGCGCAGCTTGATCTGGTGGTCGAAGCGCCCCTGGTGCTCGATCTGACCGTCCGAGCACCAGCGCCCACGATCGCCGGTGCGGTAGAGCATGCGCGGCGGCTCGCCCGGCTCGGCCGGCAGGAAGCGGTCCGGCACGAAGCGATCGGCGGTCAACTCCGGGCGCTGCCAGTAGCCGAGCGCGACGCCGTCGCCACCGATGCAGATCTCGCCGCTGACGCCGACCGGGCATTGTTGTCCGTACGCATCAAGCACGCGCAAGTGGGTGTTGCGGATGGGCTGGCCGATCGCGATGCCGCGCGTGCGCGGCTCGACCTTCCAGCAGGTGGAGTACACCGTGGTCTCGGTTGGACCGTACAGGTTCCACAGCTCGGCACCGTCGGTCGTGAGCTGCTTGGCGATGTCGGCCGGCAGTGCTTCGCCGCCGCACAGCGCGCGGAATCCCGCCGGCGGCTGGAAGCCGGCGTCGAGCAGCAGCCACCACGAGGCCGGGGTCGCCTGCACGGTGTTGGCACCGGACGCTTCGATCAGCCGGCGCAGCTTGCGCCCGTCGGCAACTTGTTCGCGGGTCGCGAGCACCACTTCGCCACCGACCCACAGCGGCAGCAGCAGCTCCAGTACCGACATGTCGAACGACAGCGTGGTCACCGCAACCAGCCGGTCGTCGGCGGCGAAGCCCGGTCGTTCGGCCATGCCGTGCAGCAAATTGGCGACCGTGGCGTGCGGCACCACGACCCCCTTGGGCTTGCCGGTCGACCCCGAGGTGTAGATCACGTAGGCCGGTGTCAGGCGCGGATCGGCGTCGGCCGGCAGCAGGTCGATGTCGGCGTCGCTGCACGCGTCAATCTCGTCGCGGTCCTGGTCGATCAGCAGATGCTCGGCAATCGGCAGCCGCAGCATGTCGAGCAGCCGCCGGTTCGATACCACCAGCGCGAGGCCAGCATCGAGCACCTTGAAATGGAGACGCTCGGGCGGGTAGCTCGGGTCGAGCGGCACGTACGCGGCGCCGCACTTGAGCACCGCGAGCATCGACGGCAGCATCTCGAGGTCGCGTTCCAGGCACAGGCCGACCCGCGCCCCCGGGCCGACGCCGCGTGCCTGCAGCGCGTGGGCGATGCGGTTGCTGCGCGCGGCGAGTCCCGCGTAATCGAGCCGGCCGTCGTGACATTGCAACGCGGGTCGCTCGGGATGACGCTGCCGGCTGGCATCGACGCTGCGATGGATCCAGCCGCTGTCGGGTAGCGGCCGGAACCGCGGCTGCCAGCCGTCGAGCGCGGCGCGGGTGGCCTCACCGAGCAGCGCCAGGCCGCCGACTGCGGCGACAGGCGTTTCGACCATCGATGCCAGCAGGCAGTCGAAGCTGTCGAGCCAGTGGCTGATCGTCGCCGCCGAGAACAGGTTGGTCTGGTAGTGGCATTCGAGCCGCGCATCGGCCTGGCCGAACGCGATTTCCAGCGACACTTCACACAGGTCGCTGCGGCAGGGCAGCGCAGTCGCCTCGGCACGTTGCCCCGAAACGGCATCGGCGAGCGCGTCCGGATCGGGATACAGCGCGACCGACACCGCCGCCGGATCATCCGGTGCCTGCTCGCCCGCGGTCTGCAACGCGGCCGCGGCGGCATTGAGCAGGCGGGTGAACGGTGCGGCCGGGTCGACCTGCAACGTCAATTGTTGTTGGCCGCGCTGGCCCGGAAGCGCCGGGTCGCTGGCCGGCCACCAGGCAAAGCGCACCGTGTCATCGCCCGACAGTCGCGCCAACCAAAGCGCGGTGGCCGCGGCGAGCACCGCCTGCAGTTCGACCCCATGCTGCGCCGCGAGTGCGCGCAACGCAACGAGCCGATCCGCCGTCAGCCCGCGTTCGATGCGCGCCAGCGACGGCTCCGGATGCCGGCCGCGCGGGTAATCGCTCGGCAGCAGGGTGATCGGGGCCGGACTGGTGGGCCTGGGCGCGACTCCGGCAGACGCTTCATGCTCGTCCACTTCGGCCAGCATTTGGCCGTAGCGCGTCAACTGCGTCATTGGGTGACCTGCATCGATTGCTCTCGGGCAATGGCTGCGGCGGTCGGTTCAGCCTCGCCGCACCCATCCATGGATGTGCAGCCAGACTAAGATCGGATCACCCAGTCGTCTGTGCGACAGTATACAGAGCTCGCGGATGTGAGCCCATAGTTTCAGTGGTTGGGGAAGCATAAAGTGGCCAGTTTGAGGAAGCATAAAGTGGCCAAGCCTCTAAGTGACTCATTTGGTTCCTAAAATGGTTCCATCCAAAGGATGGGCTCCGTGCCTATTTTCCTTTCGAGTGGCGATGCTTTGACTTTTACAGGGATGTGGATGTTCTGTCAATTGGGGCCCCCTCGGCGCCCGTGATGCCTACTGAACAAGGGGGCTCGGTCTTCGTGTGCTTCGACTGACCACCTGTTGGGCGACAACAAATAAAGCGCTCAAAAAACAGGGCATAGAAACGCGCATGCCCGGTCCAAAGACCAGATAGCAAATTTCCTCGCTGCATTATAGGAACTCGACCGTCCAGCATAATCTCGGGCCGCCTTGCTCCAAGGCTTCGGGCAGCCCGTCTATGGCTTGAGCTACGCCGGAGGCGCTTCCCCACTTCACGGTATGCTTGAAGCTCGCTGGTCGCCCGCATATGATGAAGCTAATTGGCGTCTGCAACATCCACGGCGATTCAATCGGCGATTCCGGATCTAATTTTTTGGGGGTAGCGTGAGTCTCATAGCCTGTCCGGAGTGCGAATCAGAGATTTCGGATCGAGCGATCTCGTGCCCCAGGTGCGGATATCCGATGGATTCGGTCGCGACTGAATCAGAAGAGAGCTCCGAAGCGGCAGAGACGTCCCGGGAAGACGAAGGCGGATCGAAGACATCCGAAAAATCGAATCAAGCCCGCCGCGATCAGGGAGGCGGGCCTGATCAGACCCGGACGCTTCTCAATGATTCAGGTGGGTACACCACATTCTCCAAGGGCTCGTCTCCCGAGTCTCCAAAGAAAGCGGTTGAGCCGTATAAAGGCATGGGGCCATGGCTGAGAATTCTTTGCTTCTTCTTGATTGCATGGCCCATCATAGAAGCGTCGAATCTATACAACGCTATGCAAGGGTTTGATGCGCCACAGGGTCTTCAGAATTTGGCCGCCGCCAACTATGTCTTGCTGGCAATCAAATTCTTTATTGGCGTCGCTCTACTCAAGGACCTGCGGCAAGACAAGCGGTGGTCCACCATCCGCCTTACGGTGTTCCTCATCTGGATCGCATGGCCCATTTGTACGGCCATTGAATACTTGGTGCTCCCTCCTCTGTTTGTTGGGGAGCTAATGACCCACGAGAACGGCCCCCTTGCATTCGCGATCGGCTCGGTCGTCATTTCGGCATTGTTCACCAGCGCCTGGACAGCTTATCTTCTTCAGTCGGACCGGCTAAAGGCCACCTATCCTGAGAGCCGCAGTTAATTTGGGAGCATGAGTCTATCGCGAACTGCGCTGCAAGACCCACCCGAGCAATCGGGTGTGGCCTCGTCCCTCTCGAGGGCATTGTCTGAAAGGGTAGGCTCGATTTCGAGCTCGTCGAGGACCTCCAGCGTCTCACTGGGGGCCAAGAAGGAAAGCTTGAGTGTCTGGTTGCGCATTCCTGAACTTCCTGCCTCGGGACCACGGCGGTGCACGGCGGCGCCAGAACACAGACAGGCTAGATTTAGCTAAGCTGCAGGTAAGCGCGCGTTTGATATAGACTACGTGCGTGTTTAACAATTGCTGATAGCCACAAAGGGGGCATTCTGAATGGAACAAAGTTACGGGCAATTGAGGGAAAGTGTCTCATCAGCTGCCAGCAGGTTTGCGTCAATGGCAAAAATGCCGGTTGTTTTATGTCTCCTGATGCTCTCCCAATCACAACAAGCTAGCGTGGCCCAAGACGGCAGCCACCCATTGCGAGGAAGCCAGAATAGGGAGGGGCAAGCAGTTCATTCCAAAACAGTATCTGTTCGTGCTTTGGGCGGGCAGCTCTCAGTTAGGCTTCCAGACGGATACTGTTCAATCAAAGATAAAGGGCGGGAAGGCGAGATGCTCAAGCACTCCCGCGACATGATGCCTCAGTCTGTACGAATCCTCCACGCGGCTGCGGAGTGCTCTGAGCTTGCCAAGTACGCGGCAGGTAACTCAGATGAGGTTTTTCACTGGCTTCAAGTACAGATGATTGGTCCTAGTGGAACGTTTCGCCGCCTTCCTTTCAGTCGGGAGGAATTTCTCAGCAACATCGGCGGGCAGCTCCCTGAGATTGACTTTACGGCCATTGAGTCAGAGGCGGAAACCCTACTGGAACGAGCTGGGATGGATGTTTCGTCTGTAAAGCAAGCGCCAATTGGCCGTGACGGCAACGCGATCTACATGGCGACAAATTTTAGCGTTGAGAATGCTGCTGCACCGAGGCATATTCGCGGCTTGGGTGCCATTACTTTGGTGAATTCTATTCCCTTAGGTATCCATGTGTATTCCTCCAAGCCCTTGAGTGATTCCCCACGGGATTTGCAGTCGGACTTGCACTCTTTGTTGCAAAGCATCCTGCACAATAACTAAATCAGACTGAATCAGTTTTGAAAAAGGCCCAGCCTTTACATACACTGCTCGCTGCTCTCGCGTTTTTGGCGTGTTGCCCGCTAGATGCAGCAGTAGATGTGGAATCACTTACTTCTGTAACCGTAGGGAACCTGGTGACAGTTTACTATCCTCGTTCTTGGGCCGTCGGGGACCGAGAAGCTCGAGAGGGCGTACGGGATGAGGCGCTGAGGCGCTTGGATATGGAAGACGTACACATTGCATCGTTGGCAGTCAGCTCTTATCCGAAGCCATCTGAGGTCTATCTACGAGTATCTTTTATGCCGCTGGAATACACGATCTGCCCAGCAGATGCTGAGGCCGAGATCCTTGCGAACAAAAAAGGAGTGATCGATGAGCTACGGATCGGCCTAGAAGATGAGATGTCAAGCCTTAGCCGAAAAGCAAGAGATTTGTGGGCTACATTCGAGGATCTGAGCTTTGATACGAGGGCTGTTGACGAAAAACCGGCTTACCTAATTGAATATCTAAGGCCAAGCAACAATTTTCCAGACTCTATGATGCGCGTCCAGCAGCTTCACGTACCTCTAGGATCGAGAGAGGCCCTCATAACGATATCTTACTTGTCGAATAGCGAGTCCGCTAGGAACAGAGCGGTCCAACTTCTGGAACGCATCGAGCTGAAGCCTGTCTGCACGTCCTAAGCCCGGTCTCAGCCTCCCTGAGAATGCTGAGGATCTGGTGGTCGCTAAAGCGTGATTTGCGCACGTGGAATCTCCTGTTGCTCCATTATGAGAACATTCCACTTCTGAGCAACACCAATTTCCGGGGGGTTACCAGGGCGCTGTACCAACTGGGCTTCGTCAGCCCGACCTTGTCGACCTGATGGCAGCCGCCGCCCCGACCAGAGGCCGGGGCTGGTCGACCTCACTCTTCTGAACTATCTTCTTCAGGCTGTGACGCCGAGTATTAGCGTGAAAGCTCCTAGCTGCAAGAATGAATTGTATTGGTCAAAAATTTACTGCCGTCTGAGAAGAGATATAGGTATGCAATGGTGCCGCCTAACCTAATGTAGGCCCTGTTCACTCCGCCTTCGGAACAAACGCCGTTCCGGCTTTTGGACAGGAACTCATAGTGCATCTCTGCCCTAGATTTTCCCGTACTATCCCAAAGCTCCATCAAACCCTCTTCGTCTGATGAAATTCTCATCACGAGAGTCAGCACGGAACCCGACCGAATGACTTTCTCGAGATTCATGGTGGCGCTCATCCGCTGGGGTAGATCTGCACTCGTTGCATCTTGGATCTGAGCGGCTCGTTCCGACGCTTCTTCGCCTTCACTTTCCTTCTGCTCCTCAGTGGCAAAAGCGTTGTCGCGCGCATACGCGAGCAAAATGTCTTTTGCTAACATTCCGACGTCTTCGGCAACCCCCATATTTTCGGGTTCGGAAGACTCAACCTGTGAAATGACCGGCTGCATGAAGCTCCGCTTCAACCTTGTGAGCTCGTCGTCTTGGGCATTTTGATCACGAGAACGCAAGATGTAGTCTGACATATCGTCGAAATCGTGACGTTGTGCTAAGGCCCTATACAGCTCCAGTGTTAACTCAATTACATGCACCCCGCCACTCCCATGACCTAGTTCCTCCATCAGTCGACTGGACTCGCCCTCGAAAAGCATGTAGGAAAAGACCAACGCTACCTTTCTTTCAAATTGGTTTAAGGGATCGAAATATGCATCAAGTTGATTGACCGTTTCAATTCGGTATCGCTCCGGAACTTCATATTGATCTTGGAGAGAAGGGTAATCGGAGCAAATAGCGGATATTGGGATTACCATAGCCAGCAGCAGCAAAGCACGCATAAAGATATTTTTCCTGTTTTATCGTGGTAGAAGATCTTGGTTAAATGAGGTCAGCCCCGAAGTTTGTAGGCTTTTTCATGGCGCGAGCGAACGGTGCCGCCACCCTGTTCAGGAGAAGCGCTGCTGTAATCCAAATGGTGAACGCCAACCGCCCGCAGACCATTATATTGAAGCCCTTAATGCAGGCAAGTGCAGATTCTGAATATGCCCAGCCTGGTCACGTAACGATTCGAATAGTGTGCGCCACCTCTCTTGTCTGCAGCACCAGTTACCAAACGCAATAACCGGAGTTTAGCAGTTGCCTAACTCCATTCGGCCGACGAGTTTCGGACTGGGCGCCTATGAAAGGACCTATAATGTCCGCGCAATCCATCTATATCGGCAACCGTCCGTAATCTGACTCCTGAAGGGGGATTTCATGAAGGCACGTAGTTTTCGAGTGAGGGTCACAGCCCTTTTTTCCCTAGCGCTGTTCGCGGCCATTCTGATCACTGTTCCCGAACAGTCGGAGGCTTCATACGGAAGAGTTCCTTCGTTCAAGGTCTATCCAAATGGGTCTGCCAAAGCCACCTGGAACACGCCGGTCGGAGATTTTTCCTATATAGAGAGCTGCGAGGCTTTGCGACCAGATCTATATAGAAATGGGATGGGCGATTCTCGGGGAAGAGCTCCTCGTCCCAACGTTGGGCAGCATGAACCGGAGGATTATGCTCCTTATAGCGTTTGGTGTAGGAGGGAGCTTGAGCTGCCTATCGAGCTAACATTCTGGGATGAAATAAATATTGGCGGCCATGAGCGGCGCCCTTCTGATTTCGGTGGTAGCAATGCTTGGAGTGTGCGTTCGCCTCTCAGTTTCATTCAAAAATCGCTGGCAAATGACGAGGTTTTTGATGCTGAAGTACATAAGAAAGGGTTTCATTCTCGTTTGAACCCCTCAGAGTCGCACACCTTCTCTTTCCGACCCCCGGTTGGTTATGCGGCATATCTCACTGAGTTTTTTGAAGAGGCAGATGAGCTAAACAGGCAAGCAGCCGTCGCAAAACAAGCTGAAGACAAGAGACAGAGGATTATTCTGGGGGGCAGTCTTATTGGGGGTGTTATTGCCTTGGCTTTGTTGGTGAAGCTCTTGCGGTCCGGGCCGGTCCGAAGAGGTGCCAGAGTAGTTCACTCCCGCATAGCTACTTTCTTTAGCCGCCTAGCCGGCCTCGTTAGGCGCCTAAAGATCAGTTTCAAGCGCAAAGGAAACATGAAGGCCGCGCAGGAGCTGATGTACTGGTCCGAGCTAAAGGACAAGGGCGACATATCCCAGGAGGAATTCGAGGAGCGCAAGAAGGAGTTGCTGGGGGAAACGTAAGAAGGGAGTGCTTGAATCGCCCAGTTAAGTGCGCGTATCATCCAGAACACAATCCCCAGCATTGGTTGGGGACATTAAACAAGGAGGATTTTATGTCCGAATTTTTTCTGTCCCCATTGCTGACCCAAACGGAGAGAAGTTTGGCTTGTAGCTGATGGGGAAATTGGAGAAGGGTAATGTTGCAGTGAATCTACGTTGAGCACCTTTGAGCACAGCGGTTGGGCAAATCCCAGATCGAGTGCCCGATAACTATCGACGGTGAAGCTGTTTCTAGGCTAGGCCGCTACAAGGAAACGTCCTGCCGGAAATAATGTGGCGCGCTTAATAAAGGATCCAGGGTCTAGTCGCGCCCTTCGTTTTGCCTTCGCGCCATTCCCGCTGGTAAATTATGACCAATTCAAGCAAGTTCCGGCCCCTCCCGAGCCGCCAGCGGCGAGCTTGAAGCTCGCCGATTGGCTCGGATTCTATGCGGCTGGCGCTGAAGATCCAGGGCTCCTTACCGGGTTTCGTTTGTCTTGCTAGGCCCGTCACGTTTGAGATTGTGTCCCTTCAGGAGAAAACACGGAGAAAACGCATCGGTCAGGAGGAGTGCATCGTGTCGTGCGCGAGTCACGCCCACTCGAAGAAGCTTGCGGCTCTTTGTGTGGGGCGCCTTTTCCCAATCGGGGCATAGCGGGGAGATGTTGTTGCCGATATGAACAAGAACGACACCGTCGAACTCCTTGCCCTTCGACTTGTGGATGGTCATCACATTGATGCCCTGGAGCTCGCCGTCGCCGCCTGCGAGCTGATCTTGGGTGATCGCGGCCTCAATAAGAGAGTTTGCGTTTTGGTAGCTTCCGGTCTGCAGCCAGGCCTCGGTTAGGCTGTCAGAGATCCGTCGGCCGCGATTGAACGCCATCAAGTACACAACAAGTCCTGCGACGAGCTTCAGTTCGGCAACTCCCGATGCCTGAAGTCGGCGGCGGACGTCAAGCCAATCCGTGCCTGGATTGCCGGTAAACTCTTCGGCCTTTAGCGAGTTAATTATAGCCTTAAGCGCACGCGGCGCTTTTGCCGGTCCGCGCAGGGCTTGTTCGCGAGCGCTTTGTGCATTCCTTAGAAGCTGCTCAGCTTTGGTTGTCTTTCCTTTGGCGCGGTAGAGCTGTGATAGAAGATCGAGTGCGCTCGAAAGGCTCTGCCATTCATCATCTATCGGTTCCAAAAGCTTGGCAACTACGCGTGTGGCAAGGAAAACGTTGGCTTCGTCTATGACGACGCGGTGCGGGATTGCCTTCTGATCCTCTCCACCTTGTAAGGCCCGAGCGATAATTGCGACGCCTTTCCCCCAATTGGTAAGAACAGCAACGCTCTTAGGCGCTGCACCGGTTCTTTCCCTAATTAGCTTATAGATCGTTCCAACAGCCTTGCGGATTGAAAGATCGCGGGTCTTCTGCTTCGGATTGAACTGGTGATGGTGAATGCCCTCATATCTATAGCCCCTCGGCTGATTCGAGAGGATGTCATTACCGAAGCTAACGATCTCGACGCCGGGGCTTCGATTGTTCTGCATGCCAAGCTCGACGCGCATTGGCCCGATTGCATTTTCAATCTCTATGACGCGGTCCTCGCTGACATCGGGCCGGAAGTCGTATATTTGTTGCTCGAGGTCGGCCAGGAAAACAAGCTGCACAAGCTCACAGAGCTCGCGAATGCATGCCCATTGCTGTTCACCGGTATCCTGTGCTTCGTCGACTATCACAAGTGGATAGCGCCCGGCGATGACGCGCCTGAGTGCGTCGCTGCGTGAAAGTAGTTCCAATGCTTTCGGCGCGAAGAGGTCAAAGATAATCCGCCCCTCCTCGGCAAATAACCGCTCACGCTCGACGATCCAGTCTTTGTCAACTTTGGTTGCGCCGCTGCGGTGAGCGCGCTCGTCGTGTGGCAGCATGATTTCAAGGCGGCGCGGCGAACCGAGTAGGTAGGCATGTCCCTGGAGGAGCTGCCAGCAGAATGAATGGAACGTCTGGATCTCGAGATAGCGGCGCAGCGCTAGGGGAAGATCCCGTTTTGCCGAATCGACGATTCGGGACACTGCAGCGCGCGAGAAGCTCAGGAACAGTACCTTCTGCCCTGGCTCAAGTCCCTGTTCAATCCGTTCGACGGCCTTTCTCAGCGCGATCGTCGTCTTTCCGCTTCCAGGTCCACCTGTGACGAGAACGTGACCGGTGGCCTCAAGAATGCGTCGGCGCTTTTTGCAAATAACCAGCTCGGTCATTTCCCTGGCGTTTTCTGCGCGTCGCCCGCGGATTCAGTTCCTAGTTCTCCATCTTCCGCATGCTCATCCGAAATCGGTGCGATCTGTGGTTTTGGGAAGTGCGCAAAAAGCGTGTCGAGAAAGTCGGTGATAGACGGTGGAAGTTCTCCAGGCTCGCAATATTCGAGCAGTTCGGCCGCGCGACCCCAGCCTTTGTGGTCCTTAAGCACGTTTTTGGTCAGCAAGCGCACGGCTTGATCATCCGGACGGGAAGCAGGAATACCTGTCTTTGGTGCTAGCGCACCATCTCGCAGAAATTCCAGGTAGGCCCACTGATGGTCTAGTGGTACTTCCTCGGCCAAAAGGTCTTCCATTCCGAGATAATCAATCTCGTTAACAAGTTCGAACCCGGCTTCATTGAGTGCGTCTGCTTCTTTGCCCGGGCGTTTCTTCTTATCGAGAAAGGCGAATGTCGGCAGGCCGAGTTGGACGAAAAAGCGACCAAGTTCGGAGATGTTACCGTCACCGTCAGCTGAAATTAGTGTGACGCCAGCGAGATCAAGTGGGTAAATCTCGTCGTCTGCTGCCTGCATAATTTCAGCAGCTGCGGTAAGCGCGAGCTGCTCAGTCAATCCCTCGACAACGACGACGCCTCGGCCTAGCATTCCCTCGGCGAGGCCGCGCCTGACGTACCGCTGGTAGGTCTTGGCTTTCATGCTCCCGAGAGCGACGGGCTTGCCGGTAACTTCGCCGGTCCCACTGCGTCGCAGGAGAGCTATGCGGGGCGGATCGAACTTTTCGATCACATAGGGCGAATGCGAGGTAACCAGGCACTGCGTGGTATTGTTTATAAGGTAATTGGCAACTCGCCGCTGTGTGTGTGGAGGAAGTGCAATTTCCGGCTCCTCCATTGCGAAAATTACGTTCTCTTCCTTGAGTTCAGCGATAAACGAAAGCAGTGCGAGCACAAGCGTATTAAGCGTGCCAGTGCCCGCAGCCTGAAATGGCACCGGCTCCTGATCGGCGGTTAGCCTAATGAAAAAGCTGATTGTTTTGCGAAGATGCTCCCGGGTGAGCTGCGA
Source organism: Wenzhouxiangella sp. XN201 (assembly GCF_011008905.1). Taxonomy (NCBI): domain Bacteria; kingdom Pseudomonadati; phylum Pseudomonadota; class Gammaproteobacteria; order Chromatiales; family Wenzhouxiangellaceae; genus Wenzhouxiangella; species Wenzhouxiangella sp. XN201. The sequence goes on from NZ_JAAIVI010000017.1 coordinate 175,535, forward strand.
CACAAATAGACGGGTTGCGTCGCCAGGTTGGTCCATCGCGATATACTCAGAGATGCGGCGCTCGACGGTCTGGAGTACCGGTGTCAACTTTGTTGCACCCTCTTGGATGGGTGGGTCAAGATTCTTGAGACGCGTGCGCAGATGTTCCCAGATGCCGGTCTGTAGGCTCTGGGTTCGCAGAATGATATCAAGCAGTGAGCCACGCTCGAGACTAAGTGCCCGGGAGCCTGTCCGAAGCGCCCTCAGGTAGAGGAATCCGAAACATCGGCGAACGGCCCGGGGGACGCGACTATCGCCTTCGTTCTCTGGGTCGTACTTGGAAGAATAGAAGGTAAATGCTTCGAATTCGTCCTCATCAGGGTTGTAGCGTGCAAGCGTGAGAAGACGCAGGCACCATTCATAATCATCGTTATCGACTTCGTCGATCTCGCCCTGTTTGAGGATTCGGCGATTTGCGGGGTCCCAACGTTCAAGATAGTTCGCACAACTCTTCTCGATAGTTGGCGTTACATTGGTTAACAAGACCTCAATACGAACAGGACAAGGGTTGCCTTCGTCGTCAAGATATCGAGCATTGTAGAAGTCGTATTCCTCAACAACCGGAAAGCGGTTTTGTCGGTCGGGTGAAAGCGCTAACTCAAGCGCTTCGCAAATAGTGGATTTTCCAACATTGTTACCGCCAACTAGCAACGTGTGCCCAGACATCTCAACTTCAGCCTTCCTGATGCCCCGAAAATTCTCAATGGCAAGCTTGCTTATAATCACCGGTCGTTACCTTAGGCCCGCAGGCATTCTTGTAGATAAGCTTGGTCTTAGATGACCCCATGGGTATTTTGATTTATCGTTGCGGATAGTAAGAACTAGTCTTCACCATGGAACCAGAAGTTTTGGCGCAAAGTCAATGGATCTTGCATTAGTTATCTACAGCTACTCGGGCCACACTACGGCACCTCAAGCCGCCGAACCATATCGCAGTCGACCCAATAGCTGATAAATGACTTCAGCGCCGCAGGTGCTTCCGGCCAATACCGCCATCGGTGGGCGACCACCAAGTAGGGGATGCGGGCCGGACAGAAATCGCCTGGCCTTGCTTTCGTCTTGGAATGTTTCCAACGCCATTTGCCAGCAGTGGGCCAAGCGGACTGTGCCGTCACTCTCGCAAGGGGTCAGCTTTCCGTCCTTGCGCCGACCGAGCGAGGCGGGCGAAATCAGTGAATTGAGGAACTTCTGGCCTTCTGGCGCCAGAGTTTCGTGGAGCCGCAGGAAGCAGGACTTTGGAAGTCCTTCCTCGCAGCGGTGCGCCAAATCGAGGAGCGTGACGGACTCCGCGTTCGCCAGTCCCAGAGCTTTGGCGATTTCTGTGGGTTTCGCGCGCATGGACTGCCCTTTGCTTTCACCCGGCTTCATTGTAGCGCAGGGGTTTCGCGCAGCCGCCCTGGGGTCAGCGGGGCCGAGTCGGGCCTCGCGCGACTTGGAGTACACTCTCAGGAAGGTGGAAATCTTGAGCTTACTGGGCATTCCATGAGCGAACCTTCGGGCTGGACGAGCCAGGTCATACGAGCTGACGGAACGGTGGACGTTGATGCACTGGCTGGGATCCTGCTCGTCACCAAGGCCGATTTGGTGGCCGCTACGGGCCTGTCCCTCGGAGATGCCCCCGAGAACTCACAGCGGTGCTCTGAGGCGGCCCAGCGTCGGTTCCTGGCGCTTACGCGCATCTTGGAGCGCACGGCGCCGTGGGCCGGTCACCCCCGAATTGCTTTCGCCTGGTTTCGATCGCAATCCTTGCCTAGTTTCGGAGACTTGACTGCCGAAGACTTGCTGAAAATGGGGCGACTGTCTGCGCTGGAGCGATACCTGGATCGGGTCGCTGCCGGAGGATACGCCTAGTTTCGCTAGCTTCTTGCTTTGAGCCGGTCTATATGGTGTGGCGTGTTGGGACGCGCCACAGGGGCCGGCGCGCTTCCCACGATGCTAAGGCACAAGGGCTGGAGAGCCGGGTTTCAGGCCGCTCAGGCCCCTGTCATCCATTTCAGTGCTGCTCCGCGCGCCAACAATTTTCTCGAAACCGTAAATCTGTATCCGATTCTCAGTCTAAACAGCCCCAAACCGCCAGTTTCCAAGGGCGCTGGCGGTACTCGGGAACGGATTGAGTCATATCACTTCACACCAAGATTCCGATCCAAAACTGAAAAAATGAAAGCAAATTAAAAGGCTACGTGGCACCCATTGGACGGCCGAAAAGTTCATAAAAAATCGTATCCTAATTTCATGATTTTTATGATAAAAACGGACATTTTGGGCCGCTGTACAGGCCGGGATTTTTGTTGTACTCTCCAGTCATAACTAGTAGCCGACAGACTCAGCCATCGATGCAGAGCGACACCGAAACCGGAACCTACTCCGACCTCTTCGAGGCCTACGGACCCGTTCTGACTGTTGATGAGCTGGCGCGCGTTTTGAAGTACCCATCTGCTAGCGCGGTCCGTCAGGCGCATGCCGCTGGAAATCTACCCGTGCGACTTGGTCGCTTCCCAGGCAGGCGCACCTTACTTGCCCGCACCCGGGAGGTGGCTGACGCGATTGAGCAACGCTTGGCCTTGGAGCGGAATGGAGAAGAGATGATGGTCGTGAAATAGACTGACGCAAGAACGACAAAGCCCCGGGTTGCAGCCCGGGGCTCTGAGGATGGTGCCGTAGTTTTGGCTTCTCCGGCACCCTCCATTATCCACAACTAACCTGGCGCGTCAATACTCCAGACGCCCGGGGACGGGCGAGTCATGCCCGAGACATGGAGGGGACAATGTTATCCGACACCGAACTTGAGGCATACCTTTCCGGATTGGGAATCCCGGAAGCGGGACGCCAATACGTGATCAAGAGTCGAGAAACCGCTCCGACGCGGCAGATTGGGTGGGGTGCAGAGCAGTCAGTCAAGGGCCAAACCTACTCAAGGATTAACGAAGCAACACGCTGCTTCGAGAGCAGAGAGGAGCTTGCATGGATACGGAATCTCGAACAACAAAGCGAAGACATTCTTGAGTACCACGCTCAGCCCGAGCCAGTGGCTTGTTATACGCACGACATACGTGGGCGCCCCATTTATGGCGAACAGACCCCAGACCTTCTTGTCCTGAAGTCTGACTCGATCGTTGTTGTCGAAGTAAAAACAACCGAGGACGCAAAGAAACTCGTCGCCGACCGACCAAAAGACTGGGTGAAGAAGGACGATAGATTCCACTTTATCCCACTCGAAAGCCATTTTGCTGATCTAGGAATTGAATTTGAGGTGGGATTGGCAGAGAACATCTCCAGGTTGGAGGCAAGGAACAATGACCTATTACACCGGGTGCGCGTAGGCGTAACCCGGCCCAGCGAAAGAATCACCAGTACCCTCACAGACCAGCTTTCCCGAAAAACGTTTCTTACCCTCGGACACGTGCGCGAGCAGTATGGCCAGGAGATGTTTGAGGGAGCCCTATGGCTAATTGACCGTGGAATTCTACACGCGGCCCTCAAGCGTCAATCGCTTGTCGACGATTGCGCGATCATTGCCGCGAACCAGGAAATGCTCAATTTCGCAATCGAGAGCGTTCTGTCTACCCATAAGCAGGGCTTTGATGACGTTGACATAGCGGTGCTGGGAAATCGAAAAGCAGTGGAGCACTATGGCCAGAAGCGAGGGGCTGAGAACCTAGATACACGAACGGGGAGGCGGTATCGAGAGAAAATTAAGGCGCTCGGAGCTAGTGCGCCACGCGCCAAAGCCCTGATGCCGGCATTCCACAAGCGAGGAAACAGGCTGTCGAAAGTGGCGCCAGCCGTCAGAGATTTCCTAGACTCCTTCATCAGTGAAATCCCCAGTAGGAAATTCCCGTCGAAAAACAAGGCGTACATCACCTACCGCGTTGAAGCTAGAAAGTTTCACGCCAAGTATCCTCCGGTTTCAAAAAAGACCTTCCTCAAAAAGTACTCCACATTGGACCCTGTGCAGTTGGCAAGGTCAGCTGGAGGCCGAAGGGCCGCAAACCAAGCGCGTGGTTCAACGCCTGCGATCAAGCGCCATGCAAGAGCACAGAGGCCATTTGAGCGGGTCGTCATGGACCATACCCCGATGAAGCTCTTCATCACAGTAGCCGAGTCATCCCAGGGCGTTGCCATAGTTAAGCCTTGGCTAACGGTGGTTACGGATGAAGCGACCGGATGCATTCTCTACTTCATTATCACCCTGAAGCAGCCGTCACGACGAGTTTTCGCGCTGGTAGTTAGACACATTGCAAGAAAGTACGGGCGGATATTCGAGGCGCTGCATACCGACGGCGGAAAGGACATGGACTCGGTGTTCACCCGCCAACTGTCGGCGGAGTATGAGTTCACCTATTCAACCAGCCCAAGTGCCAATAGCCGGTTCAATGGGCTGGCAGAAGGGGCATTCGCAACATTGCGCACTACCTTCATCAAAGACTATCCAGCCAACTGCGTCGAATGGAGCGGTCGATCGCGGTCAAAAGGCTTCAAGCCCACAGACAAGGTCTGTGATGACTTACCTGCCATTTATAAAAAGCTCGAAGAAGCGGTTACTGGATACAACGACAGAATCGTTTCTGGAAACATGCTGAGTCGGACGCTCCACTTTAAGGATCTGATGCAGAGGTTTCCAATGAGTGGTGCGCCGGTTGAGATTGATCAGGCCTTTCTAATTGCAACATCCGTAGATTCCGGCGACTACCGAATCTCCGACCGAGGCACTATCCAGAAATTGAATCGGCACTACTCACCAGTAGCAGACAACCTCACCACAGGACCGCGGACTCGCGAAGTCAGAGAGGACTGTGAGAATCCCTATCTGATCTATTACCTCAGTGAAGATCGGTGGAAATGCGCCACTGCAGCGGGGTATGAGCGATTCGAAGGGCTCTCCGAGAACGCACGCAAGCTAGATGCAGCCTTAAAGCTCGAGGGGGCTGAAGCCAGGACAAAATTGAATGAATTAGCTACTGAAAGTCAGCATTCCAGGCTTGTGGCTTTAGCGGAGGAAGACCGAGCGCGATTTCAAGAGAAGAAGGCTAAGGGTGCTGAGTGCAAGAAGCCGAAGCCAGCCTGCTCAACTTCCGCGGATGATGTATTCAGGCGCGCAAGGCGCGTTAATGTCGAACACGATGAGCAGGAGGACTAAGATGAAGTGGTATGAAGAAAAACTCCAACAGTTACGTACAAGGAAGTTGCACCACCGAACCTATAAGAAGGCGTTATCCAACTTGCAAACGGAGTTGACGTTTTCAGAACCTGGGGAGGTCGTCGTACTAACTGGGCCTTCACGAGCGGGAAAGACGTCTGTCCTCGAACGGCTAGAGCGCGAATACCTCGAGAGCTCCGGAAATGATTCTTCGATTGAGCATCCTTTCGTTTATGTCGAGGCTGAAAATAAGGCTCAAGAGGGCCGGTTCAGCTCAAAAGCATTTTTCTCGGATTTGGCAGAGGCTCTGAACCATCCAGCCTTTTCGGCCCACGTCGAAGATGGGCGCCACCGGGCGCAGAACGTCAGCAGGACAGATAGGCGGACGACCGCTGACCTGATGACCGCATGTGAGCGAGCCTTACGCCATCTGAAGTCACGCTATCTTGCTATCGACGAAGCCCAGCACATCCAGTGGCACGGAAGTTCGCCCCGCGCGAGAACAGCCATTCTGGACTCGTTCAAGTCCTTTGCTTCAAACGCAAATGTAACCCTTGTCCTGACTGGCGCCTATCCCATTGTGGGCATGCTAAGAGCTTCGAATCACATGGTGGGCCGATCCTCACTTCTCGAGATGCCCAGATACCACGCCACGCCTGAGGACGCAGACGACTTTATGGGCATTCTCGATTGGTATTCTAAAGGTATTCAATTTGAGCGCGGTGTAGGCTCTCTAATTGACTGGGCCGGATACATCCATGAACACAGCTTAGGGGTGGTCGGCGCTGTGGGCCGTTGGTTGCGGATAGCAATGGCGAAGATGGTGTCCGACGGTTCGGAGGTTTTGGCCTGGAAGTATATGGATGAGGCCCGGCGCAACGACGGGGATTTGGCATCGATCGCGGCCGAGATTCGGCTTGGTGAAGAGCTGCTAAACAAAACCCCGGTCAAAGAGCCGGTTGTCTGGAGCGAGCAGGCGAAGGAATGGGGGCCAGCCTCTCAGGTTGAAGAGGCGGAGCCTAAGCGCAAGCGGCGTAAGCTCAAGCCGTTTGAGATTAGAAATCGGGTTTACAAGAAGAAGTTCAACAAATGAGTCTGTTTAAGCTTCGACCTATAGGCGTTGGTTCAGCCACAGTGGAGTCCTTGCCGTCGTATGTCGTGCGCCTCGCTAGTGTCCATGCTCTGTCGCCCAATGAATTAAGATCATTGGTTCTTAATCGCTATGCGGGTGACCCTCGTTGTTGCGACGAGATGGTTAGATCTGAATATGCGATCCCACGGCTGATCCACCTGCTTCGGCCGACTTCATTCAATAGGAGATTGGTGGAGGATCTCGAAGCAGCTACGGGAATGGTTGGGCTTTCAGCCACTACCTTTCTCGCGCTAGGGCGGGAGTTTGGTCGCCAAAGACGGGTGTTCCGAGACTACGTAGCGTGGTGCCCACTCTGTCTGCAGGAGCAAATCCAAACTGGACAGCCCGCATATTGGCACTTGCTTTGGGGGTTTCGCGACTATTGCGCCTGCCATCTTCACATGTGCCAGCTTGTAAGTCGATGCCCTAGTTGTGGGTCGAGGCAGGACTCTCTGGCAATGAGGGGCAGTATCGATACCTGTGTCCGATGTGGGATGCAGCTGTCCACCGAAAGTGCTACCGAACCTACCCATTCGCATGAGCAGCTCTATGTGCAAGACCTGGTCGATCTGGTGGCCGGGATAAGTGCCGAACCAACGTCCACTCTCAGTCAGGAGGCTGCCCGGAAATGTGTCGATGCCTTGTTCGATGAGGTTTGGGAGCGGGAGGAAGAGAGGCGCTTGTGGGAGCTGGTTCCGCGCGACGACTGCATATCCATCGCCTGCGGCGATAAGGAACTCACATTACCAGTCTTACGGCGAGTCGCTTATAGGCTCGGTGTAAGCCTGTACGGACTTTTGTCGGGCCGTCTTGAGCCGGTAACGAAGGTTTTGGATCCCGCCTGGCTAATGGACTTGCCTGCAAACCTCAGACCGCGCCCGAAGCGGCCCCGGATACACCGGCAGGAGTTTCTGGAGCGATTGGTGGCTGCGCGCAAGTCATTCCAGGAGCCGCCGCCGCTTTCAAAGCTCGCAGTTGCTGCCAAGACTTCGACGGGTGCGATTGAGTACCACTTTCCGGCATTCGCCGAGGAGGTCAAGTCAGCGTATCAGCGGCTAGTAAACGATCGGCGACAGCGCAGAGAGGAGATGGCTCGAACACTCGTATTCAAGTTCTTGGCAGATTCTCGGGAGATCTCAAGAAAGTCCGCCCAGAGATACTTGGCTAGAAGAAGCGACTTGTCCAAAAACCACATCCGTCGATTGGTTGCGAGATACGTGCCGCCGGCGGGAAAGATTCGCTCCGTTGTCCGGTGATATAGGAGGTGCGCGATGGTAGATCGAGGCCATGAGTTGGACGTGATGAAGGTCGTCCGGGGTCTCCGCCTCTCCGAGACTGCGCTGTCCGGCTGCCGAAACGAGCCCGAGAAGGCTATTCCCGCCATTCTCATTGGGTGGCAGGTGGTGGTAAAGAATTGCCTTACGAGCGAAGAGAGGTGGAAGCTCGAGAGTTCGCCCCCGGAGGCAACGCTCCTCGCCGAGATTGAGGAGATTTACTCCACAAACTGGCCGAACAAGCGAATTTGCCGAGCGCTCCGGACTTTCTACGACGCGGATCCCCAGGACTGGTGGGAAATGAAGGACGTCAGGGCATCTCTCGATCTTACGATTCGGAGTGCACTGGAGGCTGCTTTTGCCAGTTTGGAGGAGTTGCCTGAAGACGGCCAAGATGGCAGAAACGACTGATGCCTGGAGGACGGTAGGCCTTGCCACTGGGCAGGTCCAGGCTTGGGCGCAGTCTGGGTTCTGCGGTAAGCTTGCCGTTGAACATCAGGTTGAGGGGATTTCATGACGCTCTGGATGGTGCGATCGGCTTCCGGCGGCCGGCTGGCCGACGAATTCGTCGAAAACGGGCTCGTGGCCCTTGGGGCCGCTCCAGTCGGGGATCTGGGCCAATTTTCAGACAAGCAGGCCCTTATTGAGGCCCTTAAGAAGGAACGCCCTGATTTCAAGCCGGGGAGGGTCCAGACGGCGGCCAGCCAGTGGATTCGATTCCGCGACGAGGTCCAGCAGGGCGATCGGGTGGTGACCTACGACTCCAGTCGTCGGGTCTACCACGTGGGCACCATCGCCAGCGCCTATCGCCACCAGCCGGGCACCATCGGTGATTTCCAACATTATCGCGCCGTGGACTGGGAGGGCGAGGTCGAACGAGACGTCCTGTCATCTGGCGCCCGCAACTCTCTGGGGTCCACGCTGACCCTTTTCCGGCTTCCAGATGACGTAGCGGCGGAGATACTTCGTGCCCTGTCAGGTCGAGGAGCGCCCGAGACCGGTTCTCACGAGCCCATCGAGTCGGAAGACGAAGACGAGGACGCCCTGCTCGAAGGCTACCGGGATCGGGCCGACGAGATAACGAAGGACCGTATCAACCGCCTGAGTCCACGACAGATGGAGCATTTGGTGGCGGGAGTCCTGCGTTCCATGGGCTATAAAACGCGGGTTTCAGCTGAGGGCTCGGACCTCGGCGTAGATGTCCTGGCCTCACCGGACGGTTTTGGCTTCGAGTCCCCGAGAATTATCGTAGAGGTCAAGCACCGTGCCAGTAAGTCCGCCGATAGCAAAGAGATCCGTAACCTAGTTGGCGGGCGCCACGCCAGCGACAAGGGCCTCTTCGTCTCCACTGCCGGGTTTACAAAGGATGCCCGTTATGAGGCTGATCGCGCAAATATTCCGTTGATGCTGTGGGACCTGAATGACCTGTTCAAGGCCCTGGTCGAGAACTATGAGAATGCTGACCAGGAAACTCGGAGCTTGATTCCCCTTACACGCCTTTTCTGGCCGATTTAGGTCGTTAATCTACCCATTGCTTGTTTATCTATTGCAACTGATTGGTTGAAATGAAACTAACCCTGACTCAGCTCGAGAGCCTGCTGCTTCGCGCCTGCGACGACCTCCGAGGCAGCATGGACGCGAGTGAATACAAAGAGTATGTGTTTGGCATGCTGTTCCTCAAGCGCGCCAGCGATCTTTTCGATGAGCGCCGTGAGGAGCTCCACAAGCAGTTCGCGGCGCAAGGCATGGGTGAGGCGGATATCGCCACAGAGTTAGAGGACCCTGATCACTACTCGGGTAAGTATTTCTATGTGCCGCCCCGGGCCCGCTGGAACGAGCCCTGGCAGGAGGAGGTGGTCGAGGTCGGCGAGATGAAGGTCATTGATCGGCCGGCCCTCAAGCACGTCAAGGAGAATGTCGGGACAACGCTAAACAAGGCTCTGGCGGCCATCGAGGACGCCAACCCTGATGCCCTGCAAGATGTGCTCAGCGGCATCAACTTCAACCGCAAGATCGGGCAGCGCACCCTGGATGACGACACCCTGGCCGACTTCGTCCAGAACTTCGAGAAGATTCCCCTTCGCGATGAGGACTTTGAGTTTCCCGATCTCCTGGGCGCTGCCTACGAATGGCTGATTAAGTACTTCGCCGATTCTGCGGGGAAGAAGGCCGGCGAGTTCTACACCCCCTGGGAGGTGGTACGCCTCTGCGTGGAAATCTGTGATCCCGAAGAGCGGATGAGCGTCTACGACCCCACCGCTGGCTCCGGGGGCATGTTGATTCAGATGCGTGATTTTCTGCGCGAGAAGGGTGGCGACGCACGAGAGTTGGCGCTGTATGGGCAGGAGAAGATCGGCACCACCTGGTCGATCTGCAAGATGAATATGCTGTTGCACGGCATCTCCCATGCCGATATCCGTCAGGAAGACACGATCCGCGAGCCCCAGCACCTGGACGAGAACAACGAGCTCAAGCGCTTCGACCGCGTGGTGGCGAATCCGCCGTTCAGCCAGAACTACATCAAGAAAGATCTCAAGTTTCCCGGCCGCTTCCCGGTAATGATGCCGGAGAAGGGCAAGAAGGCGGACCTGATGTTTGTCCAGCACATGCTGGCCGTGCTAAAGAGCGATGGCCGCATGGCCACGGTAATGCCCCATGGGGTGCTATTCCGTGGCGGCGAGGAGCGCGAGGCGCGCAAGTACTTCATCGAGCAGGGCTACTTGGAGGCGGTGATCGGCCTGCCCGGCAACCTCTTCTACGGCACCGGCATCCCCGCCTGCCTGCTGGTGCTCAACAAGGCCGGCGCCCGGGAGCGCGACAGCGTGCTCTTTATCAACGCCGACCGCGAATACCGCGAGGGCAAAGCTCAGAACCACCTGCGCCCGGAGGATATCGACAAGATCATTTACGCCTACCGCCAGGGTGAGGAAATTCCCGCCTATGCGCGCCCGGTGCCGGTGGTGGAAATCCGCGACGAAGACTACAACTGCAATATCCGCCGCTACGTGGATAACGCCCCGCCGCCCGAGCCCCACGACGTACGCGCCCACCTGAACGGCGGCGTGCCCCAGGCCGAGATCGACCGCCTGGAACGCTACTGGGCCAATTACGAGGGTCTGAGGGAAGGCCTCTTCGTGCCGAGGGATGGCGATTACCGGGATTTCGCCCAGGCGCTCACCGACAAGCGCGATATCGCCCCCCTGATTAACGACCACCTTGGCGTGGCGGCGGCCAACCAGGCCGTTACCGACCGTCTTGAGACTTGGTGGCAGGAAAATCTGCCCGTTGTCGAGGCACTGGCGCCGGATGCCGACAACCAGCAAGCCAGGCCGCATAATGTCTATGTGATGCGCAGCCAGCTGCTCACCGGTATGGAAACCGCCCTGGCGGACAACGGCCTGCTCACCCCCTTCCAGGTACGCGGCGCTCTGGCCAGCTTCTTCGACAGCCTCAAGGCCGACTTCAAGTCTATCGCCGCCAGCGGCTGGGGCCCGGAACTGATCCCCGAGGACGATATTCTGGAAAGCCAGTTCCCCGAGGTGCTGGAGGAGCAGGAACAGGCTCGGGCCCGCCTGGCCGAATTGCAGGCCCTCTTCGCCGCTGCCGACGAGGAGGACTTCGAGGACACGGACGACACCGGCGTATTGCCCGGCGAAGAGGTCAAAGACAAGCGCGACGAATTGAAGGCCGCCAAGGCCGAATGGAAGCAACAGCTTAAGAGCGTCAAGCAACTGGCCGGCACTATCTTCGCCGAATTGAAGGCCGCTGACCGGCTGCCCAAGGGCAGCAAGAAGGGCTACTACTGCAGTGAGGGGCTGTCCCAGAAAGACGCCGAGTTCCAGAACGGCTTGCGCATTGTCGAGCTGGCGGGAGAGGTTGGCTTTGAGAGCGAGTGGATCGAGCCTTTGCGCGAGGCAGTCGCCCAGGGGCAGCACACCTGGAACACCGCGCAGACCATCGAGGAGCAGCTGGCCCGCCACAAGGCCCTGGAGGACGAGGCCAAAGAACTAAAAGCGACTCTAAAGACGATTGATAACCGGCGCGACGAACTGGTGGCCAACGCCCGCGAGAAAATCTCCGTGGACGAGGCCCGCACCGTGATTATCGAGCGACTCAGGACGCTGTTGCTGAACATCTACCAGGGCTACTTGCGCGCCGAGCAGCGGGCCTGTATCCGAGCGGTGGAAAACCTCTGGAGCAAATATGCCGTGACTGCCCGTCAGGTCGAGGCGGAGCGGGATGAGGCATCAACGCAGTTGGAGCAGTTTCTGCTGGAGTTGGGCTATGCCTAAATTCGAAACTCATGCTCTGTCAGAGATCTCCGACATAAGGATAAGCAACGTGGATAAGAAGAGCGTTGCTGGAGAGAGCCGTGTGCTCCTTTGTAACTATATGGATGTGTACAGCAATGAGTACATAAGCTCAAAGCTGGACTTTATGCAAGCCACTGCTACCCAGGCCGAGATTGAGAGGTTTAAGGTTGAAGATGGTGATGTCTTAATTACGAAGGATTCAGAAACTCCCTATGACATCGGAATTCCGGCGGTTGTCGTTGAGGAAATTGAGGGGCTGGTGTGTGCATATCATCTGGCCCTGCTAAAACCAGACCAGACTCGCGTCAATTCCATTTTTCTGAGCGAGCAGCTTGCTCAGTCTGAGACAGCCCGATACTTCTCAAGGTTTGCCGCTGGCTCAACCCGATACGGCTTGCCCAGCAAGGCAATCGCCTATACGCCTGTGCGCTTACCTTCGCTGGGCATTCAACGGAAAATTGCCTGCATCGTGCAAACTGCCGACCGGACCATTGAAAAGACTGAGGCGCTGATCGTCAAGTACGAGCAGATCAAGGCCGGACTGATGCAGGACCTCTTTACTCGCGGCATCGGCCCCGACGGCCAACTACGCCCCTCCCGTGAACAGGCCCCGGAGTTGTATCAGGGAACGCCGATTGGATGGATTCCGAAAGCGTGGAGGATCTCAGGTGTCTCTGACATTTTAGAGAGCCTGGTAGATGGGCCTTTTGGGTCAAACTTAAAAACAGAGCATTACGTGCAGGATCCTGGTGTTCGGGTGGTCAGGCTACAGAATGTTTTGGAGTATGAGTATAACGATTCAGATAGAGCGTACATATCCGAGAAGCACGCTTCTGGATTATTGAGAAACCAGGTTTTCCCTAAAGACGTTTTGATAGCAGGATTGGGTGAAGAGAGATTTCCGGTTGGACGATCATGTTCCTATCCTGTGGATCTCCCTCCAGCCGTAAATAAAGCTGATTGCTTTCGCGCGCGATGCATTCCAAGTATAGCGATCAATAAGTTTTTCATGTTGTTCTTGAATAGTGAAAGCGCCAGAAAGCAAATACGGCGATTCGAACAAGGTGTTACAAGACCAAGAATAAATACAGGGAATCTAAAACGGTTGAGTGTTCCGCTTCCAACTATAAGCGAGCAGCGTTTGATGTGCTCAAAATTTGATGCGATTCAACGCCGCATTGAAGTAGAAAGTTTGGGACTGGAGAAGTTGTTGAAGCAAAAAAACGGCTTGATGCATGACCTCCTCACCGGGAAAGTTCCAGTCCAGGTCGAGCCGGAGGCTGAACCCGAGGCTGCCCATGTCTGAGTACTCGGGAGTTGAGCAGCCCTTTCTGGAGCAGCTACAGGCGCAGGGCTGGGACATTATTGATCAGGGCCGGGAGATTCCCTCGGACCCGGCTAGGAGCCGTCGCGCGTCATTCCGCCAGTGGCTGCTGCCGGAGGTGTTCACCCGGGCGGTGGCGGCGATCAATCCCGGCACGGGCGACAATACCTGGCTGACCGACAAACAACTGCTGGATCTGCAGGAGCAGTTGCTTCGTCAGCCCAACCGCACCCTGCTGGAGGCCAACGAGGCAGTACAGAAGCTGCTGCTCAAGGCCCAGGTGGATGTCAACGAGGAGACCGGTGAGCAGGACCCAGTAGTGCAGCTGATCGACTTCGATACGCCGGAGAACAATCACTTCCTGGCCATCAACCAGTTTCGCATTGATACCCCAGGCTGCGTCAAGCAATTCATCATCCCGGACATTGTGCTGTTCGTGAACGGCATTCCACTGGGGGTGGTGGAGTGCAAAAAAGGCGGGCCCACCTGCGCCAACCCCATGGAAGAGGCCTTCCGCCAGCTGCAGCGCTATATGAACCGCCGCGAGGACACCGCCGCCCACGGCCTTAAGGAGGGCGAGCCGCGGCTATTCCACAGCAATCTGTTGCTGATCCGCAGCAGCGGGGCGGAGGCGGACTACGGCACCATCACTTCCGGCGAGGAGCATTTCTACCCTTGGAAGACGCTCTGGCCCCGGGAAGACAGGGAAGCCGAGGGTCTGGACCCGCAGCAGCGATTGATTGTCGGCCTGCTCAACAAGCCGAACCTGCTGCGACTGCTGCGCACGTGTTCGGTTTTTATGGATACGGACGGCGGGCCGCGCATCAAGGTGGTGGGGCGCTACCAGCAGTTCCGCGCCGCCGGGCGCATTCTTGAGCGCCTGCGGAACGGCAAGACGGCCGAGGACAAAAGCGGGGTGGTCTGGCACACCCAGGGCTCCGGCAAGAGTCTGACCATGGTCTTCGTGGCGCGCATGCTGCGGGCCTCGAAGGATCTGCATGACTACAAGATCGTGCTGATCAACGATCGGGTGGACCTAGAGGAACAGCTGGCGAAAACCGCCACCCTGATCGGCGGGCGGGTCAACGTGGTGGACAGCCGCGAGGCGCTGCGCCGGAATCTGGCTACGGACCAGTCCGATATTAATATGGTGATGGCGCACAAGTTCCAGGTAGCGGATGTGAGCCTTCCGACTTCGGTGGCAGATGCGCTGGGCACTTACCAGGCCATACCGGGTAAGGACACATTCGGGGTGGTTAATCCTTCCTCGCGCATTGTGCTGATGATCGACGAGGCCCACCGTACCCAGAGCTCGGAGCTGGGCGAGAACATCTTCGAGGCTTTCCCCAACGCCGCGCGCGTCGCCTTCACGGGGACGCCGCTGATCACCGAGCGCCATGGCGAGAAGCGTACCGTGAAGCGCTTCGGCGAATACATCGACAAGTACAAGCTGATGGATGCGGTGGAGGATGGCACCACCCTGCAGATCCTCTACGAGGGCCGTACCGCCGACGCGGCGCTGAATGAGAAGGCGGAGTTCGAGCACAAGTTTGAGAACCTGTTCCGTGAGCGCAGCGAGGAGGAACTGCTCGCGATCAAGAAGAAATACGGCGCCACCGGCGACATTCTGGAGGCCGAGCAGCGTATAGAGGCCATTGCGAAAGACATGGTTCAGCATTACTTGGAGCATATCTTTCCCAATGGCTTCAAGGCGCAGGTGGTATGTCACTCCAAGCTGGCAGCGGTTCGCTACCAGAAGGCCATCCACCGGACGTTGGCCGAGACGGTTGAAGCGCTGCGAGTCCGGCCCGAATCTGACGAGGAGAAGATCCGCCGAATCGAGTTCCTGAAGGCGGTGGTAGTGATCTCCAGCGACGGCACCAATGAGGCCGCCTGGGTCACCGAGGCCCGCAAACAGGCCCGCGCCTGGAACGCGGTGGAGAACTTCTGCAAGCCCTTCGCATTCGACGATCCGGACCAGCCCCACAGCGGCATAGCTTTCCTGGTGGTCTGCGACATGCTGATGACCGGTTTTGACGCGCCCATCGAGCAGGTGATGTACCTAGACAAGAAGATCCGCGAGCACACCCTGCTGCAGGCCATCGCCCGCACCAACCGGGTGAAGAAGGGCAAGCAGCGAGGCTATGTGGTGGACTACATCGGCCTGACCAGCAAGCTGACCGAGGCGTTGACCCTCTATGCGGCCACCGACGAACAACAGGAGCTGGCCGATGGGCTGAAGAGCATCACCTCCGAGGTGCCCGTGCTGCAAGAGCGCTACCAGCGCCTGCTGCAGTTGTTTTCAGAGCACAGAGTGGGGCAGGTGCAGGAATTTGTGGAGGGGGAACTGGCCGACGTCGAGGCCGACGCGACGGTAGTCCACGAGGCGGTGAAGCTGCTGAAGGACGAGAAGATTCGCGCGGATTTCGATGTCTATCTGAAGAAGTTCCTGGCCAGCCTGGATATCATCCTGCCCCATGCCGCCGCGCAGCCTTACCGGGTGCCGGCCAGACGCTTGGGCTACATCCAGCGGGTGGCGAAAGAGCGTTACAAGGATGACACCCTGAATCTGGGCGATGCCGGCCAGAAAGTGCGGGATCTGATCAATGAGCACCTGATCAGCCTGGGCATCAACCCTAAGGTGGCACCTGTCGAACTGCTCTCGGACGACTTCGTCGAGAAGCTGAATGAACACGCGGGCGGAAATTCAGAGGCAAAGGCGAGCGAGATGGAGCATGCCATCCGCAAGCATTGCACCGTTCACCACGACGAGGATCCGGCCTTCTACAAGAGCTTGTCAGAGAAAGTTGAGCGGCTGATTGGTCAGTATCAGGGCGAGTGGGAGAAGCTGGCCGAAGAACTAGAGCACTTGCGCAAGGAAGCGGCCGAAGGCCGTAGCCAGGGAGAGGAAGGCATGACCCGAGAGGCCACGACCTTCTACGACCACATTGCGAACGAGGCATTCGACGACGGCGAGGTGCCCGAGAACGCCAAACCAGCAATGCGCTCACTAATGGAGGCCATTGTAGAAACTCTGCAAGATAGTATCGGCAGTATCGATTTCTGGAAGAACGCGGACAAGCAGAAAAGAACTCGTAGTGAAATAAAGACGGCACTAGCCCTGACTGGCATCGCGGAGCTAAAGGTGCACAGGGAACGTATTGCCGTGGAGATTATGAAACTCGCGAAGAATCGTCACGATGCCCTGCTTCAAGGCGCAGAACGAAAGAGAGACGCACGATGACACCGAGACGCGTTCGAGACATCGAATACCAGCTCGTGCCTGGCAGCCAGCGAAGAACCACGGATATCGTGATCGAACGCAACGGACAAGTAGTTGTACGGCCGTCTGCAGGCCTGGCACCCGAGCAGGTGGATGACCTTGTCGAGCGGAAACGGATGTGGATTTATCGAAACCTGGCCGAAAGGAAGGACTTGAACTCCGCCGCAGTAGCCCGCGAGTGGGTCAACGGCGAGACCTTCCTTTATCTGGGCAAGGCATACCGTCTCAGCTTGGTTTCCGGTCAGGAGTGCTCGCTGAAGCTAAGAGACGGTCGCTTTCTCTTGAGTCGCGACTTGATTGAGCAGGGCGGCACGCCGGCCGCAAGGGCCGCGTTCGAGCAGTTCTACACTGACCGGGGCCAGAAGCGTTTTAAGGATCGCGTGGGCTATTTCGCCCCCAAGGCTGGCGTTGCAGTACGAGCGATTCGAGTTAAGGATATGGGCTACCGATGGGCTAGTTGCGGACGTAGCGGCACCCTAAATTTCCACTGGAAGTGCATGATGGCACCGCCGCGCATCATCGACTACATTGCCGTTCACGAGCTTTGTCATTTCCACCACCGTAACCACTCTGATGCCTTCTGGAACGAGGTGGACAAGATTCTCCCCGACTGGCGAGAGCGGAAGGAATGGCTGCGCGCGCGCGGCGCCAGCCTTGATTTATAGTGGCCGACTGTTACGCAGCAGTTCGAGAAACGGCATAAGCGGAGTGCTTTTCAGCACAGTGCCGCCACCGCATGCTGCGCAATTTCTTTCGTCAGTGGACCGGTTAGTTGGAGGGCGAGGTTTTGGATCCGCCTCAGCTGTGAGTTCGCTAAAAAAGAAAATTATGGTGGTATAGATAGCAATAGTTCTTGAATTTGAACAGCTGATTCAGGAGATCTTCTAGCATTTTAATACGATGGGAAAGTGGAATCTTACCGTTCGGTAGGCATGCTTGCGATAATATCGACTGCTGATCAGAGCTGAGGTCGAAACTGCCTTCGATAATTTGATTTATTTTTAGGAGTCGCGGGCTGGGGTCAACGGATCCCGACTTTGCCTCGCAGAAGCATCTGGCTACTTCTTTTAGATCTTCGTCCATCGTGCAGGCTTTACTTTGGAAAGCCTGAGGTTCTAGGGTCCTTCTTATTGAGGGCAAAGATCGTTATAGACTGAGCGGGTCTGCCCATTTCCATATTTAGGCGATTGTTAAAATAATTCTGTGACACGACCAATTAATCCAACCACTATCGCAATCATGACGATGAGTGACCAAGCCCAATGCTCTCGGATAAGTTCCACGATTATTTTTGGATGTGCGGCATTTCTTTCTAGCCAGCCTGCATTAGTTCTTATTGAGTTATCGGCAGTGCGCTCGAATATGTTGGCTAGGATATCGACCTTTCTTAGCGTTGACTGGTGAAGCTTAACGTATTCCTTGTTATCAAAGGCCTCGGCTTCATCGGCTCCTGTGAGGAAGCCTCGATCAGTAATCTTGTTCTTTTCTATAAGCTTCTGTAAGCGAGGGTGTCCGATATAACCAAGTCCGTAAATACTCACAAGTGCCCTAGCTAAATCGAACTTTCGGTCTTCTAAAATTTCAACGGGATCTCCACCCAGAACCCTGAATCTGTGCTCCAAGGCGGCAAACCCATAATTAATGTCTCTCATGTTCCAGTGGATCCAATTGAAATGCTGGTGGGTTCTCGCAAAATCGAAGAACTCCGCAAGCATCTCTCTTTCGAGGTCATCATAGTTTTTATGAATTTCATCAAAGGGCAACTGCCTCTGCTCAGCAATCTTGTGTATGGAAAAGGATTCCGTCTGGCCTGATGCGAGATTTCTAACAGCAATAGAGGTGACTCTTGGAGTCTTGCCTTCTTCGGTATCATAAAAACTCTCGCATGAATAGTGAACGATCAAACTGGAATTAGAATGCTCCCAAATGTCATCAATCTTTTTTTGGGCTGCCTTCCTTCGGCGTATCCGTTTAAGCTCTCTGCTCATGGTTGGCTCCAGGCGTTTTCTCTAACGTTAATATATTTTGTAGAATAGTTGTTTGACTGGCCAAGAGTGAAATGGCCGATTGCGACCGTACCCCGGAATTCGAGCCAGAAGCAATGCGGGAAACTGAGCATATCAGGGAAGCCCCACGCGGTCGCCGCCAGGCTCTCTTAGCACCGTGCCCGTCTAGATTTT
The DNA here is from genome assembly GCF_011008905.1 of Wenzhouxiangella sp. XN201. Taxonomy (NCBI): domain Bacteria; kingdom Pseudomonadati; phylum Pseudomonadota; class Gammaproteobacteria; order Chromatiales; family Wenzhouxiangellaceae; genus Wenzhouxiangella; species Wenzhouxiangella sp. XN201. The sequence goes on from NZ_JAAIVI010000017.1 coordinate 194,217, forward strand.
GGATTATGCCCGACAAAAGCGGTCGCGCGGTTCAACGCCTCATGATGTTCTGGTGGCAGTTGGCCATCCAGCTGCGGTGCCTCATCGTGGGAATTAGCGACAGTCCGGCATCGAGGCGTAGGAGTGCCTAAGATGGCGTAGGCTGAGGCCCTGAGGGTCTGCGAGCTCACATATCCGGGCTCAATTCCGGTCTAGGTGTCGGTGCGGGCCTATTTTCTTAGGCGAGTTGCCCTCCTAGTCAGTAACAGAACGTAGTAATCACTCCGTTCGCAAAAATGGCATAGTCCCCGCCACTAACGTTAACGGTAACGTTGCTGTAGCAATAGGACGGCTTCACTCTTAATACTGGTCGCTGCTGGAGGCGATCGCTCGGATAATTAGAGCCCGTTAGGTCTGAAGGTCCTGTGGCCGAGTTTGCTCCTGAGTAGTAAGCGCCGAACGCGGCTAGCGAGAGCTGCAATAGTTCGCCCCATGTCTGCCGCGTTCTTCGTTGTCGCTCCTGTACTGAACGAGACCATGCAAGTTGCCTCGCCCTCTCATTTTGAGCGAGCCTGGAAAAAGTATTTGGCGATATCTCTTCAGGCACACTTAAGCCGAGTGATCTCATGAAACGGCGTGCTTCATTATGGCCCTCGATAGCAGCGGATGTTATCCACTGTATGCCCATGCTCTCATCTTTCTCAATGCCCTGACCTGCAAGCAGCATGCGTCCAAAACGATACTGCGAACGCGGAACATGCCCGATAGCTGCGAACTCGTAATGTTTTGCCGCCTTTTCAAAATTCGGCTGAGTTCCGCTGCGATCACCGCTCCACGCTTTGTCTAGAGCCGACTGTTTTTCAGCTTTGCACCCGTAGTAGTAGATATCGCCCATTAGGTCATAGTTCATGATATGCGGCGCAAAGGGGAAACCCTTGGTTCGAGTATATAAGCTGATACGTCCGGTTGAAGCTGCTTGCATCCAGTCTCTAAAAAGGCTGGTATCGAAACGATCAAGGCTATCACTCAATCCCACCTGCCACTTGCTACTCCGGATGTCAGCTGCCATATTGAGCCGTCTATTAATTCGCGAGTAATGCTCGGCGCACTCATCCGCGCTCAACGCTTGTTGGCGGTAGTCCAGCGTTGATACAGATCGGCTTGGATAGCTAGAACAAGCCGTCAATGCGACCAGCAAAGCGAGTAGATAAACAAATTGTTTGATAAAAAAAAGTAGCGTGTTCATTAGGTTTGCTACCTGTGAGAAGTGGAATTTGGCTGAGGGCCAGTGACATGAAGTCACAGATATCCATTGAGAGTCGACGGCCGGATCAAGATACCCTCATTTTATAAAACTCCCTCACGCAATGTTATTTAGGCTACCTTCTGGATAGCTGTGCGGTCAAAGGCTAGTGCAAGCGTGGCCCGATCTCGGCCTAAGCCGCCTGGAGAGCTTGCTTCTGACCAAAAAAGAACGCAACCCGATGCCTGAGCACCAAACACGGCCCAGGCGGGATTGCTACTTGGTAGCTGCTTCTATCCTTTTGGCGGCGATGTCAGCGGTCTTCTGGAGTTCCTCCTTTGACCGGTGGGTGTACCGTATCGTGACCTTCGGGTCCGAGTGTCCGAGAGCCTGCTGGACCTAGTACAGCGAATGCCCGGCGATTGATCGGTATCGAGGCTTAGGAATGCCGGAGGTCGCGAAACCTGAGCCCCTGCAGGTCGGCAGCCTCGCGATTCGGGCCCAATTCTGGTTCAAGTGGGGATAGGGACCCCGTTCCCCATGAAGAGTGGGCCGGTCGAGGCTCCAGAGGCCTTGAGCTCCTCTAGGGCGGTTGGCGCGATCCGGTCATTTTGCCTTGGGGTCGCGACTCCATGTGCGCCGGTAATCCGTAACGAAGGAAGCCGCCGCCCAGCAGTGGCTGGGGTGGCCACTTTATGCTTCCCTGGTGACCATAAAGTGGCCAAAGCGGCCAATTTATGGTTCCCCAACCATTCAGGTTGACGAAAGGCGAAAAGTGGTGGGCCCTGCTGGACTTGAACCAGCGACCTACCGATTATGAGTCGGCTGCTCTAACCAGCTGAGCTAAGGGCCCGAGTGATCATTCGCTTTTGGTGTCGGTGGGGTTGCTGGCCTGTTTGTCGGCTTCCGCCTTGGGAACCGGCTTGAGTCCCTTGGCTTCGAGGTCCTCGCGCTTGCGTTCCTGGATGTAGGCCAGGTTGTTCTTGTACATCGTCGCGACCTTGTCGATACCGCCTTCGGCCAGGAAGCCCTGGTTGCCGGCAGCGGCGAAGGTGGCGTAGACGCCCGAGGCGGCCATCAAGGCGGCTGAGACAAGGTTCTGTTCGAAACCGCGTTCATTGACCATCTTGTTGGCCAACTCGATGAATTCGTTGGTGGCCTGATTGTGGGCGTCGATCTGTTTCTGCTTTTCGGACATGATTTAAGTATCTTGGGGCTGAGAGTCATGCTCCGGCGGTGTCGCCCGCCGGAAAGAGGCGAAAGAATATCATGGCGGCAACTAAGTGGGCCTTCAATCCCCTGGCCGGCGGCGAATGCCGAGACTGCTGATCGAGACGCTGGCTTCCTCGCCCCGTTCGGTTCGGATCGGCTGGCCTTCGTCGGGCGACCAGGCCGAGGCATAGACCACTTCCCAGGTCACGATCAGCGCACCCTCGGCATTTCTCGGAAGTTGCGATTCAAGTGATTCGGGATCGTCGGGCAGCGAATAGCCGATGCCCAAATGGTCAAGATCGGCCAGCAGGTCGCCGATATGCGAATAGCTGAGCGTCAGCCAGTCGGTATCGAGTACCGGCTCCTGGAAGCCGGCGCGGGTGAGTCGGTCGCCCAGTTCCTGGGCGTGGCAGGCGTTGCCGCAGTCGATCACGGCGCCGGTTTGCGAGAGCTCGGTGAGTGTGTCCGGCCCGTTGAGCGCCACCAGCACCAGGCCGCCGGGACGCATGATGCGCCGAAGTCCGCGCAATGTGGCTTCGAGCCGGTCGCTCCATTGCAGCGACAGGCAGGCATGGACCAGGTCGACGCTGGCTTCGGCCAGCGGCAGGGTGTGGAAATCGGCCTCGACGAGCGCGTACTTCGGCCGCCAGCGGCCGCGCCTGCGCCGCGCCTGGGCCAGCATGCCGCGGGACTGATCGAGGGCGAGGATGGGCAGTTCTGAAAAGCGCTCATGCAGGGCCAGGGTCTGGTGACCGGTGCCGCAGCCGAGATCGGCGATTTGTCGCGGCGAGAAACGCAAGCCGTCGAGGCGCTCGAGCAGGCGACTGCCAACCTCCCGGACCAGCGCGGCGTGCTCGTCGAAGGTCTCGGCGATGGCGTCGAAACGCCGGCGCAGGGCGGCTTGATCGGCGCCTTCGTTCATCGGTGATAGTCTGCGTTCATGAGGGATAGGAGGCTGGAACGGGACCACATGCCGGGCATGTCGCCTCTGAAGTTCGTCAATCGCATCTTGCTGCCGCCAGTATGCCTGATCTGCGGTCAGCGCGGGCGCGCGGGTCTGGACTGCTGCATCGGCTGCGAGGGCGATTTGCCGGCCGTGGCCGCCGCCTGCCGGCAGTGTGGTTTGCCGCTGCCGGAACCGGTCGACTTCTGCGGACGCTGTATTCGTCGTCCGCCGGCTTTCGAGCTCACCTGGCCGGCATTCGAGTACTCCGGCGCGGTCGAGGCGCTGGTCCACCGCTTCAAGTTTCGCCACGACCTGGCTGCCGGGCGCGTGCTGGCGGGCCTGACCGCGCGCCGGCTGGCACGGTTGGGTGCGCCGCGTCCGCAGGCCCTGGTGCCGGTGCCCCTGCATTGGCGACGGCGCCTGTGGCGCGGCTTCAATCAGTCGGAAATGCTGGCCCGCGACCTGTCCCGCTGCCTGGGACAGATCCCGGTGGCCGACTTGCTGGTCCGATCGCGCGCCACGCCGGCCCAGTTGGCCCTGCCGGCGGCCCGGCGCGGTGGCAATGTTCGTGGCGCCTTTAGGGCGCGTCGGCGCAGCTACCGCATCCGCCATGTCGCACTGATCGACGATGTCATGACCACCGGCGCCACGCTTGATGCCTGCGCGCGGGCTCTCAGAAGGAGCGGCGTGGATCACATTGATGTCTGGGTCGTGGCGCGAGCCTAGGAAACCACTGCAAAACTACTGCTCATGGCCAGGGAAACGACTGCGCCGAGAAAGATGAACAGCCCGACCCAGTGGTTGCTGAGGAACGAGCGAAAGCAGGCGACCGGGTCGCGCTTGCGGATACGCCACAGTTGCAGCTGGAAGTGCAGGAAGACCAGCGCCACGGCGGTGAACCAGGCCGGTTCGGGCAAGTAACGCAGGCCGATGATCACGAACAGTGCGGTCACGATGCCCATCAGCGCACCCAGGATGGGCACATCGGCGCGGCCAAATGCGATCGCCGTGGACTTGACGCCGACTTTCAGATCATCGGCGCGGTCGGCCATGGCGTACTGGGTATCGTAGATCACCGTCCAGATGAAGTTGGCCGCGAACAGCCACCAGGCCAGCGCCGGGACCTGCCCGGCCTCGGCGGCGAAGGCCATTGGAATGGCCCAGCTGAACGAGGCGCCGAGCACCAGCTGCGGGAAATGCGTGAAGCGTTTAAAGAACGGATAGGTGGCGGCCAGCAATGCGCCGAACAAGGCCATCAGGATGGTCAGACGGTTGGTCATCAACACCAGCACGAAGGCCGCGGCGAGCAGGGCGAAGAAAACCAGCAGCGCCTGGCGGGCAGTGATTTCGCCGGCGGCAATGGGCCGGTCGACAGTGCGTGCCACATGCGGGTCGAGCTCGCGATCGGCATAGTCGTTGATGACGCAGCCGGCGGCACGCATGACGATGACGCCGAGGGTGAAGATGAGCAGATTCTTCAGGCTGGGCATGCCGCCGGCGGCGAACCACAGGCCCCACCACGTCGGCCACAGCAAGAGCGCGATGCCGATCGGCCGGTCGAAGCGCATCAGCCGCAGCCAGGGGCCGGCCGGACTGGAAAAGATCCGGGCGCTCAGGCGGAATTCCATCGATCAGGCTCCGTTGCTGTCGATCGGGCGAGTGTCGCTGCAGGGTAACGCAAGCCGTTGCGCGCCGGGCGAGGCGCGCACGATGAAGCGCCAGGGCGGCGACTCGCCGGGCTCGACGCGGTAGTCGACCCAGAACTGGGGTGCATTCTCGCGCCGTACCTCGAGCTGCGCATCGAAGCCCATGGCGCGGATCTGGCGCTGGCGCTGGCGGGCGTTGTCGATTTTTTCGTACAGGCCGACCGACACCGCATTTTCCAGGTCGCCGCCGGCCACCACGTAGTAGTCCTCCACGCCGCGTTCGGCCAGGCGGCGGGTCATGGCCAGCGCTTCGCTGCGGCTGTTGGTCGGCAGGTAGACCCACCAGCCGCGATCACTGTCCGCCATGGTCTGGCGGGCAGCGATCTGGCTCGAAAAGGAGCGCAGCCGATCGACCGCACGCTGCTGCGCGAGCAGCGTGGGCAGCGGGCCGATGGTGTAGCAGGACGCGCTGGTCGCGTCGGACTGGCCCCGCGGTTGTTCGACCAACTCGGCGAGCGGCAGTGCGGGGTCCAGTGCAGGCATCTCGCCGTCGCGGGTCGGCGGCGGCTCGCTGCCGAGCTGGCCGAGTATGAACAGCAGGGCGTTGGCTGCGAGCAGGCCCACGCCGATCCAGCGCCAGTCGAGAGCGTTCATTGTCATTGCGATGCCATTGCCAGTCCGAGTAGTACCAGGTGCCGTTCGTGATGAAAGGTCCGTGCCAGGTGCGGCCGGATTTCGGCCGCGTCGCCGCCGGTCAGCCAGGCCTCGAGTGGCTCGCCGAGGAACCGCTCGGCCGACGCTGCGGCCCGGTCGATTGCACCGGCGGCCATCAGCGCGCTGCCGCGCACCAGGGCGCGTGCAGTGTCGGGGGCGGGGCGGTCGATGCGCTCGATTTCCGGCAGCTCGCGGTTGAGCCCCGGGGCGAAGTTGAACAATCCGGCGCGGGCCGCCTCGATGCCGGCCATGATCCAGCCGCCGCGATGCTGTCCGGCCGCGTCGACCACGTCGACCGTGATTGCCGTACCGCAGTCGACCACCAGCATCGGAGAGCGATGCGCAAGCCATGGCCATTGCAGGGCCAGCCAGCGATCGCAGCCCAGCGACTTGTAGGCCGGGGCCACCGGCAGGGTACGGTCGCCGGTGGTGATGATATCGGTTTCCAGGCCGGCGTGACGTGCCCGTTCGGCAACGGCGCGGACCCGTTCGGGCCGGGACTGGCCGCAGATCAGGGCTCGCTCAATCTGTTTTTTCCCGATCAACTTGAACAGCTCCGACGGGTTATCGCCGCCCGACCGGCCCACGCTGTCGGGCATCAGTGCGCCATTTTCGGCCAGCCCCCACTTGATGCGCGAGTGGCCGATGTCGATCAACAATTCAGATGGCACGGATACTGACCTCCCCGCTGCCGATCGCCTGGAGGCCCTCGGCGGTTTCGACCAGCAGCCGGCCCTGGGCATCAATGCCGCAGGCCGTGCCGGTCTGTTCAGGCCGGCCCTCGTGCAGGATGCGGATGACCCGGTCGGCGAGCGTATCGAAGGCCGGCCAGCGTGCCCGGAACGGTTCGAAGCCGTCGCGATCGAAGCGCGCCAGCGCCCCCGCCAGTGCGTCGATCAGGGCGGCGGCCAGTTGGTTGCGACCGGGCAGCTGGCCGTGGTCTTCGAGTGCCGCCGTGGCCTGGTCGATACCCGCGTGGCCCTCAGTGTGATACAGGTTGATCCCCACCCCGACGGCGGCGCGGCAGGGTCCTTCAGCGGCGCCGCCGATTTCGACCAGGCAGCCGCCGAGCTTGGTCTCGGCGACGAACAGGTCGTTGGGCCACTTGACGCGCACCGGCGCGCCGCATTCACGCTCGAGTGTTTCGGCCACGGTCAGGCCGACCACCAGGCTGAGCGGTGCCAGGCCGGCCAGGCCGGACTCGAAGTGCCAGCCCAGCGACAGGTAGAGCCCGCTGCCGGCCGGTGACAGCCAGGCGCGACCGCGGCGGCCGCGACCGGCGGTCTGTGCCTCGGCCACCAGGGCCAGGCCGTGCGGGCTGCTTCGGTCGGTCAAGCGGGCATTGGTCGAATCCACGGCGCCGGCAACCTCGACTTCGATGTCCCTGTTCGAAATCTGCCCACGAATCCGTTCCCGGTCGAGCAGCTCGACTGGCCGTTCCAGGCGGTAACCGTCGCCGGCCGTGCCACCGATGGCCAGCCCCAGCCGGCGCAAGCCTTCCACGCGTTTCCACACCGCTGCGCGCGTGATGCCGAAGGCTTCGGCCAGCTCGGCGCCGTTGTGGACGCGGCCGTCGGCCAGGCGGATGAAGAGTTCATGGAGGCTGGGTTGCATGGCTCGGTCGGATCGTTCAGCGCCGCCGGAGCAGGCGTGCTTTTTCGAAGCGATTCTCGTCGCCGGCCCGCATGCGGGCCAGATTGGCGCGGTGGGTGTATATCAGCAGCACGGCCAGGGCGATGGCCAGCGCGGCCAGAGCCGTCGGCAGCGGGTCCGGGCCGAACAGCCACATCGACGGCACCAGGCTCAAGCCCGCCAGGATCGTTGCCAGGCCGACGTAACCGGTGCCGATCAGGGTGACCAGCCAGACCAGCAGCAGCGGCGCCAGGCACCAGGGGGCGGCAACGGCAATCGCGCCCACGGCAGTGCCGGCCCCCTTGCCGCCGCGAAAGCGGAAATACACTGGCCAGACGTGGCCAAGCACGGCGGTGAATCCGCCTACGGCCGCCAGCGTTGTGAAACTCAGCGGATCGCTGGCTAGCCAGGGCGCAAGCAGCGGCAGCAGACCGGCCGAGACGGCGCCCTTGCCGACGTCGATGACGACCACGCCCAGGGCGAATTGCCAGCCGACTGTGCGCAAGGCATTGGTGCCGCCGGCGTTGCCCGAGCCCATGGTGCGAATATCGATGTCGCGCAGGCGGCCGAGCAGCAGCGAGCCCGAGATCGAGCCCACCAGGTAACCGCCAACGGCAATGACGACGAGCTCAATCATGGCGTCTCTCCGGCGGGTTCCAGACGTGCAGGCCGGCGAGCAGCGTGCCGGGACCGGCATGGGCGCCGACCGCCGGGCTGGCCTCGACCACCCAGCAGGCATCGACCTGGGGGTGTCCGGCAAGGATCAGTTCACGCAGGCGGCGGGCATCGGCCTCGGCGTCGGTGTGGCTGATGATGATCCGGTAGGTACGCTCGCCGTCCATGCGCCTGAGCAGGTAGCGACTGAACTTCTCGACCGTGCGCGAGCGCCCGGCGATCGCCCCGCGGGCGACCAGTTCGCCCTCGGGCGAGGCGGTCAGGATCGGATTGAGGCGCAGCCGCCGGGCCAGCTTTTCCATCCAGGGCTTGATGCGCCCGCCGCGCACGCCCCAGCTCAGGTCGCGGGCCAGGGCGAAGGTGCGGAACTGTTGGCGCGTTTCCGCCAGGCGCGCACGAATGGCGACCCGTTCCCAGCCGCGTGCCGCGGCTTCGGCTGCCCACAGCACCATCAGGCCCTGGCCGCAGGCGGCATTGCGGCTGTCGAACACCTCGATGTTCTCGGCATCGACCCGTTCGGCGGTCTGTACGGCGGCCTGTAGCGTGCCGCTGAGCCGGCCCGAGAGCTGGATGGCCAGCACTTCCAGGCCGTGCGAGGTGAGCAGCTCGAACTGGCGCCGGAAATCGGCCGGCGGCGGCTGTGAGGTCTGCGGGTGTTCGGCGGCATCGGAAAGGCGGGCGTAGAACTCGGCCGGGGTCATGGTGAGCTTGTCGAGAAACTCTTCCTCGCCGAAGTTCAAGCGCACGGGCACGACATGGATGCCGAGGCGTTCGATTTCCTCGGCCGGCAGGTCGGCGGCCGAATCGGTCACGATTGCCACGCTGCCCGGGTGGTTCATCAGGCCGTGCTGGCGGGTCATGTCGTCGGCCTTCTGCTGCTGGATTTCGCCGATGTTGCCGCAGATCTGGAAGACTTCGCCCGGACTGTCGGTGTGGATGTGCACGCGGGCACGGCGCTCGCTGCCGGCCACCACCAGCGAGCTGGCGTCGAGTGCTTCCAGCTGTTGACGCAGGGCGGCAATGTCCAGGCGTTCGCCGGCAATCAGGCATTCGGTGCAGAAGCGGTGTGCTTCGGGTGCCGGCTGCTCGGCGGTGTTGGCCGTGCGCGAAAACAGCGCTTCGGTCGAGAACTTCGGCATGCGGCCGCTGCGCATGTACTGCCAGATGCCCTCGAGCAGGTCGACGAAGCCCTGGGCGCCGGCGTCGACCACGCCGGCGTCACGCAGGGCGGCGAGTTGTTCGGTGGTGCCGGCCAGTGACTGGCGGGCCCGCTCGAGGCCGCGCCGGAACAGCTCGCGCACATCGTCGACGCCGTCAGTGGCCAGGCGGCCGAGCTCGTCGGCAAAATCTTCGAGTACGGTCGGCAGGGTGCCGGGCACCGGTTCGGACATGGCCGACCAGGCCGAGCGCGCGCCGGCCGCCGAAACAGTGGCCAGGCGGCGGCTGTCGAGAACCTGGTAGCCGGCGCTCGATTCGCTCACGCCCTGGAAGTACTGCGCCATGATCGCGCCGGAATTGCCACGCGCGCCGTCGAGGGCGGCGTCGGCGATGCAGTGCAACAGCTCCGGCAGACTGCGGCCGGGCTGGCTCTCGATCGCCTTTCGGACGCTGGCCAGGGTGAAGACGAGGTTGGTGCCGGTATCGCTGTCGGCCACCGGAAAGACATTGATGGCGTTGATCTGGTCGCGGTGGCGGAAGACGTTGGCGATACCGGCCAGCAGGGCCTGTTCCAGCCGGGCGGCGTCGACGTGGGAAATGGCCCGACTCACGTCAGTCTTCGACCAGTTCGCGCACCTGCGATGCGGTAAACGGCCACGACAGCTTCTCGCCGGTGTCGGTGTTGTGCAGCACCGGGATCTTTTCGCCGTAGCGGTCCAGGAGTTCCAGGTCGGTCTCGATATCGACCTTCTCGTAGGTCTTGCCGAAACCACCCTCGGCGAGCAGGGCTTCGGCCTTGTCGCAGAGGCTGCAGTCCGGGCGCGTATAGAACTTGAGTTTCATGACAACCGGGTCGGGATTCGTGGGGTCGGCAAGTATTTCATTTTAGCGGTTCCGAATCCAGCGCGTCGGCATGTTGCCGGGGTTCAAAAAGGCTAGACTGAAACGATGGCTGTCAGCATATTCGACTTGTTCAAGATCGGCGTCGGACCGTCGAGTTCCCACACCGTGGGCCCGATGCGCGCGGCGGCAACTTTTGTCCGGCGCCTCGACGAATCGGGACGGTTCGAGCAGGTGGCGCGCGTTCAGTCCGACCTGTTCGGCTCACTCGGGCATACTGGTCGTGGTCACGGCTCGGACAGAGCCGTGCTGATGGGCCTGGAAGGCGAGATGCCCGACCGCGTCGATCCCGACCATATCCCGCGGCGCATGGACGAGATTGCCGAAACCGGGCGCATGCGACTGGCCGGCACGCGCGAGATCGCGGTCGACCTGCGCAAGGATCTGATCTTCCACAAGCGCCAGACCCTGCCGCACCATCCCAACGGCATGCGCTTTAGTGCCTTCGATGCCGACGGCGCCGAATTGCTCTCGCGCGAGTACTACTCGGTCGGCGGCGGTTTCGTGGTCAACGCCGACGAGGCGGCGGCCGATCGCATCGTCGCCGATGAGACGCCACAGGCGTACCCGTTCTCGAGCGGCGATGAATTGCTGGCGACCTGCGCCGAGCGCGATCTTCGCATCAGCGAAGTCATGCTGGCCAACGAACAGGCCTGGCGAAGCAAGGCGGAAATACGTGAAGGGCTGCTCGAAATCTGGCAGGCAATGCAGGAATGCGTCGATCGCGGTATCGGCATGGAAGGCACCTTGCCGGGTGGGCTGAAGGTGGCAAGACGGGCGCCGGCCCTGTACAAGAAGCTGTGCGCGCGGGCCGAGGAAGACAATCTCGACCAGCTCGACTGGATCAATCTCTACGCCCTGGCTGTCAACGAGGAAAATGCCGCCGGTGGGCGGGTGGTGACCGCACCGACCAACGGCGCAGCGGGCATCATCCCGGCCGTACTGCATTACTACCGGCGATTCGTTCGCGACGCTGACGAGGACGGCGTGATCGAGTTTTTGCTCACCGCAGGCGCGATCGGCATTCTCTACAAGGAGAACGCCTCGATTTCCGGCGCCGAGGTCGGCTGCCAGGGCGAAGTCGGGGTGGCCTGCTCGATGGCCGCCGGCGGGCTCACCGCCGCTCGCGGCGGCTCCATGAGCCAGGTCGAGAACGCCGCCGAAATCGGCATGGAACACAACCTCGGGCTGACCTGCGACCCGGTCGGCGGGCTGGTGCAGATTCCCTGCATCGAGCGCAACGCCATGGGCGCGGTCAAGGCCGTCAACGCCACCCGCATGGCCATGGCCGGCGACGGCAAGCATCGCGTCAGCCTGGACAAGGTGATCAAGACCATGCGTGATACCGGGCGCGATATGAAGTCCAAGTACAAGGAGACATCGCGCGGCGGGTTGGCTGTCAACGTCATCGAGTGTTGAGGTGGGTGTGAAGTGTTCAGTGTGAAGTGTGAAGGGTGAGGCAGTGAGGCGAGGCTGGTCGATGGCGGTGACGGCCGCGTTGTTGCTGGCATCCTCGTCGCCAGCATTGGCCCAGACGATCTATATCTGGGAAGACGAGAACGGGGTGAAGCACTTCACCGATCGGAAGCCGGATACGGACCGGCCGGTCGAGATGCAGCGGGCGGTGGCCGAACCCGAGGACCTGATCGCGTTGCGGCGGACCGGCCCGGATGAAGCGCCGGTGTGGCTGTTCCGTAATCGCATTCACGGCCCGGTTGCGGTACGGGTTTCACTGGCCGAGTCCGACAACGTAGTCAGCGAGCCGGCACTGCCGGCGGTGTTCGTGCTCGAAGCCCAGGCCGAGCGCGAGCTGGTGACATTCGGCCCGCTGGAGCCGCGTCGTTCCTGGAGTTATCGCCTGCAGACCGCCAGCCTGCCCGGCCAGCCGGACGCCCGGCATGCCCCGGATCGACCCTACCGTCCGCCCATAGCGCCGGGGTCCTCCTATCGAATCGGTCAGGCGTTCGGCGGCGAGTACAGCCATAGCGAGGCGTCCGGTTTTCATGCGGTCGATATCCAGATGCCGGTCGGTACGCCGGTGCATGCCGCCCGCGAGGGCGTGGTGATGGACGTGGCGCGGCATTTTCATGGCACCGGCGACAATCCCGACCGCTATGGCCCGCGCGCCAATTTCGTGCGCATCCTGCACGACGACGGTTCGATGGCTGTCTATGCCCACCTGGATTACGAAGGGGTGCTCGTGCGTGACGGCCAGCACGTCCGCCGCGGCCAGCGCATCGGCCACTCGGGCAACACCGGCTTCTCGACCGGCCCGCACCTGCACTTTGTCGTGCAGGTCAATCGCGACATGAATCTGACCTCGGTGCCGTTCGAGTTCGAAGGCGATGACGGGCAGTCGGTTATCCCCGAGCCGGGGCAAGTGCTCGTAACCGACTAACTGTCAGTCGCACTCGGCCAGCTTGGGTCGCGCGAGGCGTTCGAGGGCGTATTCACCGGCGCCATACTCGTCGAGTTCAGAATCCCAGGATACTCTTGCGCTGCCGTCTTCATGGAACGCCAGTCTCAGGCTGCCCCAGTCGAGATAATCGATTTCACTGCTGTCGAAGTCGGGGCCGAATGCGGTGCCGAGCGGTTGTACCATCGCGGCGAAGTCGAGCGCCGCAACCGCACCGCCAGGGGGTGGGGTTCCTATGACGATGCCACTCTCGTCGAATGCCCCGACACCCACGATCCACGCCTGTTGGCCGGAATCGTCCGGGGTGTAGGTGAACCAGTAAATGACGGCGCGGTCATCGGACAATACTTCCAAAATGAACCCTTCACCCGAGCGCTCGGGGTTGTACCAGGCACCTGAGTATTCCTGATGGGTCGACTGATTGGCGCAAGAAGTGCCAGCCAGACTCGACAGGCGCTGGTATTCGCGACGATCGGACAGGCTGCTGCCTGAACAACCCACCGGCGGCGGGTAGACGGCCAGGCATGGGAGGCTGGTCTCATCGATATAGACGCGCTCGGCCAGAACGCGATCGTTGTCGAGACGATCGATGCGGAAGCTGCCGCGGACCTCGATCGCGTCTTCCTCCGGCGCCAGAAGGCCTGAGTCAAAACGGCCCCTGGTGCGCAACAGTTCGCGCCAGGACACACTGTTTTCTGCCGCAGGGTCGATGCCGACCAGCCACTGCTGCTTGCCATCCTCATCGAAAGTAAAGAAGTAGTTGAGAACCATCCCGTTGTCGAGGACCTGCACGGCATTGCCCTCGCCACTGCGATCCGGGTGGTACCAGCTGCCGCTGATTGTCAGATCGATAGGCTGGCGGTTGCCGGACAGGCAGCGCTCGTATTCGCCCCCGACGTGATGGTTCTCGAGCCACTCGTGAAACTCGGCGCTTTCCGGCAGCGACCAGTCGTTCCAGCACAGGTTGATGCCGCCGCCCCAGCGCGATCCGCCGTTGTGCATTGCGAAATCGCTTTCCATGATGTCGGTTGGAATCGTGCCGGAGAACTGATTGTCCGACAGGTCGAGAAAGCGCCCGAACGAGCCGCCCGCGTACTCAAACGCGGACAGGGGCAGGCCCTCGAGGCGATTGTTGGCCAGGCTGAGCCAGATCCGGCCTTCCCAGGACTCGGGCACCTCGCCCTCGAAGTCGTTGCCCGACAGATCGAGATACCAGTTGGAGTCGGATGTCTCGTCGCTCGTTTCCGACGGCAGGCTGCCCTCGAACGAGTTGTTTGAAAGATCCACCTCACCCGGGGAGGCTGGCTGATGATCGAGGGTGCCGCCCAGGGCGTTGTCGCTCAGGTCCAGGCGCTCGTGCACGATCTCGAAGATGCGCGTGTCCAGCGTGCCGGAGAGACTGTTCCCGCTCAGATCCAGCGTGCCCACGAAGTCAGGGTCGGTACTCAATGGGCTTTGACAGTCCACACCGTACCAATCGCAGGCATCGCTGCCGGGCTCGAGCCAGCCGTCGTTGCGGCGCCAGTTCTCGCCGTTGGCGGCGATGAAGAATGCTTCGAGGATTGCCTGATCGTCTTCGGGCAATTGTGCCAGCGCCTGGCCGGCACAGAGGGTGGCGCCGATCAGTGCGGCCGGTAGAGCGATGTGTGGAACCGGCTTCTGTCTCATAAGTTATGCCTACCTTCCTTCTTGCCCCAGTATCGAGATTAGCCCAATGACTCATCGGACGGCAAATCCCGCCATTTATCGAAGCCGACTGATCAGTCGCAGTCGGCCAGCATCGGCCGGGCGAGGTGCTCGAGCGGGTAGCTTCCGCTACCGAAGCCCTCCAACAGGCTGTCCCATTGGACACGCGCACTGCCGTCGTCGAGCAATTCCAGGGTGAGGCTGCCCCACTCGACGAACTCGACAGCGGTGGAATCGAAGTCCGCGCCGAAGACACCGCCCGCGGGCTGGTGCATGGTTTCGAGTTCCGCGATACCGACCGGATTTGGACCCGGCGGCGGTGCAGCCACAGTAAAGGTGTGCTCAATGGTTCCGGTGCCCACCATCCAGGCCTGCTGGCCGGAATCGTCGGGTTTGTAGGTAAACCAGTAGACGACAATCTCATCGTCGGGCAGGACCTCGACGACAAAACCCTCACCGGAGCGCTCGGGGTTGTACCAGGCACCGGAATACGCCTGAAATTCGCTTTGATCTTCACAGGTGGTGCCGGCCAGTTGGCTCAGGGCGATCTGGTCGTAGCGCAGGGAATCCAGCCCGAAGGAGGCCAGGCCGGTCGCGCTGCCGCCGAGCACCACCGAGCGGCTGTAGGCGATGTGCTGCTCCTTCTCGTCGAGGCGGTTGATCGACAGTCGGAAAGGAATCTCCTGGTCGAGTTCCTCGCGCGGGGTTTCGGACTCGCGATCTCCAGAACCGAATTGGCCGACAGGCGCAAGCAGGTCTTCCATCCAGACCCCGGTGTCGCCGGCAGGCTCCAGGCCCAGGAACCAGCGCTGGCCCGCGGTCTCGTCCCGGGGATAGGTGAACCAGAACAGCAGCATCCGCCCGTTGTCGAGCAGCTGCTGCACGAATCCCTCGCCGCTGCGGTCCGGGTTGAACCAGGAGCCGCTGATGGTGGGGTCGATGGGGACTTGTGGTCGCTGGCATTCTGCAAAGCGGCCGCCGTGATGATGCAGTGCGATGAAGTCGGCCAGCTCACCGGCCGGCGGGTCGAAGTCGTTCCAGCACAGGTTCAGTCCGGGCGGAAAGGCGGGTTTCCAGCCGTCTTCCATCGAGCCGGTTTGACGCTCATCCAGCGGGTACGGCAGGAGCGCCATCAACGCGGCAGGAATCTGGCCGCTGAACTGATTGTCGGCCAGGTCCAGCCGAATTGAATCAGTCATGGACATAGCATCAATGGCGACTTCGATCTCCCCGGTCAGTCGGTTGCGATCCAGCCTCAGCTCGGCCAGCTCCAGTCCGGCCCACGACGCGGGAATCGGGCCGCTAAGCTGGTTGCCGGAAAGATCCAGAGTCCGCAGCCATTCGCCGGTCGACTCGTCGATCTCCGGCAGCGCACCGGTGATAAGGTTTTCCGACAAGTCCAGCTGATCGAACGGCAACAGCCGGGGCAACTCTCCAGTGAGTTGGTTTCCGGTCAGGTCGATCCGAGCCGGGGCACTAGAAGAATCTAGGGGGAGTGTCTCGATCCATTCAATCGCATCGGCGACATTGCCGACCAGGTTGTTGTCCGGCAGTACCACCCCCGTCATGGGCGATATCGACAGGCCCGCATCACAGCGGATTCCGTACCATTGGCAGTGATGGACCTCCTCGTCGAGCCAGTGGTCATTGCGACGCCAGTTGTCGCCGCCCGTCGCTTCGTAAAAACCGGTCAGTTCATCGATCGGGGGCGGAGGTGCCGGGCTCGCGGACGCGCCGGCGGCCAGGACCAGCGCCAAGGTGGCCAGGATGGCCTGGGGAATCACCAGACCGGCCAGGATTGGCGGTGCTGCCCTGGCAGGTTTCATATTCATTGCTCCCCGCACTCGGCCAGCATCGGCCGGGCCAGGCGTTCGATTGCGTAGCTGCCAGTGCCGTACTCCTCAAGATGGCTGTTCCATTGGATCTCGCCTGAGTCTGGTGCCCTGAAATGCATGCTCAACTCGCCCCAATCGACCATCTCCAAGTCGGCCGGATCGAACGCCGGCCCGAACTGGCCGCCGACCGGCTGATATACCTCGTCGAAGGTCAGGCTCACATTGGTTGTGTTCGGCGGCAGGGGCATCACCCAGCGGGCCTCGCCCACACCCGTCATCCAGGCCTGTTCTCCGGAGCCGTCCGGCTTGTGGGTGAACCAGTAGACGACGGCTTTGCCGTCGGACAGGACCTCGACGATAAAACCCTCGCCGGCGCGCTCGGGGTTGTACCAGGCTCCCGAGAATTCCTGGGTCTGGCGATTCTGGTTGTCGCAGGTGGTGCCGGCCAGGTTCGAGAGGCGCTGGTAGTCGAGTCGATCGTCGAACAGCGGCGGCGCGCAAAGCAAGGGGCCGCTGGGAGGCGATTGGGGTCCCCAGGGGCCGCAGGCGACCAGATCGTAGTAGTGGCGGTGGAGGCTCAGCGTGTCTTCGCCGACGCGGTCGAAACGGAATCGGCCGGTAGACCGGATGAAGGTGTAGTCGTCATCGCGCGCGATTCCTTCGCCGAAATGGCCGCGCGTTTC
This sequence comes from Wenzhouxiangella sp. XN201, assembly GCF_011008905.1. NCBI lineage: Bacteria > Pseudomonadati > Pseudomonadota > Gammaproteobacteria > Chromatiales > Wenzhouxiangellaceae > Wenzhouxiangella > Wenzhouxiangella sp. XN201. Next base: position 210,942 of record NZ_JAAIVI010000017.1, read on the forward strand.
GCGCAATGGATCCCACCGTAGCCAGTGCTCGCCCGATTCACCGACCTCGAAAAGCCACTGCAGGCGACCTTCGGAGTCGAAGGAGAAGCTGTAGAGCAGCGGTGCCCCGTTTTCGAGCATCATCAGTGATACCCCTTCACCCGGGCGCTCGGGGTGGTACCAGCTACCGCTGAGTGTGGCATCCACGGTCGTCCGTTCCCGGCCCAGGCACTGTTCGAAGTCCGGCGAGCCCACGTGGCGGGCCGCGATCCAGTCCCGAACAGCGGGGTCGTTGACCGTTAAATCGTTGAAACAGATGTCGAGGCCGGCGCCGGTGTTCGAATCGCCGCGCTCGGCGAGTGCGTAAGCGGTGATCTCGGCGGTCAGTACGCCGCTGAAGCGGTTGCCGTTGAGACGGAGGAAACTCTGCCAGGCCGTGTGCATCGCGGCAAAGGCGTATTCGTGGCCTGCATCCAGCCGGTTGTCGGCCAGGTCGAGCCAGCGAAGGAACAAACGCGCCCAGTTGGCCGGAACGCTCCCCTCGAAGTCATTCCGGGCCAGCCTGAGGCGCTCGAGAACGTAATCGTTGGGCCGTTCTTCGTCCGTGAACCCGGGCAGGGAGCCGGTTAGGGCGTTGCCGGAAAGGTCCACGGTTTCGGTGCGCCAGGGGAAGTAGGGCAGTTCGCCGCCGATGGCGTTACCGCTGAGATCAATTTCGTATTTCGGTGCCTGTTTTACGAACAACAGCTCTGCCAGTTCGGGTGTCAAGGCGCCGGCCAGATTGTTGTCCGGCAGTTCGAGTCGTCTGAATTCGGTCTCGAAGCAGTGCACCCCGTACCAGTCGCACCAGTCGACGCCCGGGTCGAGCCAGCCGTCGTTGTTGTGCCAGTTTTCGCCGCCGAGGGTTTCGTAGAGCAGCGGCAGCAGATCCTGGTCTGGCGTGTCAGCCAGCGGTGAAGTGGCCCACAGGCTGCCGCCCAAAGCCATAAGGATGCCCGTCAAGGCCGTTCGGGTGGATCGAGTGCACTTCATGCGCCATTCCTTGCCGATGCCAACTGTCCCCTTTACTGATCCTACGAGAGTCATCTGACTCACGCAAATCCGTTGGCCGTCGGACCATGCGCCGGACCCGGCTGCGCCGGTATAATGGCGTGTTTTTCCCAAGATTCATGACCATGCCGAACCTGACCGCGGAAATCGAACGCCGGCGCACTTTCGCGATCATCTCGCACCCGGACGCCGGCAAGACCACGCTGACCGAGAAGTTCCTGCTCTTCGGCGGGGCGATTCAGCTCGCGGGTTCGGTCAAGTCGCGCAAGGCCTCGCGCCACGCCACCTCCGACTGGATGGAGATGGAAAAGGAGCGCGGCATCTCGATTACCTCCTCGGTGATGCAGTTCCCCTATCACGAGCGCATCGTCAACCTGCTCGACACGCCCGGCCACGCCGACTTCTCCGAAGACACCTATCGCGTGCTCACTGCGGTGGACTCGGCACTGATGGTGATCGACTGCGCCAAGGGGGTGGAGGAGCGCACCATCAAGCTGATGGACGTGTGCCGCATGCGCGACACGCCGATCTTCACCTTCATCAACAAGCTCGATCGCGAGGGTCGCGAACCGATCGAATTGCTCGACGAGGTCGAAGAAGTGCTGGGCATCGAATGCGCGCCGGTGACCTGGCCGATCGGCATGGGGCGCAGGCTCAAGGGCATCTACCACCTGATCCGCGACGAGATTCATCTCTACGAGTCGGGCAAGAACTATATGCGCCAGGATCCGAAGATCATCCCCGGCATCGACTCAAAGGAAGCCGACGAGGCCCTGGGCGACATCGCTGCCGAACTCAGGGACGAGATCGAGCTGGTCAAGGGCGCCAGCCATGACTTCGACCTGGATCGCTATCTCCAGGGTCAGCAGACGCCGGTGTTCTTCGGCTCGGCCCTGAACAATTTCGGCGTGATTCCCCTGCTCGACGAGTTCGTCGAGCACGCGCCGCAGCCGCAGCCGCGCGCCACCCTGGGCCGCGCTGTCGAGCCGGCCGAAGACAAGTGCACCGGCTTCGTGTTCAAGGTGCAGGCCAACATGGACCCGGCCCACCGCGACCGCATGGCCTTCATGCGCGTGTGCTCGGGTCGATTCGAGAAAGGCATGAAGCTGCACCACGTCCGGCTGGGCAAGGAACAGCGCACGCACGGTGCACTGACCTTCATGGCCGACGAACGCGCCGTGGCCGAGTACGCCTACCCGGGCGATATCGTCGGTTTGCACAACCACGGCACGATCGGCATCGGCGATACCTTCACCGAAGGCGAGAAACTGCAGTTTGCCGGCATCCCGAGTTTCGCGCCCGAGCTGTTCCGGCGCGTGCAGCTGAAGGACCCGCTCAAGCTCAAGGCGCTGACCAAGGGGCTGACCCAGTTGTCCGAAGAAGGCGCGACCCAGTTCTTCAAGCCGCTGTTCGGCAACGACCTGGTGCTCGGTGCAGTCGGTGTGTTGCAGTTCGATGTGGTTGCCTACCGGCTCAAGTCCGAATACAACGTCGAGGCCGTGTTCGAGCCGGTCAACGTCGCTACCTGCCGCTGGGTGAGCTGCGAGGACGAGCGTGCGCTGGCGAAATTCCGCGACAAGAACGAGCGTCACCTGGCCGAAGACGGTGGCGGCCAGCTGGTCTACCTCGCGCCCACCCGGGTCAACCTGCAGCTGGCCGAGGAACGCCATCCCGAAATCACCTTCCGCGCCACGCGCGAAGTCAGCGTCTACGTCGAAACCGACTGATCGCCGCCGGCGAATTGCCTCCCATGGCCGAATCCAGGCCGATTTGCCGTTAACTGAAGGTGTCGGCAAAACGGCTGGAATCGGTTCATCCGGGGTTTAAGCCACCCTCTGCTATATTGCCGGGCACAGGGCCGCAGCAGGCCGGGGAGCGGGGCAGAAGGAGACGGACATGGCGCAGGTGCTTGGACGCTATCACATCATCAGCGAACTCGGCCGCGGCGGCATGGGCGTGGTCTACAAGGCGCTCGATCCCAAGCTCGAACGCTTCATCGCCATCAAGTGCCTGAGCGAGGAACTGAGCGAAGACGAAATCGTCGTCGCCCGCTTCCTGCGCGAAGCGCGCAACGTGGCTGCGCTCAATCACCCCAACATCGCGCAGATCTTCGTCGCCGACGAGCACGAGGGCAAGCCCTATTTCGTGATGGAGTATGTCGACGGCGAATCGCTGGCCGATTTCATCGACCGCGAGGGCCAGTGCTCGCCCGAGATGGCCCGCCGGGTGACCGAGCAGGCTGCCCACGCGCTCTCGGCCGCCGCCGAGGAAGGCATCGTCCACCGTGACGTCAAGCCTGGCAACATCATGCTCGACCGGCGCGCACGCGCCGTATTGACCGATTTCGGTATTGCCTGCGCGGTGGCCGAACAGTCCGAAACCGGCAGCCAGACCATCATGGGCACGCCCGGCTACCTGCCGCCCGAGGCGCTCACCGGCGATCCCGTCGATGCGCGCGGCGACATGTTCTCGCTCGGCGCCGTCTACTACGAGATGCTGACCGGCGAGCGGCTGATGCCCGGGCATGATCTCAAGCAGACCTTCGCGCAGCTGGCAAAAGAGGGTTTCCCGGACCTTTCCGCCCTGGAAGGCCGGGTCGACGAGCGCGTGCTGTCGATCCTGCGCAAGCTGCTGGCGGTCAAGCCGGAAGACCGCTATGCCGACTGGTCGGCGCTGCTGTCCGATATGGCACCGCTCAAGACCGGCCGAACCGAGCCGGTAGAGCGCTCCGATTCCGGACCGACAACGGCCGAGCGAGAGGTGACTGCCGCGCTGGCCACCGGGCGCATGCAGACCGCCGCCACCGCGACTGCTACGGCCAGTGCGCCCGAGGCGACGGCTGTGATTGAGGAAAATAGCAGGACGCATCACCCCGTACCGGTACCGAAGAAGAGATCCAGTCGCGCTGGACGCTGGCTGGCCATCGCCGCTGTGCTGCTGGTCGTGCTGGCAGCGGCCGGTTTCGGAGTGGCGCGCCTGGATCCTTCCGCCTGGCAGCGCGCGACGGCCTGGTTGCCGGGCAGCAGCGAAGACCCGGCCGGGTCGGTTGCCGAGTCATCCGAACCGACTGCGTCGGAATCACAGAAGGCCGATGACGAAGCGGTTTCGGAGGGTCCCGATCCGGCCACGCCAAGCGGCGCCGCGGCAGTGGCCCGCGCCGGACAGGCCGTGGCCGAGGAGTCGGGGGATGCCGCTCCGGAGGCGACGTCGAACGAAACCGGCGACTCCGATCCGAATTTGTCCGCCGTCAAAGATGAAGAACAAATGGCACAGTCCGACACGGCGGCCTCCGATCCGGATTCGGCCGAAGCGGAAGCCGACGTTGCCGAAGCCGTGCCCGAATCCTCGGAGCCCGTGCCAGAGTCCGGTTCGCATGATGACAACCGCAGTATGGCCATGGCCGATACCGAAGCCAATGACGCGGCGATGGCGCCCGCAGAAACCCGCCCCGAGCCGGCAGCCGCACCGCCACCGCGCGGTGTGGTCGTAATCGGCGTGGGCGATCCGGTCATCGCCGACCCGATGGTGCGCGAAATCGAGTCGGCCCTGCGTACAGGCAATCACCCACTGATCGAGCGCAGCTTCGTCAGCGGCTACCGCCGCTATGTCGAAGACGAAGAAGTCGACCTGGCGGGCCTGTCCGAACCCGCGCTGGAAGCCGGCGCCCGCTACGTGGTGGTGGCCCGCGCCCTGCCGGCCGGCGAGCGCGAACTGCAGTACTACAACCGCGTCGAAACCGCCTACATCGCCCAACTCGAGGCGACCACCTACGACTTGCACGCCATGCAGCAACTGGGGACCTCGCCGGTCGAGCAGATCGAATTTACCTCCTTGAACGCGACTGAGCGTGCTGTGCAGTCAGTGCGGCCGTGGTTGGAGGGAATTCGGAGTCAATTTGATTGACGTGGGGCCACTGGGTGCCGTGGTGGCCTCGACACGTCAAAAACGGTTGCGCCCGCCTGCTGCGCAGGCGCTGGATTGGCTGACGCCACGGGTCGCTGTGCGAGCCCCGACAAGTCAACTTCTGTTCCGCCCGCCCGCTTCGCGGGCTGATGGCGGGTAACTTTTTTCCCGCGCGAAAAAAGTAACCAAAAAACGCGCTTAAAAGCAGGCGGTTACGCCTCTAAAGTCTCGCCGCGGAGCGGCTTCACAGACTACGGCTGGGGCTTCGCTTTGGCCCGGCTGCGGAACATGCTGGCTTGCGATAACGCCTGGCGCGGCCCGCATCGGGCACTGCGACTTCGAGTGGCGTACCAGCTCTGGTTTCTGTCTCATCATTTATCGAAGCCGACCCCGATCGAAGTCGTGCTGTCTGGGTGCGGGCTACGCCAAGACTTTATCGAAAACGCCCTGTTTCACGACCGAGCCCTCGCGAAGGCAAAAGCGGTATCTCCGTTAAGCCCTGAAGCCATCTGGTCCTGCGGAACAACCGCGTCTTCTAAGAGCGTTTTTGGTGACTTTTGTCGCGACTGACAAAAGTTACTCGCCCAAAGAGCTTGCGAAGCAAGCCGGGCGAAACAGAAGTTGACTTGTCGAGGCCCGCGCCGCGACCCGTGGCGCCCGCCATTCCTGTGCCTGCGCAGCAGGCGGACGAAACCGCTTTTGAAGTGTCGAGGCCGCCACGGCGGCCGGTGGCGACAGCCAAACCAGCGCCGCCGCACAACAAAAACCGCGCAAATAAAAAGGGCCCCGCCAACCAGCGGGGCCCCTCAAACGTCAGGCGACGACAGTCGCCCCAATCACTGCACTTCGAGCGTGTGCTCCGATGCAATCCAGCCTGTGCGGCCCTGGTCGTCGCGAACCTGCAGCCAGTCGCCGGCGCGGGCTGTCACGTTGACGATATTGCCTGAAGACAGGCTGTAAGCGACGGCGCTTTCGCCGTTCGGGCCCGAGCGTACGTTGAGCGAGTTGGCGGTGATCACGACGCGTTCGCCGCTGCCACCGCCGCTGCCGCCGGAACTGGATGCCTGGTAGCTAGCCGACTGGCCACCGCCGTGACGGTAGTAGCGCTGGGGCGTGCGGCGCACGACTTCCTCCACCGCCTTGCCGATGACCTGGCGCAGCGCCTTCTCGCGCGGCGTGTTTTCCCAGGTTGACAGCGAACCGCCCAGGGCGTGGCTGCCGGTGTAGCCGGCCAGGGCGCCGCCGATGTCGAAGTCCTTGGCTTCGCCTTCGACGCTGGTGGCGGCCAGGACGCGGCTGGTATTGGTGTCGATGATGCGCAAGTCGATGGCCATGTGCGCGCTGCTCGAGCCGCCGGCAATGCCGCCGATCACCCGACCGATGCGGCTGCCACCGAATGAACCGCGCGTGCCGCTGGCATTTTCGGAAAACTCCGTGATGGCGGCGACGACCATCAGTTCGGCACCCTCGATCTCGCCGATGGCCGCGGCGGTGTCTTCCCTTACGCGGCCGCTCGCGCCGAAGTCCTGTTCACCCAATACGTCGTCGATGGCCTGGCGTTCGAGCACGATGAAGCGGCCGGAATTGAACAGGGCGGTGGTGAGCATGTCGGCCATGCCATCACCGATGGACTGGTTCCACCAATTGCCCGAACTGCCCGCCTTGTTCTCGAAGCGGGCCACGGCGATGCGCGCCTGCGGGCCGTTATAGGCGGCCGAGCGGGCTTCTTCCATGCTGGGCGACTGGCCGCTGTCGCGCACTTGGGTGGTGGTCTGGGCGGGGCATGCAGTCAGCATTCCCACGGCGCACAGGCCCGCAATCAATCTCATGTACATCATTCTTCCTCCTGCAATCAGTCGTCGGATGCCGCACTGCGCGTGGTGTCGCGCGCAGGCCGCAGTTCGTTGTACCCCATTAACGAAAACGGGCGACGAAACCGGCCAGGCAGGCCGGCGTCCATCCGGATACGGTCTCATTGTAGTCTTCGAATGGGCGTTCGAGTCACGGCGTCGTGCCGGGCAAATGTGTTAAAAGTAGCGGCGCGAATAAAGCGAGGGAGTCGAACCTAGTGATCCAGAGCATTCTCGGCCTGGCCGGCATTTTCGTGCTGCTGGGCATTGCGTGGACCCTGTCCGCGGCGCGCCGGCAGATTGCCTGGCAGACGATCATCGTCGGCCTGGTGCTGCAGCTGTTGCTGGCCATCTTCGTGCTGTGGGTGCCGCTGGGCAAGATCCTGTTCGATCAGCTCGGGCAACTGTTCGTCACGCTGATCGGCTATACCAGTGCCGGCGCCGAATTCATCTTCGGGCCGCTGGCCGACTCCGAGCAGTTCGGTTTCATCTTCGCTTTTCAGGTGCTGCCGACGATCATTTTCTTCGCCTCGCTGATGGCCTGCCTGTATCACGTCGGCATCATGCAGAAGCTGGTCGAGGTCATGGCCTGGGTCATGACCCGTTTCATGAAAGTCTCCGGCAGCGAGTCCCTGGCTACCGCCGCCAATGTTTTTGTCGGCCAGACCGAGGCGCCGCTGGTGGTGCGCCCGTTCATTGCCGGCATGACCCGGTCCGAGCTGTTCGCGCTGATGACCGGCGGCATGTCGACCATCGCCGGCGGTGTGCTGGCGGCCTACGTGATGCTGCTCGGCGGCGCCGATCCGGCGCAGCAGGCTTTCTTCGCCAAGCACCTGATTTCGGCCTCGATCATGGCCGCCCCGGCAGCCCTGGTCGTGGCCAAGCTGCTGATGCCCGAAACACAGGAGTCGGAAACAGCCGGCAGCGTGCGCACTGCCATCGAGCGGCCGCATACCAATCTGATCGAGGCTGCCGCCGGCGGTGCCGGCGAGGGCCTGAAACTGGCGCTCAACGTCGGCGCCATGCTGCTCGCCTTCCTGGCGCTGATCGCCCTGATCAACGGGCCGCTGGGCTGGTTCGGCCAGATCACCGGCCTGGAAAGCCTGGTCGGCCAGCCGATCGAGCTGGCCCTGATCCTCGGCTGGGTTTGCGCGCCGCTGGCCATCCTTGCCGGCGTGCCGCTGGACGAGGCCGTGGCCGTGGGCGGGCTGATCGGCCAGAAGATCGTCGCCAACGAGTTTGTTGCCTACGTGGCGCTGACCGAAATGCAGGCGGAGCTGTCCGAGCGCGCGGTGTTGATCTCGACCTACGCGCTGTGCGGCTTTGCCAACTTCGCCTCGATCGCCATCCAGATTGGCGGTATCGGCGGCATTTCGCCCTCACGCCGCCCTGATCTGGCCCAGCTCGGCCTCAAGGCAGTCCTCGGCGGAACGCTGGTGTCGCTGCTCAACGCCGCCTGGGCCGGGATTCTGGTGGGCTGAAAGTGACCACACTGCGGACCGAGCGGCTGACCATCCGGCCCTGGCAACCGGAGGATCGTCCCGCGCTCGAGCGGATGGTGCGCGACCCGGAGATGATGCGCTATGTCACCCAGGGACGGACCTGGTCCGACGAGGCGATTGACGAGATGCTCGAGCGCCAGCAGGGGCATCTGGCGAAGCACGGCGTGTGTTTTGGGGCGGCCGAGCTCAGCGAGACGGGAGAGGTCATCGGCCTGGTCGGATTGCAGCAGCTCGACGACGGCGAGTTCGAGCTCGGCTGGTGGATCTGGAAGGAACACTGGGGACAGGGCTTTGCCACCGAGGCGGCCCGCGCGTTCGTCGATCATGCCCGTGACGTGATGGGGCTGAAAACCCTGGTGGCCGTCATCGACCCGCCCAATACTGCCTCCAAGGCCGTGGCCGAAAAACTTGGCCTGCGCTTCGAGTGCATCAAGAGCGCCCGCGAGACGATTGCCCGTCGAGAGGACATGCCGATCGCCTTCTTCAGAATGCAGCTTTAGCGAGCGCTCGCGACAACGATCAGCCTTTCGGCTTCCAGGTCATAGTCGTCACCGTCGTACGAACCGTAGATCGCCTCGGTCTCCAGCCCCGCGGCGTCCAGGAGCCATCGAATTTCTCCGGCTGACCAGACCCGGTGGGACCATTGGCGGTGGTGGACACGGTCGCCCTCGATCAACAGCCATTCATTTTCAACTCGGCGCATCTGCTCAATCAGCGCCGGGCGCTCGACCAGCATTCGACCATCTTCGTATTCGGTCAGGTGCACGGGCTGGAGGTTGTGGCAGAGGTATTCCAGGCCGACCAGGTCGAGGACCAGGCGCCCGCCCGGCGCCAGGCTGGTACGGATGTTTTCGAGGACCCGGCGATGATCGGCCTCGTCGGTGAAGTAGCCGAAGCTGGTCCACATCACGATGACCAGGTCGAAGTCCGCCTCACGCACGTACTCGCGCATGTCGGCGTGCACGGTCTCGATCGGCAGCTCGCCTCGTGCATCCTCGAGCTGTTCGAGCAGCGATGGGCTGGTGTCGACCGCGGTGACGTCCAGGCCGGCGCGTGCCAGCGGCAGGGTATGGCGGCCGGGGCCGCAGCCCAGGTCGAGGGCCCGGCCGGTGGGGTGACCGAGTAATTCGAGCAGCTGCTTGGCTTCCGCCTCGCCGCGTGCGAAGGTTTCGGCATTGAACATCAGCGAGCCGAAGTTGCGCCAGAATTCGTCGTCCAGGTACCAGTCGTCGCTCAAGTCGGTGCTCCTTGTGGTCATGGCGGGGCTCGTCAGCGGCTGTGCCACGATCGCGTGGTACGGCCAGGCTGCGCGCGGGCAGATCGAAGTGCTCGCCAAACGCGAGGATATCGCAGATAAGATCGCCGATCCCGCTACGCCGGAACCGCTGCGGCATCGCCTGGAAACCGTGCTCGAAATGCGTGCCTTTGCCACCCGGGAACTCGGCCTGCCCGACAGCCGCAGTTACACCCTCTACGCGGATCTCGAGCGAGACGCCCCGTTGTGGAACGTGGTGGCCGCTCCGCGCTTTTCAGTGGTGCCCGAGACCTGGTGCTATCCGCTGGTTGGCTGCCTGGCCTATCGCGGTTACTTTCGCCTCGAGCGCGCCCAGTCCGAGGCCCGCCGCCTGGCCGAAGAGGGCCTGGACGTGGCTGTCTTCCCGGCCACCGCCTATTCCACCCTGGGCTGGTTTGCTGACCCGGTGCTCGACAGCATGCTGACCCTGTCCGATGCCCACCTGGCCGAGCTGATCTTCCATGAGCTCAGTCACGAGCTGTTGTACGTGTCCGGCGATACGGCCTTCAACGAGGCGTTCGCCACCTTTGTCGGGCGCGAGGGGGTTCGCCGCTGGCTGGGTGAGCGCGGCGATGACGAAGCGCTGGATGCGTGGCGCGCCGAGCGGGAACTCGACGCAAAGCTTACAAATCTCCTGCTGGATGCCCGTCAGCGTCTGGCCGAGCAGTTCGCGACGCTCGAACAAGAATCCGCGCTGGAGCAGGCGCGTGTACAGGCCTTCGAGAGATTGAAAGATGAACTGCGAGCGCTGACCGAGCGTCCCGGCGGCGATCGCCTGCAGGGCTGGATCGACCGGCCCATCAACAATGCCCACCTGGCACTGGTGGCCACCTACGAGTCCGGCATCGAGGCGTTCGAGGCGTTATTTCACGAACGCTGCGATGCCCAATTGGCTTGCCTGTACCAGCACGTCGAACGGCTAAGCGAGGCCGATGCCGAACAAAGAGCGACGTTTCTGCACGGCGGGCATTGAACAATGGCGGGGGATGTGCAAACTTTACCGGTTCGCCCGCTGCCGGATTCCGTCTTGTACCCGCTTCGTCTACTGACTGCCGCGATTGCCGTTGCCCTGGCGCCTGCCTCGGCCCTGGCCCAGCGTGAGGCCCTGTCCTGCCCGCCGCCGGCCCAGTTGCGCATCCCGGAGCGGCCGCCGGAGAGCCTGCGCGGGTCCACCGATATCCAGGCGGAAACATTTTCCGCCGAGCGCGGCCGGCTCGTGACGTTTCGCGACGGCGTTCGCCTGGTGCAGGACGGCCAGCAACTCGAGACCGACGAACTGATCTACGACACGGCAACCGGGCGGGTCGATATTCCCGGCTGGATGCGCTACAGCGGGCCGCAGCTCAACGTCGATGCCGGCAGCGCCCGGTATGACACACGCGGCCGGGCCGGACGCTTCGAGACGGTGGGCTACACCATTCCCGGCACGACCGGACGTGGTTCGGCCGCCTCGGTCGAAATGTTCGATCCCGAGCACGCCCGTCTCCAGACTTTCGATTTCACCACCTGTCCGCCGGAACAGCCAGATTGGCAACTCCAGGCCTCGCGGGTCGACATGGACCTCGAAGAAGGGGTGGGCACGGCGCGCAATGCGCGACTGACCTTCAAGGGCGTACCGCTGCTCTACACGCCGTGGCTGACCTTTCCGCTCGACGACCGTCGCAAGACCGGATTCCTCTATCCCGGTTTCGGTTATTCGGCCGATGACGGCGTAGATATCTCGGTGCCCTGGTACTGGAACATCGCGCCCAATCAGGATGCCACCCTGACCGGTCGCTGGATCGAAAAGCGCGGCGCCATGCTGGGGCTGGAGCACCGCTTTCTGACGCCGCGACAATCCGGTGAACTCGAAATCGAATGGCTGCCGGATGATCGGCGCGCCGACCGAGGCCGCTACTTCGGCGAGTTCGACTACCATGCCCGGCTCGCTCAGGACTGGGCTGCCGGTGCCAGCCTCAAGCGAGCCAGCGACGATGACTATTTCGTCGACCTGGGCGGCGACCTGCATGCCTCGTCCATTCCCTTCCTGCGTTCCGCGGCCAGCCTGCGTGGCAGCGGGCGCTACTGGGCGCTGGCACTGGAGGCCGATGTCTTCCAGGTGCTCGACGAAAGCGTCGGGCCGTCGCGCGAGCCCTACCGGCGTTTGCCGCGAACGACCTTGACGATCGATCGTCCGCTGCCCGGGCGTCTGCGCTTTTCGCTTGACAGTGAACTGGTCTATTTCGATCGTGAGCAGGGCACGACCGGCGGGCGCGTCGACCTGTTTCCGCGCGTGCATTACGACTACGTGGCGCCGGGCTGGCATCTGCGACCGAGCCTCGGTGTACGTTCGACGGCCTACCAGCTCGACGGCGCGGACGAGTCCAGTCCGACCCGGACCATGCCGGTGGCCACGGTCGATGCCGGCCTGGCCTTCGAGCGCGCCCTCGACGGCGACCGCATCCAGACCCTAGAGCCTCGCCTGTACTACCTTTACGTGCCCTACCGCGACCAGGACGCGTTGCCGGATTTCGACACCCGCGAACTGACCTTCGGCTTCAGCCAGCTGTTCCACTACAACCGCTTCAGTGGACCGGATCGGCACGGTGACGCCAATCAGCTCACGGCGGCGCTCACCTCGCGCCTGCTCGATGCCGGGGACGGCTACAGCCGCTTCGAGATGAGCGTCGGGCAGATCTTTCATTTCACCGATCTGCGGGTTCAGCTCGACGATCAACCGCGCGAACGGCGCGATCAGTCGGCCACCGTGGCCGAGATGACCTGGCGACCTGCCCGTCAGGTGGCGCTGAACGCGGGACTGCAGTACGACCTGGAATCGGATGAAACACAAGTGGCGCGCTTTGGTCTGAACTGGGGCGGGGATGATGGCCAGCAGGTCGCGCTGGGCTACCGTTTCCGCCAGGACCGGGTCGACCAGGCCGATGTTCGCTTTCGCTACCCGGTCAATGAAAACCTGAATCTTATCGGCCGCGTAACGTATTCCTTCCAGGAAAATGAGACACTGGAGGTGCTCGGCGGCGTCGAGTACGACAGTTGCTGCTGGTCGCTGCGCTTCACGGCCCGCGAATGGGTTAGCGATCGCGAGTCCGACAAGCGCACGGCGTTTTTCGTCGAGCTGGTTCTCAAGGGACTGGGCAGTGTCGGGCGAGCGCCGTACCGCCTGTTCGCCGACCAGGCCCGTTACTGAACGACATCACACCAAGGAAGATCGAGATTGCAATGACAAAGGCAATGATACGAATTCTGCCGGCGCTGGCCCTGTGCCTTCCGCTGGTGCTCATGGCACAGACCGAACGCCAGCCGATCGACAGCATCGTCGCACTGGTCGAAGAGGACGTGATCCTGCAAAGCGAGCTTGACCAGGCAATCGATGGCATCGTGCGCCAGGTGGAGAGTCGCGGTGAAAATCTGCCGCCGCGCAATGTGCTTGAAGAGCAAGTGCTCGAGCGGCTGATCATGCAACGCCTGCAGATTTTGCGCGCTGAGTCGACCGGCATCCGGGTCTCCGACGCCGACGTCGACGACGCGCTCAATCGCGTCGCACGGCAAAACGAACTCACTGGTGGTCAGCTGCGTCAGGCGGTCGAGGCCGAGGGTACGAGTTTCGAGCAGTTCCGGAGCGAAATCCGGGACGAGATCATGATATCGCGGCTGCAGCAGCGGGTCATGAGCTCGATGGACGAGATCAGCGATACCGAGGTTGAAATCCTGATGGCTTCCGATCAGTTCGGCGGCCGCGAATACCTGCTTTCGCAGATCGTGGTTTCGGTGCCGGAATCGGCCTCGCCCGACCAGTTTCGCGAGGCCGAAGCCAGGGTCGAGGAAATCTACGATCGGCTCGATGAGGGCATGAGCTTCTCGTCGGCGGCGATCAGCTATTCCCAGGCGCCCGATGCGCTCGAGGGCGGCGACGTTGGCTGGCGCAATATCAGCGCGCTGCCGCCGGTCTTTGCCGATGCCGTCGAGGGGCTCTCACCGGGCGAGGTGAGTGAACCGTTGCGCACGCCTGCCGGCGTCATCATCCTGCAGGTGCGCGACGTGCGCGAGCGTAGCGAGGTGATCGTAACGGAGTATCGCGCCAGGCACCTGCTGATTTCCCCGTCGGAACTGATCACCACCGATGAGGCGCGCGAGCGCATCGAGGATCTGCGCGAACGGATCGAAGACGGCGAGGACTTTGCCGAACTGGCGCGCGAATATTCCAGTGACCAGTCCACCGCCAATCTCGGCGGTTTGCTCGACTGGTTCCCGGCCGGCGCTTATGGACCCTATGTACGCGAGCAGGTCGAATCGCTCGAGCCGGGTGAGCTCAGCGATCCCTTCCAGAGTCCGAATGGCTGGCATCTGATCAAGTTGCTGGAGGTCAGGGAGAGCGATCGCACCGAAGAGGTGCTTCGGTCCGAAGCGCGTGAAATGCTGTCCGAGCAGAAGGCACAGGAAGAGGTGGATCGTTTCCTGCGCCAGCTCCGCAGCGAGTCCTTCGTCGAGATTCGCCTGTAGGCCGGGTGTGGCCGGCACGATCCTGCAGCCACTACTGATTACGCCGGGAGAGCCGGCGGGCATCGGCCCCGAGCTGGCCTGCCGTGTGGCGGCACTCGATCCCTCGCTGATCGTCGTCGCCGATCCGGATCTGCTGCGGCAAACCATCGGGGCGATCGGCCTTGAAACCCCGGTGCTGGAAGTGGACGGCGTCGGGGCCGACGCCACTGGCGGCATCCGCTGTCTGCCGGTGGCGCTCAAGGCGCCGGTCCAGCCCGGCCGGCTCGATCCGGCCAACGCCGCCTACGTTCTCGAATGTCTGGAGATTGCTGCCGATCACTGCCTGGCCGGCCGCGTTCATGGCCTGGTCACCGGGCCGGTGCACAAGGGCGTGATCAACCAGGCTGGCATTGAATTCAGCGGTCATACCGAATTCCTTGCCGGGCGGGCTGATGTCGAACGGGTCGTGATGATGCTGGCTGCCGGCCGCGTACGCGTAGCCCTGGTGACCACGCACCTGCCCCTGCGCGAAGTGGCCGATGCCGTCACCGGCGAGCGGCTCGAATCGACCTTGCGCATCCTTGACCAGGCACTGCGCCAGCAGTTCGATCTGCGGCGGCCGAAGATCGCCGTGCTGGGACTCAACCCGCATGCCGGCGAGGGCGGCTACCTGGGCCGGGAGGAGATCGAGGTGATCGAGCCGGTCATGAAGGCGCTGCGCGGTAGCATCGACCTGGTCGGCCCGCTGCCGGCCGATACCGCTTTCGTGCCGGATCGCCTGCGCCAGTTTGATGCCGTGCTGGCGATGTACCACGACCAGGGCCTGCCCGTGCTCAAGCACGTTGGTTTTGGACACGCCGTCAACGTCACGCTGGGCCTGCCGTTCATCCGGACTTCGGTCGACCACGGTACGGCGCTGGAGCTGGCCGGCAGCGGCAAGGCCGAAACCGGCAGCCTGATCGCGGCGGTCAATCTGGCGCGCAGCCTGCGGCGTCCGGAACAATGAAGTCACACCGGCCGCGCAAGCGCTTCGGCCAGCATTTCCTGCACGATGCCACGGTCATTGGCCGACTGGTTTCAGCCATTCGGCCGCTTGCGGATGAAGTCCTCATCGAGATCGGTCCCGGAGAAGGGGTGCTGACGGGCCCCTTGCTGGAAGCCGGCGCGCGGATAACGGCAATCGAACTCGACCGCGACCTGGCCGCGGCGCTGCCCGAACGCCTGGGTTTCCCCGAGCGGCTGAAAGTGATCCAGGCCGACGTGCTGGAAATCGACCTGACCGCGGTGGCCGGCGAGCGTGTCCGCGTGGTCGGAAATCTTCCCTACAACATTTCCACACCGATCCTGTTCCACCTGTTTCGCTGGCGCCAGGCCATCGTGGACATGCACTTCATGCTGCAAAAAGAGGTCGTCGACCGCCTGGTGGCCCAGCCGGGGTCGAAGCAGTACGGGCGCCTGTCAGTGATGGCCGGCTTTCACTGCCGCATGGAGCGCTTGTTCAGCGTGCCACCGGAAGCTTTCAACCCGCCGCCGAAAGTCGATTCGGCCATCATCCGCATGCGGCCCAAGGCACTCGACGAAGCCATGCTCGCACGCCTGCCCGCTCTCGAAAAAGTCGTCCGCCACGCCTTCGGCCAGCGCCGAAAAACCCTGCGCAACGCGCTCAAGGGCTTGCTGGACGAAAAACAGATCGAATCAGCCGGCGTCGACCCCAAAGCCCGCGCGGAGACGCTGACGCTTGAACAGTATCTGGCCCTGACCGACCAGCTAAGCAGCCAACACGCTAACCAGCCAACCAGCTAACCAGCCAACCAAAAAACTACCACTCCGCGATCTTCCAGTACGCTGGCATCACCGGCTCCATATGCTCGTGGCGGCTTTCGAGTTCGCCGTCGCCGTCGGTGTCGATCAGGTAGTAGGACGGCCCGCCACCGAGGGGCGTGATCTTCACCATGTAGATCTGGCCGTCGGATGAATACTCCTCGATCATGCGATCGTCCTCGCGGCGGATGACCA
Source organism: Wenzhouxiangella sp. XN201 (assembly GCF_011008905.1). NCBI lineage: Bacteria > Pseudomonadati > Pseudomonadota > Gammaproteobacteria > Chromatiales > Wenzhouxiangellaceae > Wenzhouxiangella > Wenzhouxiangella sp. XN201. Next base: position 227,015 of record NZ_JAAIVI010000017.1, read on the forward strand.
CCTGTGGCGCGATCTGTTCGTCGGGATCCTGTACCTTGGGCGGCATCGGTTCGCGAATCGGCGGTGGTGGTGGGGCGTCCGAAGGTGTTGGCTGATCGGATTCCTCGTCCTGGGCGACTGTGATTCCGGCCATCATCAGTGCCGGCAACAGCATGGCAAATCGTTTCATGGGAACCTCCGCCAGATCGACTGATTCCAGTCTATCAGTAATGCACAGTATCGGGAGTTCCGTCACGTGGAAGCCGGTGGCGGGGTCCAGGCTTGCATTATCATGACCCGTGTTCAGCCCACGGAACCCGTTCCATGTCCGACACTTCGCCACTCTGCCTGGTTGACGGTTCGTCCTACCTGTATCGCGCGTTCCACGCCCTGCCCAGCCTGACCAGCGGGGATGGCCGGCCCACGGGAGCGGTTTTCGGCGTGGCCAACATGGTCCGGCGCATGATCGAGCAATATGAGCCCGAGTATGCCGCCGTGATCTTCGACGCGCCGGGCAAGACCTTCCGGCACGACACCTACGCCGAGTACAAGGCCACGCGCCCACCCATGCCCGACGAGCTCAGGTCGCAGATCGAGCCGCTGCACGAGCTGATTGACGCCATGGGCCTGCCCCGACTGGTGGTCGAGGGGGTGGAAGCCGATGATGTCATCGCCACGCTCACGCGCCGGGCGCGTAAGGAAGGCCGGCCCGTACTGATCTCCTCAGGCGACAAGGATCTGGCGCAGTTGGTTACCGACGGCGTCGTGCTCGAAGACACGATGCAGGACAAGCGCTACGATCCCGAGGCGGTGGAAGGGAAGTTCGGCGTCGGCCCTGAACGGGTGGCCGATCTGCTGGCGCTGACCGGCGACACGTCTGACAACATTCCGGGCATCGAAAAGGTCGGGCCGAAGACGGCGGCCAAGTGGTTGAAAGCCTACGGCGACCTCGACGGCGTGATCGAGCACGCCGACGAAGTTGGCGGCAAGATCGGCGAGAACCTGCGCGCCGGACTCGATCAGCTCAGGCTCTCGCGTGAACTGGTTGCGCTCGACGACTCGGTGAAACTCGAGGGCGGGCTCGAGGCGCTCAAGCGGACCGAACCCGACCGCGAGCGCATGATCGAGCTGCTCAAGCGCCACGGATTTTCGACCTGGCTGAAGCAGTACAGCGACAAGGAAGGCGAAAGCTCGGATTCCGGCGGCGAACTCGAAGTCGAGACAGTCACCACAAGGCAACAGCTTGAGGCCCTGGTTGATGCACTGGAATCAGCCGAGCTGATCGCTTTCGACACCGAGACCACCAGCCTGGAACCGCTGGACGCCGACCTGGTCGGGTTTTCCTTCGCGATCGAGGCCGGCCGGGCCTGGTATGTGCCGCTGGCGCATGCCGATCAGGACAACGAGTTCACCTTCGGCGAAGCGATCGAGGCCCTGCGCGGCATCATCGAGGACGAGAGTCGGCCGAAGGTTGGCCAGCATCTCAAGTACGACCTCAATGTGCTCGAGCGTGCCGGCATCGCACTCAACGGGATCCGGCACGACACCATGCTCGAGTCCTATACCTTCCATTCGACCGGCACTCGCCACGATATGGATTCGCTGGCCACGCGCTATCTCGGGCGTCAGACGATCTCTTTCGAATCGGTCGCCGGAAAGGGCAAGAAGCAGCTCACCTTCGACCAGGTGCCGGTGGCCACTGCGGCCGAATACGCCGGCGAGGACGCCGAGGTCACGCTGGCGCTGCACGAACATCTCTGGCCCCGGCTCGAGAAGCTCGAAGGGCCCTGCCGCGTCTACCGTGATCTGGAAATCCCGTTGATTCCCGTGCTGGCCCGCATGGAGCGAACCGGCGTGGCGCTGGACGCCGATGTGCTGGCCGAGCAAAGCGGTGAAATCGAGAAGCGTCTGGGCGAACTGGTCGAAGCCGCCTACGAGGAAGCCGGCCAGGAATTCAACCTGGGCTCGCCCAGGCAGCTGCAGGAAATCCTGTTCGAGCAACTCGGTCTGCCGGTCAAGCGCAAGACACCCAAGGGGCAGCCCTCGACGGCCGAGGACGTGCTGCAGGAATTGGCGATCGAAGGCCACGCATTGCCCAAGCTGATTCTCGAACACCGCGGCCTGGCCAAGCTCAAGAACACCTACACCGACCGCCTGCCCGAGCGGATTCATCCGCGTACGGGCCGGATCCACACGCACTATCACCAGGCGGTGGCGGCCACGGGCCGGCTGTCGTCGACCGATCCCAACCTGCAGAACATTCCCATCCGCACGCCCGAGGGCCGCCGGATCCGCAAGGCCTTCATCGCGCCGAAAGGCACCGTGTTACTGGCTGCCGACTACTCGCAGATCGAGTTGCGGATCATGGCACACCTGTCCGGCGACGAGCGCCTGCTTGCTGCCTTTGCCGACGGCGAGGACATTCACCGCGCCACCGCCGCCGAGGTGTTCGGTCTCGCCGTTGACGAGGTCGGTCACGACCAGCGCCGCGCGGCCAAGGCGATCAACTTCGGCTTGATGTACGGCATGAGCGCCTGGGGCCTGTCGCGCCAGCTCGAACTGCCCCGGGGCGAAGCCCAGGATTACATCGACCGCTACTTCGAACGCTATCCCGGTGTGCGCGAGTTCATGGATGACATCCGCGAGCGTGCGCGCGAGCAGGGCTACGTCGAGACCTTGTTCGGCCGTCGCCTGTGGGCCGACGAGATTCGCTCGCGCAACGGCCAGCGCCGGCAAGCGGCTGAGCGCGCCGCCATCAACGCGCCCATGCAGGGGTCGGCGGCCGACATCATCAAGCGCGCCATGATCGATGTCGATGCCTGGATCCAGTCCGAATCGGTGCCGGCGAAGTTGGTCATGCAGGTCCACGATGAACTGATCCTGGAGGTCGAGGAAGGCGCCCTGGAGAAGGTTCGAGACGGGGTCGTCGAGCGTATGCAATCGGCGGCGGAACTGAAAGTCGAGCTCCTGGTCGAAGTTGGTAGTGGGAAAGACTGGGAGTCCGCCCACTAACACATTGATTTGTAACGTTAAAAATTTTTTTCAAAATCGACTGAATTTTAGGAACTTTTGCGCAAGGGCTCTGGTCTCAATATTCACCATGCGCATGGTGTGGTCCGCTTCCCTCCCTAGGCGGACCGACAGGATTCGGTTACAGTCCCCAAACCGGATCCGACTACAGGCCCCGGGTTCTCCCTCGCCCGGGGCCTTCTTTTATACTGGACATATTCCCAGATCGGCCCTGACTCCATGCTCGAAGTGATCATTCTCGCCGCCGGCGAAGGCAAGCGCATGAATTCGGCCCGGCCCAAGGTGCTGCAACCGGTCGGTGGCCGGCCGATGCTGGCGCATCTGGTCGAAGCCGCGCGCAGCCTCGAACCGGGCGCGATTCGTATCGTGATCGGCGCCGGGGCCGATCAGGTCCGGGACGCCATCGGCGGGGACGACATCGACTGGGTGCTGCAGGCCGAGCGCCGTGGCACCGGCCATGCCGTCGCCCAGGCCCTGCCGCAGGTCGATGAGGCCGCGCGCGTGCTGGTGCTGCCGGGCGATATGCCCCTGATTCGCGCCGACACGCTAAAGCGCCTGCTCGAAAACCCGGCCGATCTGGCCGTGCTCAGTTTCATTGCCGAAGATCCCGCCGGTTACGGGCGGATCGTTCGACGCGATGGCCGCGTGGCATCGATCCGCGAAGAAAAAGACGCCAACGAAGAGGAGCGGCGCATCGAGGAGGTCAACAGCGGTGTGCTGTGTGCCGCCGCGAGTGACCTGTCGATCTGGCTCGAGCGGGTCGGCGATGACAACGCCCAGGGCGAGTACTACCTGACCGACTGCATCGGCATTGCCGCCGACGCGGACCGGGTGGTGGATGCCGTCGTGGCCGAATGGCCCGACGAACTGCTCGGCGCCAACGATCGCGCCCAGCTCGCCGAACTCGAGCGCGTGTATCAGCGCCGGGCACGCGGCGCCCTGCTGGCTGCCGGCGCAACGCTGCTCGACCCCGATACCGTTCAGGTTCGCGGTCCGGTCGAGTGCGGCCGTGATGTCGTCATCGACGTCAACGTGGTGCTCGAGGGTCGCAATCGCTTCGGCGACGGCGTGATCATCGGGCCCGGTTGCGTGATCCGCGACTGCGACCTTGCGGCCGGCACCCGCGTGGAGCCGCTGAGTGTGCTCGAGGGCGTACGCAGCACCGGCGCCTGCTCGGTCGGGCCTTTTGCCCGCCTGCGGCCCGGCACGGAACTGGCCGACGGCGTGAAAGTCGGCAACTTCGTCGAAACCAAGAAGGCCAAGCTGGGCGCCGGCGCCAAGGCCTCGCACCTGAGTTACATCGGTGATGCGGAAGTCGGCGAACAGGCCAATATCGGAGCCGGCACCATCACCTGCAACTACGATGGGGTCAACAAGCACCGCACATTGATCGGCGAGGGCGCCTTCATCGGGTCGAACTCTTCCCTGGTTGCGCCTGTCTCAGTAGGCAAGGACGCCACCATTGGTGCCGGCAGCGTGATTTCAGGCGAGGCACCGGCCGGCCAGCTCACCCTGGCCCGGGCGCGGCAACGCAGCATCCCGGGCTGGAAACGACCCTCCGAGAAGGACGAAAAATCTTGATCCCGCCTTGGCGCCGGACCGGCAGCTGCGGTATTCTCGTGGCTCTCGCGAACCGGGTCGCAACCAGGACTTAAGGAATTTCAACGATGAACGAAGAACAGTTCGAGCAGACCACTACGAGTGACGTCGACAAGGAAACCCAGAACTGGGCCATGATCCTGCATCTGTCGATGCTGTCGGGGCTGGTGGTTCCGCTGGCCGGACTGGTCGTACCCATCGTCATCTACATTCTGAAGAAGGACAGCCTGCCCGGGCTGGTGCCGCATGGTCACGTGGTGTTCAACTGGATGATCAGCGCCGTGATTTACTGCATCGTCAGCTTCGTTCTGATGATTGTCGGCATCGGTTTTCTGCTGCTCATGGCGCTTGCCCTCGTGAGCCTGATTTTCCCGATCATCGGCGGCGTCAAGGCCAGTGAAGGTGAAGTCTGGCCCTATCCGCTTTCCATTCAATTTTTCAAGTAACCGATAACCGAGTACCGGCCGTTCCTGCGAAGGGTCGGCACACTCTGGAGCATGAAACTGCAATGACTGACAAGAAGCCCGACCTGGTTCCCGAGAACCTGACCTTTTTTATCGCCATTGGCCTGCTCGGCTTCGTGGCCGCGCCGATCTGGGGCCTGACTCAGGGCTTTAGTGGATGGAGCTGGCTGTTCGCGGGTATCTTCTGGGTGCTCAGCGGGCTGTCGATCACCGCTGGATACCATCGCCTTTGGTCGCACCGCACTTACAAGGCGGCCTGGCCGCTGCGATTGTTCTTCGCCATTTTCGGCGCCCAGTCGCTGCAGAATTCGGTGCTGGTCTGGACGGCGCGTCACCGCGTTCACCATCGCTACGTTGACGACGTCGAGCGCGATCCGCATTCGATCAAGTCCGGATTCTGGCATGCCCATATGGGCTGGATGCTCAGAAAGTGGCCGACCAGCGAAATCGATTTCGACCAGGTGCGCGATCTCGAGCGCGATCCGATCGTCATGTGGCAGCACCGCAACTATTGGCCGCTGACCTGGGGCATGAATCTCGGCCTGCCGTTGCTGCTGGGCTGGCTGGTTGGCGATATCGTCGGCATGGTGCTGCTGGCCGGCGCATTCCGCCTGGCGTTTTCGCAGCAGTGCACGTTCTTTATCAATTCCCTGGCTCACACGCTGGGCAAGCGCACCCACAATCTCGATAACACGTCACGGGACAGCGGCCTGGTGGCTTTGCTGACCTGGGGTGAGGGTTATCACAACTTCCACCACGCCTTTCAGGCCGATTATCGCAACGGCGTGCGCTGGTGGCAGTTCGACCCGGGCAAGTGGCTGATTGCCACGGCGTCCTGGCTGGGCATGGCCTTCGAGTTGCGGCGCACGCCGCGCTTCAAGATTCGCCGCGCCCGGCTGCAGGTGCAGTTCCAGGAGTTGCAGGAACGCCTGGCAGGGGATCCCCAGGCGATGAGCTGGGCGGAAACGCTCGATCGCGAGTACCAGCAGTTCAAGGACACCGTGGCTCAGTGGCAGGCCGTCCAGGCCGATCGTGTCGCCGCCGGCAAGGCTGCGTTACGCGACAAGTGGCGCCGCACCGAGCTGTCAACTCGCTACCGCGAACTCGAATACCGCCTCAAGATGCAGGCGCGCCGCCTGGCCACATTGCGCCAGGCCGCTGCTGCGGCGTAGCGTCGGGGGAAGCACCAAATCTCAAGCACCAAATTCGAAACAAGTTCGAAATACGAATGTTCGAATGACCAAAACGAGGGATGTGGGCCAGAGTAAGTAGGTCGGGATTACATCCCCGACGGACATGCCTGGTTAGTCGGTCAGTCGAAAGAAGCGCCTCGCAGTGGCAGTAGTCTCCCTGGCCAGCTGGTCGGGCGTGACGCCGCGGCAGGCGGCCACGGTGCCGGCGATCCAGGGCAGCCACTGCGGTTCGTTGCGGCGGGTCTTGATTTTCGGCTTCATGTTGCGCGGCTTGAGGTAGGGCGCGTCGGTCTCGATCATCAGGCGATCCGCCGGAATCTCGTGCACGAACTCCTTCAGGTGCCGGCCGCGGCGTTCGTCGCAGATCCAGCCGGTAATCCCGATATGGCAGTCCATTTCCAGGTATTCGAGCATGGCTTCTCGGGTGTCGGTGAAACAGTGCACCACCGCGCCGGCCAGTTGTGGCCGAAACTCACGGAATATGGCAATGAAGTCGTCGTGGGCGTCGCGCTGGTGCAGGAACACCGGTTTGCCGCAGTCGACAGCGAGCTCGAGCTGACGCTCGAAGGCGCGGCGCTGGGCCGGGCGCGGCGAGAAGTCCCGGAAGTAGTCCAGCCCGCATTCACCCACGGCCACCACGCGCTCGTTGCGGTGCAGTTCGGCGAGTACGCTGAGCGTGTCGGCGCCGACGTCCTCGGCATGGTGAGGGTGAACGCCAGCGGTGGCGAACAGCACGTCCGGCCGGGTCGCGGCCAGTTCCAGTGACTGGGTACTGCCTTGTTCCGTGGCCCCGGTGACGATCATCTGGACCACGCCGGCGGCGCGGGCATGGTCGATGACCGCTTCGCGGTCAGCGTCGAATGAATCGTGAGTGAGGTTGCAGCCGATGTCGATCAGTTCCATGGCGCGGCATTCTACCGCTTTGCCACGATTCGCGAGTCGGTTCAGTTCCGGGTCGGCGGATCGAGCCGGATTGACAGCAGTCGCGCCATCTCGGGGGCGACGCGCGGGCTGACCAGGTCGGCCAGCGTGTACTGCTTGAGGACGGCCAGGAACGCGCGCAGGGCTTCGTCGAGCATGGCAGGCAGGGCACAGGCCGGCGTGATGATGCAGCGGTTCTCGGGCCGGAAGCATTCCACCAGGCCGAAATCGGGCTCCATGGACTGAACCACCTCGCCAACGTTGATCCCCTTGGGCGGCCAGGCCAGGCGAATGCCGCCGCCGCTGCCGCGGGTCGATTCGATGTAGCCGTGCCGGGCCAGGGCATGCACGACTTTCATCAGGTGATTGCGCGAGATACTGAAAGCCTCGGAGATCGCCTGGATGGTGACGCGGCGTTCGCCGGTCAGCGCCAGGTGCATCAGTACCCGCAGGGACAGATCGACATGATGGGTCAGGCGCATGGTCTTTGCCTCAGCCGGGCTGGCCGTCGGCACGCGGCCGGACCAGGATGGGCGCATACAGCCAGAGGAAGACGGCAAAGGCGCCAATCCAGGCTGCGGAACTGAGCACGATCCCGAACTGCCAGGGCAACCAGCCGAGTGCAGTCACCAGGCGGCTCAGGGCGGCAACGAGGATCAGGACGTAGCTGGCGACCGCGCCGCGCGGCAGGGCCAGCGGCCGGCCCGTGTGGCCCAGCGCAACCCGCGACATGACACCGATGATCAGGACACCCATTGCGCCCGGCCCCAGTGCATGCAGCCAGGCGGTCGGGGCGATCTGGCCGAAAGCCTCGCTCGCGGCCAGCAGGAGCAGGCCCAGCGGAATCCAGGCATAGCCGAGATGCAGGATCCACAGCAGCGGTTCCTGGCGCGTCTGCCAGCCCGACCAGCCGGCCACGCGCAGCAGGTTGGCGGTGCCGGCGACCGCTGCCGCGACGGCCAGGACCATCGACGGTACGCCAACGAGCAACAGCACGATCAGCAGGGCGGTGGCGGCCACCGTGGTGGCTTCCAGCCACGGGCGAGTTCGGACGACGCCCGGATCGCGGCCGTTGCGCAGCAGCCAGTTGCGCGTGAAAGCCGGCGTGATGCGCCCGCCGATGAGGACCATCAGCATGACGATCAGGCCCATGGTGCCGAGTTCCGCACCGCGCAACAGTGCGGCATCTCCGGTGGCCAGTCCGGCGTGGAACAGGCCGTTGGCCAGCCACAGCAGGGTGATGACGGCCACCAGCGGCAGGTTGCGCATGTTGCCCGCACGGATGATGACGTAAGCGGCGCAGGCTGCAACCGCGGCCAGGAATGCCAGGTCGACCAGGGCAACGACAGCATGCGGCAGTGTGCCGGACAGCCACATGGCCACGCGCCCGGCCAGCCACAGCGCGAACAGGCCCTGCAAACGGCGCCCCGACAACGGTTCGGCGCCGGTCCAGTTGCACATGGCGGTGAGCAGAAAGCCGGCGATGGCCGCGGCGACCACGCCGAAGAGCATCTCGTGGCTGTGCCACTGCATGGGCGGATGGTCGCCGGCCAGGGGCCAGCCAGGGATCAGTATGCCCAGCCAGCCGACCAGGGTCAGGATGGCGTATGCGCCGGTGGCCAGGAAAAACGGGCGGAAGGGAAAGGCCCAGAGGGCCCATTCCCGTGAACCGGTCATGACGGATGCGTGGCTGCTCATGTTGCGCGAGGCTCGACTTGGGGTGGCCTCGAGGGCCGCGTGAGAATGAACGATCCGACCGTCACGAAGACCAGGCCGACTGCAGCCAGAACCGCGGTTGGGGCACCGGCAGCCCACATCACCAGCGCACTGAGCATCATGGCCAGGGCAGCGGTCCACTTGGCGCGGACCGGGACGACGCGATGGCGCTGCCAGGCCCGCAAGGTGGGGCCGAAGCGCGGGTGCCGGTAGAGCCTGAAACGCAGCCGCGGTGACGACCGGGTGCCGGCCCACAGGGCCACCAGCAGGAACGGCGTGGTCGGCATCACCGGCAAGACCGCACCAACGGCGCCCAGGCTCACGCTGGTCCAGGCGATGGCCCGCCACAGCGTGCGCGCCTGCGGGGGTTTCACGCCTCGTCGGAACTGCGAAGTGCCGATCCCATTCATGTATAAAGTATACATGATTAACGCCGATTGGGAACGCAAGGCGAGGACCGCGCTGCCGCTTTTCGGTACAATTTTGCGGGTTGCCGGCTTAGCTCAGTTGGTAGAGCTGCTGCGGTGTCCCGGCGGCGCTTTTTTCAAGCTGCGCTTGAAACTCGCACCACCGGAACGATTAGAATTGATTTCCAGAGTATTTTGGTAATTCCTCAAGCCTCGTTGCCGGCTTAGCTCAGGTGGTAGAGCGGCTGATTTGTAATCAGTAGGTCGGGAGTTCGAATCTCTCAGCCGGCACCATTTCTCCTTTCCCCTGCACTTTCCTTCACGGTCCAGGCGCTACGTTTCGCGGCATTCGTGGAACGGAGCATCGAAATGAAACCATTCTTCTCAATACTCGCGCTGCTGGCGCTGTCGGGCTGCGCCATGATGCGGGGTGGGCCGCCGCTGGAGACGGTGGAGCGGGTCGATCTCGAGCGGTACATGGGGCAGTGGTACGTGATTGCCAACATTCCCTACTTCGGCGAGCGGGGCAACGTCGCCGGGCGGGCCATCTACCGGCTGCGCGAGGACGGCCGGATCGACGACATCTACCGCTACCGCGACGGCAGTTTTGACGCGCCCGAGGAAGAAATGAAGGGTGTGGCCTGGGTCGTCGACGAGGAGACCAACGCACAGTGGAAGGTTCAATTCTACTGGCCGATTCGATTCGGCTACTACATCATCGGCCTTGACGAGGCGTACGAGTGGGCGGTGGTCGGGCACCCTTCGCGCGAGTACGCCTGGATCATGGCGCGCGAGCCCGAGCTTTCCAATGCTCGCTACCAGGCCTTGCTCGACCTTCTCGAAGCCAGCGGCTTCGAAGCCTCGCAGCTGCAGAAAGTAGCGCAGCGGCCTGCGCAGGTGGGGCAGCCGGGATTCCAGTGAATACTGCCCTTGCCTATGGTCGCCAGCCGGGTTCGCGGCGACGCCGGCGTTCGATGAATCGCTCGGGAGCGAGTGATGCCACGACCCCGGTATCGGTGGCCACAGGATGGCCCGACAGCTGGTCGGCGATCAGATCCGCGCACAGCGGCGTATGGGTTAATCCGCGCGAGCCGTGGGCGACGTTCAGCCACACCCGCTCATTCAGGGTGTGCGGGTTGGTCGAGGGATCCGGCAGGGGGCCCACCAGCGGCAGCCAGTCGCCCGACTGGCAGCGGAGGCCGGCGTGCTGACCGACGACTTCGATGCGGCTGCCGCCGAGGCCCTGCCAGAGGGCCGGAACGTTGCGTTCCAGTTCGGCCAGGTTGTGCTGGTCGTCGACGGGGTCGACGACGGCCGACTGGCGCTGGCGATCAAAGGTGGCGCCGATGCAATGCACGCCCTCGAAGGCCGGCGTGACATAGCCGGTGTGACAGTGCGCTTCCCGCCACTGCAGACTGGCCTTCGTGGCCCGGCAAAAGGTGACTTGCCCGCGTACGGTCCGCAGAGGCAACCAGTTCATGCCGTCGAACTGGTCAGTGGCGCCGGCCGTACACACAACGACGGCATCGGCCTCGAGTCGATCGCCTGAGCCCAGAACCACTCCGACCGGCAGGTCGCGGGAGATCGAACTGGCGCGCGCGACCGTCGTCGAAATGTCGGGGTGATCGAGCAGGAAGCGACACCAGTTGCCCGGACGCAGGTAGCCGGCGCCCTCGAAGCGCACAAGCGCCTCGCCAAGCGGTGCGAGCATCTCCCGCGGCCAGGTCCCACTGTCGACTGCACGGCACGTTTTCCGCGCCACTCGCGGGTCGACCAGGTGCTGGATAACGCCCTCGAGTCGACCATCGTCTTCATTGCGCGGGAAGCCCAGCCTTTCCAGCCAGCGCTGTGCATGCAGGAAAGCGCCCAGGTAGAAGCGGTTCTGGGCATTGAGGTGATGGCTGGCAGTGGCGTAGAGCACGGCGTTCAGGGCAGCCGGAGCCGGCGCCGACAGCGCCGGGTCGAGCACCCGGACCTGCCAGCCGCGCTCGGCCAGTGCGCGGGCGGTGGTCGCCCCGGCCAGACCGGCACCGACGACCAGGGCGCTTCCCCGACGCCGTCGCCGTGGCCGCCACTCGCCGGGCATTTGCGCCACCAGTCGATGGCGTTTGCCGCCGAAACCGGGACGTCGCTCGACCTGGAAACCGGCTTCGTCCAGGTCGCGCCGGACCTGGCCGGCGGCAGTGAAAGTGGCGGCGGTCGCGCCGGGGCACGAATGGCGGGCGAGGGTGCCGAGCAGTTCGGCGGTCCAGAGCTGGGGATTGCGGGCCGGTGCGAAGCCGTCGAGAAACCAGGCGTCGACACGTTTCGGGCCCTGGGGCCAGAGCAGGGCGGCATCGCCGAACATCAGCGTCAGTTCGACCCGTGGCGCGAGCCGGATGCGGTGAAACCCCGGTGCCGGCGGCGGCCAGGCTTCGAGCAGGGCTTTCCCCAGGGCCCCGAGTTCGGGCCAGAGTGCCAGGGCCGTGGCCAGGTCTTGCCGGGTCAGGGGGTGGCGTTCGGCCGAGTAGAGTTGCAGCGTGGCGTCGTGCGGAGCGTGCTCGAGAAAACACTGCGCGGCCAGCAGGCAGTTCAGGCCGGTGCCGAAACCGGTCTCGCCGATGATGAAGGCCGCTTCCGACGGCAGGGCCGCGAAGCGCGCGGGCAGTCCATTGCCCTCGATGAAGACCACCCGGCTTTCCTCGCGGCCGCGGCCGGGCATGAAATAGCTGTCGCCGTAGTCGCGGGCGAATGGCGTGCCCGCCTGCCAGTCGAGGCGGGCGGGCCGGATCGGCGCGAGAGTGAAGTCCATGACGCCATTCTAGGGTGCCGGCCCAACAACGCGGTTTCGGGCGCGCCGAAAATGTTATATCATATCGATTCCGCTCACCGAGCCAGGCAGATCACCCCATGGCGGTCGTTTTTCGAGACACTGACGAAGTCCGAACCGGTTCCTTCTTGGACCGGGCCGGTATCGGTGTGTCTGCAGTCTGCCTGGCGCAGTGCGTCGCCCTGACGCTGGCCATTGTGCTGGCGCCGGTCGTCTCGCTCGGTTTCTTCGGCTCCGACCTTTTCCATCGCCTGCTGTTGATCCTCATCGTACCGGTCAGCCTGTCGGCTTTCGTGATCGGCTACCGCGCTCACGGCCAGGTCGGGCTGCTGCTCGCCGGTGCTGGCGGCCTGCTCATCCTGCTGCTCGCCGCCTTTCTCGAGGCTACGGTGCTGACGCCGCTGGCCGCTTCGCTGCTGACTTCCATCGGCGGCGTGGTGCTCATCACCGCACACTGGCTCAATTTGCGCCAGCGTCGGAGCATCTGCCTGCAGCCGCGCTGATAACGAGCTAGCGGGTGTCGGCAGCACGGCGGTTTATTGATAGAATCTGCCCAGTTTCTCCAGGGACGGCTTCATGAGCGATATTCCTTCCGATCTGCGTTACGCGGAAAGCCACGAGTGGATCAGCCAGGAAGAAGAAGGCGTGGTCAAGGTCGGCATCAGCGACCATGCCCAGGGGCAGCTGGGTGACCTGGTGTTCGTCGAACTTCCCGAAGAGGGCGAGACCTTCGGACGTGGTGACGCCTGTGCGGTGGTCGAGTCGGTCAAGGCCGCCTCCGACATCTATTGCCCGGTTTCCGGCGAGATCGTGGTCGTCAACGAGGCACTCGCCGATACGCCCGAGATCGTCAACAACGACCCGTACGGCGATGGCTGGCTGTTTTCAGTCAAGCTCGACGATCCCGGTGAACTCGACGAACTGATGGACGCCGAGGCTTACCGCGAGCACCTCGACGAAAGCTGAGAAATCGCTGGAAAACTACTGCGCGTGCGCCTGACGGCGTCCGGCGGTACTCGGGATCCTCATGTATTCTCACATACACTCCGGTCCCTGCGTTCCGGCGGCCGCCGTCAGCCACCCGCTCGCTACATTTTCCAACGATTTCTAGAAGTAGACGGCCTTTTGAGGCGACCGATCTAGAGTTATCTTTGGCCGGCCAAGCGATCGGCACGCCGGATCGGTTCGGGCAGCCGGTAGCGCGTGGTGCAGGCCAGCGTCCAGTTCACCGCAGCATCCAGATCGACGCGATGGCCGATCGACACGAAGATCGGGCGCACGTTGTGGCGTGATCGAATCACCCGACCGATGATGTCATCGCCGTCGACCAGGTCGACGGCGCTCCCTTTTGCGATTCCCGGCTCCTTGTGCTGGCCGCACAGACGGCTCTTGCCAACACCAATGGTCGCCAGGCCGGTTTCGACACCCAGATGGCAGGCGATGCCGAAGCGGCGTGGATGGGCGCGGCCCTGGCCGTCGCAGAGCACCAGATCCGGCGTCTGCGAAAGGGCTTCGATAGCGTCCAGCACGGCGGGCAGTTCGCGAAACGACAACAAACCCGGGATGTAGGGCAGGCTCGTCGGCCGTTGCGCGACGGCCTGGTCGATCACCTCCAGGTCGGGATAGCGCATTAGCACGGCGGCCGCCCGGGTGGTGCCGCCACGGTCGGGAAAGGCGGCGTCGACTCCGGCGATCAACTGAACCGGCCTGCTCAGATCATCCTGCTCGATCACCGATTGCGCCAGGCGGCGCTGCAGGGCAATCAGCTGCCTGGCGTCGCTGCGATCAGTCATCGGATCCGGAGCCGAAGTACCGGCCCCAGAGTCGCTCGATGTCATCGCGCAGGGCGGCATCGTCGAGCGGCCCGGGATCGCGGCGCAGCCAGTCGAAATGACGGTGGCGCTGCAGCGCTTGCCAGTAGCCGGTCAAGGTTTCGCCATCGGCCTGGTCCAGCCAGCCGATGTCGGCCAGTGCGGCAAGCTGGTCTCGCGTGCTGCGCTGTTCAATCAGCTCGGGATGCTTGTCAGCGTTGACGAGCAGGCCCAGTTCGGCCAGGAACTGCAGGTCGTTCAGCGAGCCCTTGACCGGGGATTCGCGTCGGTCCTGCCGCTGCCGTCGACGCATCTCGGCCAGGTCGGCGGCCACTTGCCCGGGGTCACGGGGTCGGCAAAGCACGTGTTGCCGGATTCGCTCGAATTCGGACTCGAGTGCATCATCACCGGCCACCCAGCGCGCCCGGATCAGGGCCTGGTGTTCCCAGGTCCAGGCCTTGTTGAACTGGTAATCGTCGAAACTTTCGAGACTGGAAACCAGCATGCCGGCGCGGCCATTGGGCCGCAGCCGGGTGTCGATCTCGAACAGCCGCCCGCCCGGCAGGGGCATCTGCAGGGCATTGATCAGGCGCTGGACGATGCGTCTTGGTGCCTCGCCCTCACGGTGCAGAAAGACCAGGTCGAGGTCGGACTCGAAGTGCAGTTGGCGGGCCCCGAGATTGCCATAGCCGATGATCGCCAGGTCGCTGTCCTGGCCACCGGCCAGTGCCAGCACGCGTTCGAGGATGACTTCTGCCATGTCGCTCAACTGCCTTGCGGCATCCGGCGCATCGATCCGCTCGTCAAGTTCGGCCAGGGCCGTGCGCAGGAAACCGGCCTGGCGCCAGCGCGACAGGGCCCACAGGCTGGCCTCCAGATCGTCCGGGTCGGGCGTCGGTGGTGCGGGCAGTTCGAAGCCATTGATCGGGTCGAGCAGATCGTCGATCAGCTGTGGCGAGGCGATGATCCATTCGGCCACTCGCTGGCTGAGATGGAAAACGCGGACCAGGCGTTCGAGCGTTTCCGGCCGTTCGCGCAACAGCGCCAGGTAGGCTGAGCGGCGCGAAACCTGGTCGACCAGGCGCAGCAGGTCGGCCAGGCCGGTATCCGGCGGCTGCTGTCGACCGATGGCCTGAATCAGTTTTGGCATGAGGTGCTCCAGGCGCCGCCGACCTTCGGCGCTCAGGGCACGCTTGGCCAGGCTGGCATGGCTGCGCTGCAGAAGCTCGGCGGCCTCCTTGGGCTGCTCAAAGCCGGTCGCTTGCAGACGCTCGTGGATATCCTCGCCCGGCGGCCAGAGCGAGGCCGGTTCCGTCGCGTCGCTATCGGGATCCAGGAATTGCTGGCTGAATTTCTTGCGGACGGTTTTGCGGTAGTGGTCGAGTTCGGCCGCCAAGTCGTCCCATCCCTCGCAATTCATGAGCCGGGCCAGTCTGGCCCGTTGGTCGGCTGAGTCGGGCAGATCGTGGCCCTGTCGGGCGGTCATGGCCTGGAGACGGTTCTCCAGCAGTCGAAGAAAGCCGTAGGCCGAGCGGAGCGTTTCGACCTCTTCGGTCGGCAGCAGGTCGAGCTCGCGGCAGGCGCTCAGGGCCGGCAGAAAGCCGGGCCGGCGCAGGGACGGCGCGCGTCCGCCGCGCAGAATCTGCAGGCTCTGGACCAGGAATTCCAGTTCGCGGATACCGCCGCGGCCGCGTTTGATGTCATCGCGGTCGCTGCGTGAACGGGCATTGGCATCGATCTGCCGGTGCAGGTCGCGCAGGCTCTCGAAGATGCCGTAGTCGAGGTAGCGGCGGTAGATGAACGGTTGCAGGGCTTCGATCAGCGCCTTCCCACCGGCGATGTCGCCGGCGACCGGCGCGGCCTTGAGCCAGGCATAGCGTTCCCAGGTCCGGCCCTCGCTCAGGAAATACTGCTCCATCGCCGGTGTCGACCAGACCAGGGCGCCGGCCTCGCCGAAGGGACGCAGGCGGGTGTCGACGATCCACGCGCGGCCGTGCGCGTCGACCGCGTCAAGCAGGCTGATCAGCTCGCGCGCGACCCGTTTCATCCATTCGGCCGCGTCGATCCGTCGCGGTCCGCTGCTGCGTCCGGCGGCATTGTGGGCGAAGACCAGGTCGATATCGGAGTTGAAATTGAGTTCGTCGCCGCCGAGCTTGCCCAGACCGAACACGATCAGGTGTTTGTGCTCGGCATTGTCGCCCTCGAGGCTGCCGTGCCGTTCGGCAATGCGCGCTTCGGCGGCGGTCAGGGCGAGTTCAATACACTCGCGCGCCAGCGCCGACAGGGCCCGGCCGGTCGTCTCGATGTCGGCCTCACCAGCCAGGTCGCGCCACAGGATGTGGACCGACTGCAGTTGCCGGTATCGCCGAAGTTCGGTGGCCGGATCGGCGAGCAGCGCGGCTTCGTCCGGTGGCGACACCGCAGTCTCCGGGTCCGGCGCGTCGTCGAAACGGCGCCAGGCTTCGGCGGCGAAACGACAGTGCGCGGCGAGAAACTCGCGGTCCAGCTTGTCGACGGGTCGCTTCATGCTGCCTCGTTACGGGTTGCCTGCCGGACCAGTTCGCGGAACAGGGCCTGCTGCCGGCGCCGCTGCGGCAGGTACTCCGGGTGCCACTGCACGCCCAGTAGCCAGGGCGCGTCCGGGTGTTCGATGGCTTGAATGATACCGTTGGCCTCGCGCGCACTCACGACCAGGTCTTCGGCAAGGCAGTCGATGGCCTGGGAATGCAGGGCGTTGACCCAGGTTCGATCAAGTCCCAGCAATTCGGCCAGGTGCGAGCCGGCTTGGACCTCGATGCATTTTCGCGGCAGCACCGATCGAATGGCGGGGTATTCGTCATAGAAGCCCTGGATGTGCTGGTGGAGCGACCCGCCCAGGGTGACGTTGATCAACTGCATGCCGCGGCAGATGCCCAGAATCGGCAGGCGGCGCCGGCGTGCCTGTTCGATCAGGGTCTTTTCGAGGCGGTCGCGCTTGGGTGATGGACCGCCGTGCTTGGTTGTGAGCAGGCGCCGCAGGACGAATACCAGCGGGAGCAGAACAAAGCCTAGAACACGCCGCCAGCCCGAGACGCTGCGGTCGGTCATTTGGCCCGCTCGCTGGTGCGGTCGCTGGCCGTAGAGTCGCGGACTGACATCAGCGCCCCCGCCGATGATCAGACCGTCGAGTCGTTCGATTCCGATCGGTTTGCGAGGGCGGATTCTCAGCGCCCGGCCGCCGGCGCGGCGAACGGCCAGGGCCGTGAACCACCAGGCAGCCAGGCCCCCGCGATCCGGACCGGTGACGCCGATCACGGGCCGGGCGCTCATCTGCGAAGTTTGCGCCATGCGCGCGAGAGCCAGCGGCGCAAAACGCTGGAACTCGAAAGGCGGCGGACGCGTCGGCTCTCCAGGCGCTCGGGATCGTCGGCCAGTCGTTCCACCTCGATCCAGCGGTTCCAGACCGTCGCCAGCGACCAGTCCGGGTCGTCGATCAGGCAGTTGGGCAGGCGGTAGTGAAAGGCCGGCCGCGGCTTGACCAGGTGGGCCTCCACCGGTGCGTTCATGATCCTGTCCTCGTCCAGGTGGGCGAACAGCGGCAAGAGATCGAGCGGCCGGTTTCGCGTCGGCGTCAGCCGCAGGTAGTCGTCGATCAGTTCATCCCGGTCGGGGGCGTAATCGGCCTGGAGGACGTGGGCGACGTATTCCTCGGGAAAGGGCTGCACATAGGGGGAGATTCGCCGCGACAAGTCCACGCGCTCGGCCTCGATGAGCTCGTCGTAGCTGAGCAGGAAGGCGCGAATGATCGACAGCAGGTAGTCGGAATCCAGGCTGGCCACCTCGGCATTGAGCTGCATGCCGAAGGCATACAGGGGCGAGGACTGGGTGCCGCGTGCACCGGCCCGGTGGAGTCGCTCGCGGATGCCGTCGAGGGTTTCGAGTTCGGTCCAGGGCACCGGCGGTCCGACCAGCTCGAGCGGCACGACCAGGCCGGCCACGCGCGAGATCAGCGTCTCGATCTGCTCGCGCTCGTCGCCCTCGCCGATGTTGATGCCGAACTCCGCCAGCAATTCCTGGTACTGGCGGCTCTTGAGCAGGTCCGCGTCCAGCTCGATCCGGAAGTCACCCACTTCGGTGTCGCGAACGTGCGTGACGAAGGCGTTTTCGACCTCGATGTGGCCGCCGACGGCATCGACCACCGCCTCGGCGACCTGGTGCGGCCGGATTCCGGCCATCTCGAGCTCGACGCCTACGCGCCGGGCCTCGCCGTCGGGATTGCTGCGCCGCGACGGTCGTTTGAATCGCTCGTTGTCGTTGTTATCGGCCGTGTCGTTCATCGCTGCCGACAGGATACCCGACGGCCGCCGGGCAAGCGTGGACGAAGGCGCCGTGGGTCGGGGATGCGACCCCGACCTACGCGATCGATCGAGATACGTGGGGAGACATCAACCCAGCGACAGGTGCCGGTCCTCGTCGCGCAGCATGAACAGGGCGATGCAGGCGCCGAGCATGGGGATGGCGGCCAGGAACAGCATGTTGTTGAACGGGTCGAGATACTGCTGCCATGACGATAGCGTCGATACGGCATGCGTGATCATCACGAAGCCGTAGGTCCAGAACTTCCACAGTCCGAGCACGAACGCGATCTCGATGGCCAGCTGCACCAGCCCGATGACGAGCAGAATTGTGCTACTCATGCCCGAGATGAAATAGAAGTTCTCGAATACCGCGGTGGCATGGCCCGGATTAACCAGCTTGTCGATCGACCACATCGCCATGACGATGAAAACGCTCACGCGCATGATGAACAGCGCGATGGGCAGTTTCTTGTTCTTGAACATGATTCAGACCCTCGATTGAACGAAGTACAAGACTAGCATCGGGCACGATCGGCGGCCTTACGTGATTCTCCCTACCCAACACTGGATCGCAGGGCAGACCGCAGGATGAATTGAACGCAACAAAAAAACCCCGGCACAGAGGCCGGGGTTTCTCGAACAGGCTGCTTGTTGTCGATGGGCAACGAGCGAGCGGGCGCAGGTCCCGGTTCAGGGTGGCGATGAGCCTCGAGGCGGAAGCGCAGCGCAGGCGGAATGTCGGGGGCGGCTTGCCCTTGGCAAGAAGCCCCCGACTGGAGCCGTCGCGCGTGTACCTTGATGGTACGTGAGCATTTCGCCTCGAGGGGAAGCGCCTCCCTGGGCCGGGAGATGCGGCCGCGGGGACTACATCATGCCGCCCATTCCGCCCATACCACCCATTCCGCCCATGCCACCCATGTCCGGGCCGCCGCCTTCGTCCTTCTGCGGGAACTCGGCAATGGCACACTCGGTGGTGATCATCAGGCCGGAGACCGAGGCGGCGTTCTGCAGGGCAGTACGCGTGACCTTGGTCGGGTCGAGAATGCCGGCATCGATCATGTCGACGAACTCGCCCGTGGCGGCGTTGTAGCCGTAGTTACCCTTGCCTTCGGTGACCTGGGCCAGGATGACTGACGGTTCACCGCCGGAGTTGGACACGATCTTCCTGAGCGGCTCTTCCATCGCACGCAGGGCGATCTTGATGCCCACGGTCTGGTCGTCGTTGTCGCCGGTGAGCTTTTCGATCGCTGCACGGGCACGGACCAGTGCGGTACCGCCGCCGGGCACCACGCCCTCCTCGACGGCCGCACGCGTAGCGTGCAGGGCGTCTTCGACGCGGGCCTTCTTTTCCTTCATCTCGATTTCGGTGGCGGCACCGACCTTGATCACGGCCACGCCGCCGGCCAGCTTGGCCACGCGTTCCTGCAACTTTTCGCGATCGTAGTCGGAGCTGGCATCCTCGATCTGGGCACGGATCTGGCCGACCCGGCTCTCGATCGCGGCACCGTCACCCGAACCGTCGATGATGGTCGTGTTTTCCTTGTCGATCTGGACCTTCTTGGCCGAACCGAGTTCTTCGATGGTGGTCTTCTCGAGGCTCATGCCGACTTCCTCGGAGATGACCTGGCCACCGGTCAGGACAGCCATGTCTTCCAGCATCGCCTTGCGGCGGTCGCCGAAGCCGGGTGCCTTGACGGCAGCGACCTTGACCGTGCCGCGCAGGTTGTTGACCACCAGGGTGGCCAGGGCCTCGCCCTCGATGTCCTCGGCACAGATCAGCAGGCTACGCGACTGCTTGGCCACGCCTTCAAGGATCGGCAGCAGTTCACGCACGTTGGAGATCTTCTTGTCGTGCAGCAGGATGTAGGGGTTTTCGAGCTCGACCTGCATGGTCTGCTGATCGGTCACGAAGTAGGGCGAGAGGTAGCCACGATCGAACTGCATACCTTCGACGACCGACAGTTCGTTGTCGAGCGACTGGCCTTCTTCGACCGTGATCACGCCTTCCTTGCCGACCTTGCCCATGGCCTCGGCGATGATCTTGCCGATCTCTTCATCGCTGTTGGCCGAAATGGTGCCGACCTGGGCGATGGACTTGTCGGTATCGCAGGGGGTGGAGAGCTTCTTGAGTTCCTCGACCGCGGCCTTGACGGCCTTGTCGATACCGCGCTTGAGGTCCATCGGGTTCATGCCGGCGGCAACCGACTTGACGCCCTCGCGCAGCATGGCGTGGGCCAGCACGGTTGCAGTGGTGGTGCCGTCACCGGCCTCGTCGGAAGTCTGGGAAGCGACTTCCTTGACCATCTGGGCACCCATGTTCTCGAACTTGTCTTCCAGTTCGATTTCCTTGGCCACGGACACACCGTCCTTGGTCATGGTCGGCGCACCGAAGCTCTTTTCGAGCAGGACATTGCGGCCCTTGGGGCCGAGAGTGACGCTGACTGCGCGAGCCAGTACGTCGACGCCCTTGAGAATCTTGTTGCGGGCGTCTTCTGAAAATCTTACTTCTTTGGCGCTCATGATTGATTTCCTCTAGATCTTGAGTCTTGGGATGTCAGGTTGATTCGCAGGCGTCGTTTCAGGACTCGACCACGGCCATGATGTCGTCTTCACGCATCACCAGTAGTTCGTCGTCGTCGACCTTGACCTCGGTGCCGGAGTACTTGCCGAACAGCACCTTGTCGCCCACCTTCACATCCAGCGCACGCTGTTCCCCATTGTCGAGGATCTTGCCGTTGCCGACTGCAACCACTTCGCCGCGAATCGGCTTTTCGGTGGCGCTGTCGGGAATGACGATCCCGCCCGGGGTGGTGCGCTCTTCTTCCATGCGCTTGACGATGACGCGATCATGTAAGGGACGCAGTTTCATGGGTATTTCTCCCTGTCGTTATACAGTTGATTGTGATGTGACAGACCACCCGGCCCGGTTCGAACCGTACCGGCTGGCCCTGTCTGACCTGGAGGCGCGCCGCGCGAAACGATGCTTCGCCGCGAAAGCGCCGACACGCTTGCGAAATGGAGCCCGTGAATGCGCATTTCAAGTGGTTTCGTGGGCGTGCCGAGAGATTTTTGTGCCGCCATCGTCGGCCTGTCAGAATATGGGCCGCTCGCGTCGATATTGCGGGCAGCACATTCACGCTGGAGTGCGGTGAACCATGAGCGATGAAATCTGTCTGGTGCTGACGACCTGCCCCGACCGGGAAACGGCCGAACGTCTGTCGGCCATGCTGGTCGAACAACGGCTGGCGGCCTGTGTGTCGGCCGGTGCGGTGGTCACCTCGATCTATCCCTGGCAGGGCGCGATCGAAACCGAAAGCGAGATTCCGTTGACCATCAAGACGACCCGGGCACGGGTGCACGCCCTCAAGAACGAACTGGTCAGGCATCACCCCTACGAGGTGCCCGAAGTGCTCGTCGTTCCGGTGGCCGACGGGCTGGATGACTACCTGCAATGGATTAGGGACTGGGTTCAATGACAACAAGACGATTCCGGGCCGCTGCGCTGCTGGCCTGCCTCTGGCCGCTGGCGGTTTTCTCCCAGATCAGCCCTGACGATCTGCTCCCGGTCGAGGAAGCCTTTGCGCTTGAAGCCGATGCGCAGGCCGGCGCGCTCGTCCTGACCTGGGACATCGCCGAGGGCTATTACCTCTACCGCCATGCTTTCAAGGTCGAGCCCATCGGTGACGGTGTCGAACTTGGTGCGCCCGAGATACCGCCGGGCGAGGCGACGGTCGACGAGTTCTTCGGCGAGACCGAGACCTACCGCGATTCGGTCAGCATTCGCGTTCCGGTCGAGGCGGCCGGCGATGACGGCCAGGTCGGTGCCCGCGTGGCTTTTCAGGGCTGCGCCGACCTCGGCGTGTGCTATCCGCCGCATCGCCAGGAAGTCAGTGTCCGAATCCCGGGCGCCTCCGAAGGAGCGGCGGGCTCCGGCGGGCGTTCACCGTTTGCCGGCACCGGGCGCGGTTCGGGCGATGCCCTGGGCGCGCTGCTGGGCAGTCAGCGCCAGGCCCTTCCGGCCGAGGAGGCCTTCCGTATCGAGGCCATCGCCGACGGCGACGGCGGCATTCTCGTGCGGGCCACCGCGCAACCGGACTACTACCTGTACCGGGAGTCCTTCGATTTCAGCGTACGTGAGGATGACGTTAGCGTTACGGCCTTCGAGATGCCGCCGGGAGAACCCAAGACGGACGAGTACTTCGGCGACACATGGGTCTATTTCGGCGAGGTCGAGATTCCGGTCTCGCTGTCGCGCCCGGCCGGCGGGGCACGCGAACTGACGCTGGATGTGGCTTTCCAGGGCTGCCTCGATGAAGGCATCTGCTATCCGCCCATGGAGCGCAGCATTCCGGTTTCGATGCCGGCGGCGGACGCGGCCATCGGCGCCCCGGCCGAACGCGAACAACAGCCGGCGCCCAGCGTCGCCCCGGCTTCCGAGCAGGACCGGCTTGCCGCGGCGCTGGCTGGACGTCCGGTCGTGGCCATGAGCCTGTTTCTGCTCGCCGGCCTGCTGCTGGCCTTCACGCCCTGCGTGTTCCCGATGGTGCCGATCCTGTCCGGACTGATTGCCGGCGAGGGCGATCGCATGACCACCGGCCGGGCCTTCCGCCTGTCGCTGGTCTACGTACTGGCCATGGCCCTGGTCTATACCGCTTTTGGCGTGGTCGCCGGCTTGTTCGGTCAAAACCTGCAGGCGCTGTTCCAGCATCCGGTGGTTCTGGTGTCCTTCGCCGCCCTGTTCGTGGCCCTGGCCATGGCCATGTTCGGTTTCTACGAGCTGCAGCTGCCGTCCTGGCTGCAGACGCGCCTGAACGAGTGGTCCAATCGGGCCGAGGGCGGCACCCTGGCCGGTGCGGCCATCATGGGCGCGCTTTCGGCACTGATCGTCGGCCCCTGCGTCGCCCCCGCGCTGATGGGTGCGCTGATCTACATCGGCCAGACCGGCGATGCCGTGCTCGGCGGCCTGGCATTGTTTTCCATGGCCCTGGGCATGGGTATACCGCTGATCATCTGGGGAACTTCGGCCGGCAAACTGCTGCCGCGTGCCGGCGGCTGGATGAATGCCGTCAAGGCGGTGTTCGGTGTCGGCCTGCTGGCGCTGGCCATCTGGATGCTCGAGCGCATCCTGGCGCCTGCCACGGTGATGCTGCTCTGGGGCAGCCTGGCGATTGCCTGCGGCGTGTACCTCGGCGCACTCACCCGCCTGGAGCCGGCCGCGAGCGGCTGGCGCAAGTTGTGGCAGAGCCTGGGCGTGATCCTGCTGGTCGTCGGCATCGTACAGCTTATCGGTGCGGCCTCCGGCGGACGCGACTGGATGCGCCCGCTGCATCACCTGGCCGGCGGCGGCGCGGCGTCGAGCCAGGCGGCCGCGGTCGAGTTCCGCGAGGTACAGACCCTGGAACAATTGCAGGCCGCTGTGGCCGCTTCCGATCGGCCCGTTTTCCTCGACTTCTATGCCGACTGGTGCGTCGACTGCGTGCGCATGGAGCGACGCACCTTTACCGATCCCGGGGTGGCCGAACGAATGTCCGGATTCACCCTGCTCAAGTCCGACATCACCGCCTACAACGATGACCACAAGGCCATGTTGCAACACTTCGGCCTGATCGGTCCGCCGGCCTACCTGTTCTTTGCCGATGGCGAAGAGCTCGAGCGCTACCGTATGTTCGGGTTCATGGGTCCGGACGAGTTCGGTGCGCTCCTCGACGAGGTGGCGCGGTGACAGGTTGGCGGCTGTTCCTGACCGTCGCCGTGCTGGGCTTTGCCATCGGTGCCGGCCTGGCCTGGCTGACCAACCGCGATCAGGGCTTGCCCGATCCGGGCCAGGCCGGAGCAGGCGTCGGTGAAGCTCAGCCCGGCTTCAGCCACCGCAACCTGGCTGGAGAAACCGTCACCGACGCCGCCTTTGCCGACCACACGCTGCTGGTCAACTTCTGGGCCACGTGGTGTACACCCTGTCGGCGCGAGATGCCGGTGCTGCAAGACGCCAGCGAACGCCATGCGGACAAGCTGCGAGTGGTCGGCATCGCCCTCGACGACCCCGAACCGGTGGCGCGCTTCGTCGAGGAAATCGGCGTCGACTACCCGATCCTGGTCGGCCAGAACGACGTCATGGACACTCAGCGCGCCTGGGGCAACGATGCCGGCGCCTTGCCCTACACCGTCCTGGTCGACGCAGAGGGGACCGTTCGCTGGCAGCACTACGGCGAGGTCACCGCCGAGGAACTCGACGAGGTGCTGAGCGAAGTGCTCTGACTAGCAACCAGCCAACCAAACCCGACCATTCGCCACCGTATCTTCGCCGAACTCCACCGAACGTGTGGACATTTTCGGCTACATGCGGCACACTCGCGATTCTTTCATGGCAGGAGACGGCATGACCGCCGTTCTGGTCGTTCACGGTCCCAATCTGAACCTGCTTGGCGAGCGCGAGCCGGCGATTTACGGTAGCGAGACGCTCGCTTCGATCGACGCCGGCCTGGACGAGTTCGCATCAGGGCACGGCATTGTGCTGGAGACCTTCCAGTCCAATGCCGAGCACGAGCTGGTCGATCGCATCCAGGCTGCCCGATCGGACGGGACCGACTGGATCCTGATCAATCCGGCCGCATTCACGCACACCTCGGTGGCCCTGCGTGATGCGCTGGCTGCTGTTGATCTGCCTTTTATCGAAATTCATCTGAGTAACCCGCATCGCCGCGAACCGTTCCGGCACCGCTCATACTTCAGCGATCTTGCCTTTGGCGTGATCAGCGGATTCGGGGCGGATTCCTACCGGCTGGCGCTGCAAGCTGTCATCAACAGAACTAATGCTTCGGGATAGTCCATGGATCTGAGAAAAATCAAGAAACTGATCGAACTGCTCGAGGAATCCGAGCTGGCGGAAATCGAAATTCACGAAGGTGAGGAGTCGGTTCGACTGATTCGCCATCATGCCCAGCAGGCTGGCGCCCAAGCCACGCAGATTCCGGTGCAGGCGCCTCCGCAGCCGGCCCAGCAGGCAGCACCTGCGCCCTCGGAGTCGGCTCCGGCCGAAGCCGGAAAGGATGAAGCGCTGCCCGAAGGCGAAATCGTGCGCTCGCCGATGGTCGGTACGTTCTACAACTCGCCCAATCCGGAATCGGAGCCCTTCGTTCGCGAGGGCAGCACGGTCTCGGCCGGCGACACCCTGTGCCTGGTCGAGGCGATGAAGATGTTCAATCAGATCGAGGCGGAATTTGGCGGCAAGGTGGTCGCCGTGCTGGTCGAGGACGGCCAGCCCGTCGAGTTCGACGAGCCCCTGTTCGTGATCCGGAAGGCCTGACGCACCATGGCACCGTTCAAGAAGGTACTGATCGCCAACCGTGGCGAGATCGCGCTGCGCATTCTGCGGGCTTGTCACGCCATGGGTATTCGCACCGTGGCCGTGCACTCGACCGTCGATCGCAATCTCAAGCACGTCGGTATGGCCGACGAGTCGGTCTGCATCGGACCGCCGCCTGCCAACCAGAGCTATCTCAACGTTCCGGCCATCGTGGCGGCCATGGAGGTGACCGACGCTGAGGCCGTGCATCCCGGTTACGGTTTCCTGGCGGAGAATGCCGATTTTGCCGAGCGCATCGAGGAGTCGGGTTTCACGTTCATCGGACCGCGCGCCGAAACGATCCGGCTGATGGGCGACAAGGTGTCTGCCATCAATGCCATGCGGCAAGCCGGCGTGCCCTGCGTGCCCGGCTCCAACGGCCCGCTCGACGATGACGACCGGCGCTCGCGCAAGCTGGCCGACGAAATCGGCTACCCGGTGCTGATCAAGGCGGCGGCCGGCGGCGGCGGGCGCGGCATGCGCGTGGTCGAGCGCCCGGAGGACCTGATCAAGTCGATCAGCCTCACGCGCCAGGAAGCGCGCAGCGGCTTCGGCGACCCGACTGTCTACATGGAAAAGTTCCTGACCAACCCGCGTCATGTCGAGATCCAGGTGTTGGCCGACAGCCACGGCAATGCCGTGCACCTGGGCGAGCGCGACTGCTCGATGCAGCGCCGCCACCAGAAGGTCATCGAGGAAGCGCCGGCGCCCGGCATCACGCCCGACGAGCGTGCGCACATCGGCAAGATCTGCACCGATGCCTGCAAGCGCATCGGCTATCTCGGCGCGGGAACCTTCGAGTTCCTCTACGAGGACGGCGAGTTCTATTTCATCGAGATGAACACGCGCATCCAGGTCGAGCATCCGGTCACCGAATGCGTGACCGGACTGGACCTGATCCGCGCCCAGATCCTGGCGGCCGCCGGCGAGAAGCTGCCGTTCACGCAGGAGGACGTGAAGATCCAGGGCCATGCCGTGGAGTGCCGTATCAACGCCGAGGATCCGGTAAAGTTCATCCCGCAGCCGGGCACCATCGAGGCCTTTCACGCGCCCGGCGGCCCGGGCATCCGGGTGGACTCACATATCTACGACGGCTACAAGGTGCCGCCCAATTACGACTCGATGATTGGGAAATTGATCGCCTACGGCGAAACACGCGGGGCCGCCATCGAGCGCATGCGCGTCGCGCTCGACGAGATCGTTCTCAAGGGTGTGGTTACCAACATCCCGCTGCACCAGCGCCTGATGCGCGACTCCGGCTTCCGCCAGGGTGGGACGAACATCCACTACCTGGAGAAGCTGCTCAAACCCTGAGTCCGTCGAGGAATTGGAAAAGCTTGAACTGCTAAGACGCAAAGAAGAACAAAGAAACCACGGAAAACACGGAAGTCACGGAATAAGAAGTTCTTTATTCGAGATTCCGTGTGTTCCGTGCCTTCCGTGGTTACAAGGTTTCTGTCTTTCGTATTTTCTTTGCGTCTAAGCGGTTGTGCTTTGGACGTTAGCTGGTCAGCGGCAAGGCACCAAATGCTGCATGGGCGACGAGGTGGCCCAGGCGGTCGAGATCGGGGATAACCGCTTCGCGGCCATCGACCTGGACGCGGCCGGCCACGGCGATCGGGTTGGTTTCGGTCGGCACTTCTTCGAGATTGTCCTCGGTGACCGTTGTGAGCTTGGGGTGGCCCTGCGCGAGGATCGCCATGTAGGGCATGCGATCGGTGTCGATCAGGGTCTTGATGATGCAAAGCCGCGAGCCGTTCGTCTTTTCCTTTTCCGCTTCTTCGATCAAATGCGCATAGCTGATCACCGGCACTTGCCAGCCGTGCCAGAGCACGGTGCCCAGCACCCACTCGGCGGCCTCAGGAATCGGCTCGGGTTCGGAGTAGCTCACCACTTCGGCCACGCTGGCGTTGGGGATGAGGACATCGATGCCAGTCAAGGGCACCATCACGCTTCGAATTTCGGTTTCTGACATGCTCGGACTCATCCTTGCGGCACGGGCAGCTTGAGGCGGTCGAAGACCTCTTCGACCAGATCGCCTTCCTGGTAGGGCTTGGTCAGGTAACCGTCGACGCCCAGCTCCTTGGCGTGCTGGCGGTGCTTTTCGCCACTGCGCGATGTGATCATCACCATCGGCACATGCTTCAGGCGCGGATCGTTGCGAACGTGGGTGGCCAGCTCATAACCATCCATGCGCGGCATCTCGATGTCGAGCAGGATCAGGTCGGGCACCCGTTCGAACATGCTCTCGACCGCGTCGAGTCCGTCGCGGGCTGTGACGACTTCCAGACCACGGTGTTCAAGCACGCGCGCGGTCACGCGTCGCATCGTGATCGAATCATCAACCACCATCACCAGCGGCGTGCGCTTGACTTCCTGCGCCTGGCTTTCGGCATGCTCGTATTCACCCTCGTGACCCGGCAGCAGGTCGCGGTCGAAGGCGCGGCGGATCAGCGGGCCCATGTCGAGAATCGGGATGACCTGGCCGTCGCCGGTGATGGTGCCGCCAAGAATGCCGGTAATCGAGCTGACCTGCGGCCCGACCGGCTTGATCACGATTTCACGATGCCCCTGCAGTTCGCTCACACGCAGTGCGGCGCGGTGCTCGCCGGCCTCGATCATCAGCAGCGACAGGGTGTGGTCGGGCAGATCCTCGGCCGTGAAGCCAAGCTGCGTTTCGAGCTCAAGCAGCGGGTAGTGGTCGCCGGCGTATTCCTGGTGCGGCTCGGCGGAGTTGATCTGGCGCTCCCACTCGCTCGGCAGCATGCGGGTGACCCCGCGAACCGACTGCAGCGGGATGGCAAACTGGCGGTCGGAAACGCGCACCATGATGGCCTGCATGACCGTCAGTGAGAGCGGAATGCGAATGGTGAAGCTGGAGCCTTTTCCGGGTTCGCTCTGAGCGGCGACGCTGCCACCGATCTGGCGCACCTCATTGGCGACCACATCCATGCCGATTCCGCGTCCGGCCAGTTCGCTGACTTCGGTTGCCGTGCTGAAACCCGGTCGGAAGATGAGCTGTGACAACTCGCGTTCGCTGGCCTGCTCGGGGTTGACGAGCAGGCCCTTCTCGGCGCCCCGTCGGCGAATGGCGTCGAAGTCGAAACCGGCGCCATCGTCGGAAACGCGCAATACCAGTTCGGTGGCCTCGCGGCTGACGTCGACGTGAATGGTCCCGGTTTCCGGCTTGCCGGCCTTGCGCCGCTGTTCGGGCGATTCGATGCCGTGGCTGACTGAGTTGCGCAGCAGGTGTTCCATGGGCGCCGTGATGCGGTCGAGGACGTTGCGGTCGAGCTCGCCCTCGCCCTCGATGTCGACCTTGAGCTGAGCCTGCCGGTCGAGTTCACGAGAAGCGTTGCGAATCACGCGACGGAAGCGCGGCAGCAGGGTGCCGAAGGCCACCATGCGGGCCTGCATCAAGCCTTCCTGCAATTCGGTATTGACCCGCGATTGCTGCATCAGCAGGGTTTCGGACTGGCGCGTGGCATCGTCGAGGATGGTGGTCAGGCTGGTCAAGTCGCTGACCGATTCGCCCAGCGCACGCGACAGCTGCTGGATGGTCGAGTAGCGGTCAAGTTCAAGCGGGTCGAAGGTTTCGTCGGTCGGCCCGTGCTCGCGCTCATAACGGGCCAGAATCTGTGCCTCGGTCTCGATTTCCAGTTTTCTGAGCTGGTCGCGCAGGCGCAGGACCGTTTCGTCGACTTCGGCCACGTTATTGCGGAAGACGTTGATCTGCTCTTCCAGGCGCGAGCGGAAAATGCTGATCTCGCCGGCGAAGTTGACCAATTCATCGACCAGGTTGGCCGGCACGCGCAGGGTTTCGGTTCGGGACACGTCGCTTGCCGCCTGATCGGGTCGCTCGGTGGCGACTTCTTCCTCGATCAGTTCCGGCAGCTCTTCGACTTCCTCGAATGCCTCGGCCCGCTCCGGGAACAGGCCGCCGGTGGGGGCCTTGGGCATCGGCTCGCGCTTGTCGACTGCCTCGACCATGGCATGCAGGTGGTCGCAGCCGGCTTCGAGTGCATCGATCCGCTCGGCGGTGGCGCGGTGCAGGCCGGCGGCGATGCCTTCCAGCAATTCCTCCATCACATGAGCGACTGACCCGATGGGATCGAGCCCGACCATGCGGGAGCTGCCCTTGATGGTATGCAGGTCGCGCTGCAGCCCGGTCACCAGTGCCTTGTCTTCCGGCGTCTCACGCCACTGCTGCAGCGAGTCGTCGGCGTGTTCGAGCACTTCGTGGGCTTCCTCGAGGAAGGCTTCGAGCAGGCTTTCGTCGACGTCGGCATAGAGTGCCTCGGCCGACTCGGTCTCGTCTTCTTCGGCGGCGTGTTCTTCGACTGACGATACCTCGGCCTCGTCCTCGTCGACGTCTTCTTCGACTTCGGCGAGCGCCTCTTCGGCAGCCTGCTCGTCTTGTGCTTCGTCGATATCGAGCGCTTCGGCTTCCTCCTGCTCGTCGGTCGACAGGTCTTCGATCTCGTCCGCGGACTCCGTTTCGGGCTCCGGCAGGGTTTCCTCGGGCGCTTCCTCGGTCTCCTCGGCCTGCTCGTCTTCGTCGGCGTGTGCGCCCTCGTCAGCCTCGGGTTCCTCAAGCTCGCTCGACGCCGCTTCGGTTCCTTCCGGCACGTCGGTATCGTCCATGCCGAAGACTTCGCCCGCATCGGCGTCGAAATCGACGGTCTCGCCGGCATCGGAACTGAATGCGGGTTCGTCGGCGTCGACCTCCTCTGGCTCGGGTTCGGCCGGCTTCTCGGCATGCGCGGGCGCTGCCGCCTGGCCTTCGCCGTAGGCCATGCCGTGCAGGCGGCGCAGTTCGTCGGTTAGTTCGGCGGTCTCGAATTCGCTGTCGTCGACATCACCGCCCTGGAGGCGGTCGAGACGCTTCTGGAACAGTTCCTGGCAAGCAATAATGGCCTCGAGGCCGGCCTCGTCGGGTGCTTCGCCGTCGTGGGCCAGTTCTTCAAGGTACTGCTCGAAGACCTGGGCGGTGTCGTTTTCGTTGCCAATCGGCGCCAGGCGCATGGTGCCTTTCATGGTGTGCACTGCACGCACCAGGCCATCGTCGACCAGTTGCGGCACGTCGGCATCGAGCGCCTGCTCGACCCAGTTGTCGAGGGTTTCGAGGTTTTCCGAAAGCTCCTTGACCATCAGTTCGATCAGGGTCGAATCGAGGCCCTCGACCTCGGCACCCCCGGCACTTCCCTGGGCGACCGGCGCTTCTTCGCCGGCAACGATGCGCTCGGCGCGGGTGGCCAGTTCGGAGCAGGCCGCCTCGTCGTATTCGGCCTCGCCCTCGCCGCTGAGCCGGGCGCGCATGCTCGGCAGCATCACCACGGCCGATTCGACCAGTTCGATGGTTCCCTCGCTGGCATCGAGTTGGCCTTCGAGCACCTGATTCATCAGGTTTTCGAATTGCCAGGCAAATTCGCCGATTTCCTCGGCCCCGGCCATCCGGCCCGAACCCTTGAGCGAGTGGAAGGAGCGCCGGATGGTGGTGAGCACTTCGTTGTCGTCCGGCTCCTTGCGCCAGCGCGGCAACATGGCCTGCAGGGTTTCGTGCTCCTGATCGAATTCCTCGAGGAAGATCTCGACGATGTCGAAATCGTCCATGCCACCCATGATGGCTTCGGCTGAAGGCTCTGCCGGTGTGTCTTCCGGTTCCGGCGCTTCGGTCTCGTCAACCTCTTCGGCTTCCGGCACCTCATCGGTTTCGTCCGCCTCGATCTTCGAGTCGTCCCACTCGTAATCGGCACTGTCGGCGTCGGCTTGCAGTGTCCCTTCTTCTGCCGCTTCCGAGCTGATCTCCGTCTCGTCGCCCGCCGCTGTCGAGTCCGGCCAGTAGCCAAGAGCCTCCAGACGCCTGCGCGTCTCGGCAAAGAAATTCCTGCCTTTCTCGTCGAGCCGTGTCCGCGCGTCGAAATAGAACTCCGAAACGGTCAACGCCTCGGCCAGGGTTTCGAGCTGCTCCGGGTCGGCCGAGTCGTGGTCGATCAGCTCGACCTGGACCAGGCGCGCGGCGGCGGTGAGCATGCCAGCGCCGTCATCGAGTTCGGCCATGGCCAGTACCGCGGCGATCCGTTCGAGCATTTCGTGCGCTTCGCGCCCGGCGTCGGCATCGGCCTTGCCGCGGTTGAGGGCATCGAGCAGGCTCTTGGCATGCGACAGGTCCTCGCCGGCTTCGACCAGCAGCTGCCTGATGACGCGACGCCATTCAGACGTGGGTAGCAGGGTGGCCGATTCGCCTTCGGATTCCGCCCCCGCCGCCACATCGTCGGCCACGGAGTAGTTCTCCTCGAGCTGCGATTCCACCACCAGGAGCTCACGCGCCACGGCCAGCAGGGCCGGGTCTTCGGGGTCCGAGCCGAGTTCTGACAGGCGGCCGGCCTGGTTCTTGATCCGGCCGGCCAGGTTCTCGAGACCCAGCATGGCCAGGCTTTCGCCGACTGATTCGAGCAGCTGGGTCTGTTGGTCGATCAAGTCCGGGTCGGCGCTGGATCGTTCGAGCTGCGTGCCCAGGGCGTCCTTGATTCGCGCCAGATCCTCGCGCGCCGCCTGCGTGACCGCGGCGAAGAGCGCGCGATTGCGCCCCGCCAGAAACGCTCCCGTCTGGCCGCTGGCGTCGAGTCCGTGCTCGTCCAGAGTGAATGCGGCGTAGGCTTCGCCGGCGATTTCGCCGCCAGGTTGCGCCTGGGACAGGTGAAGCAGGAAGCTGCGGCAGAGGTCGTCGGACTTCTCGTCTATCTCGACGTTGCCCTCGGCCAGTGACTTGAGCAGCGCATCGAGCCCGGCATACAGTCGGGCGATGTCCGGACTGCCCTCGATCTCGCCGTTGGCCAGCGCCTCGGAAACGGCAGCGGCAGCCCAGCCCGTGCGGCGAGCCGGTTGCGGCAGTCCGGCATGATCGCGCATTGCCAGCCCGACCGTGGTGAGTGAACGCAGCGCTTCGCCGTCGTGGTTATCGATCAGGAAACCGCGCAGGGCGTGCTGATAGTCGCGGCGCAGCGTCTCGGCCGAAGGGCCCTGCTCGCCCTCGGGCAATTCGACCGAGGCCAGCGGCGGCTGGAAAAAACGCGTTTCATCGAGCGGCGATTCGCCAATGACCGTGCGCAGGTTGTTGATGGTCGACAGCACCACCATCGGTGCATCACGACCGGTATTTTCCAGGTAGTCGAGGTAGTCCGGCAGAGTGGCCGCGGCGTCCATCAGGGCGTCGAGCGCTTCGCTTTCGCGCTCGAAATCACTCTCGCGAAGGGCCGCAAGCGTGCCGGCCATGGCCTCGCCCAGAAGCTCGCCGCTGTCGAACTCGAGCACCGACAGGCTGCCGGCAATGCGCCGGCTGGCCTCGATGGCGGCGTCGAGATCAGCCGGGTCGCGCTCATCGGCGGCGCCACTCCATCGCTCGACGGCCTGCATGATGTCCTGGCCCAACTCGTCGAGAAGCGGGCGGGTCCACTGCAGGGACTGATTGGTCGTCGAGCTGCTCATGTCGGCATGTGGTTCAATCGGCTACAACGCATGTCTTTCGGCCTCTGGGTACGCTGGCTTCGGACGGGCCGTTGAAGGCCCGCCCGCCGGGCGATCAGTCCTCGTCTTCGGGCAGCTTGAAGTCGGCCACCGAGTCGCGCAGTTCGCGTACCAGCTCAGCCAGGTTGGCCACCGACTTCGCCGTCTGGCCGGTACCTTCCGTGGTCTGGATGGAGATATCGCGAATCGAGTTCATCATCTGCGCGATGCGCGTTGCGTTCTTCGACTCCTTCTGGGCCTGCTGGGAAATCTGCTGAATCAGTCCCGCCAGGTCCTTGGACACGTTTTCAATGGACCCCAGCGCGTCACCGGCGTCCTCGGCGAGTCGCGCCCCGGAGACCACCTGCGAGGTCGTTTGCTCCATCGAGGTGACGGCCTCGGAAGTGTCGGCCTGAATGGTTTGCACCAGGGCCTCGATTCGCCGCGTGGCGTTGGTGGCGCGTTCGGCCAGGCGCTGGACTTCGTCAGCAACCACCGCGAAACCGCGGCCGGCGCCACCGGCCGAAGCGGCCTGAATGGCAGCGTTGAGGGCGAGCACGTTGGTCTGTTCGGAAATGCCGTTAATCAGTTCGACGATGTCGCCAATTTCCTGGGAGGACTCACCCAGTCGCTTGATTCGCTTGGATGTTTCCTGGATCTGGTCGCGAATGCTGTCCATGCCGGTGATTGTCTGGCGCACCATATCGGCGCCGCGGTTGGCGATCTCGACCGAGTTCTGTGCGACATCGGCCGACTCGCTGGAACGCTGGGCCATGTCATCGAAGGACTGCGCCATTTCGTTGATGGTTTCGGTGGCCGAACGAATCTCCTTCGCCTGGTGCTCGCTGGCCTCGGCCAGTTGCGTGGTGGTGGCCCGGGTTTCCTGGGCCTGGGCGGCCACCTGCTGGGCGGTGGTGTTGACGCCCGAGACCAGGTCGCGCAAGGCCTCCACGGCGTAGTTGACCGAGTCGGCGATGGCGCCGGTGACGTCCTCGGTCACGGTGGCCTGTACGGTCAGGTCACCGTCGGCGAGCGAGGACATTTCGTCGAGCAGTCGCAGAATGGCTTCCTGGTTTCGCTGGTTGACTGCGGCCGTCTGTTTCGCGGCGCGGCGCTGCTGGAAGTAGGCACCGGCACCGATCAGGAACAGGATCAACAGGGCACCGGCGGCCAGTGCCAGGCCGGCCAGCAGTGACGGCCACACAACGCCCTCGCCGAGGGTGGCGTAGTCGTTGGCCAGGTCACGAGCCTGGTCAGTAAGGTCCTCGGCGTCGAGGAAGATTTCATCGGCTGCGTCGCGCACCTCGAACAAGTCGGTCGAGGCCGTCAGGATGGTGTCGACGTCCAGTCGGATCTCCTCGAAGATCGGTACGACTTCGGCCAGTGCCTCGAGCACGCGGCTGTTGCGCACCGCCTGTAGACCAAGGCCCTCGTCGCCGTTGATCAGGCCCTGGA
Organism: Wenzhouxiangella sp. XN201; assembly: GCF_011008905.1. Classification (NCBI taxonomy): domain Bacteria; kingdom Pseudomonadati; phylum Pseudomonadota; class Gammaproteobacteria; order Chromatiales; family Wenzhouxiangellaceae; genus Wenzhouxiangella; species Wenzhouxiangella sp. XN201. The sequence continues at coordinate 261,584 of NZ_JAAIVI010000017.1, forward strand.
GCACGCGATCGAACAGGCTGGCGTCGCGGCTGAAGGCGTCGGCGGCGGTGATGGCGCCCTGGCCGCCAGCGAGGATGTCGTTGACGCGCCGGAGCATGCGGTCGGCCAGCGCGAGCTGCCGGCTGGCGACGTAGATCTGTACGGTCGGGGCGCCGGTTTCGATCATGCGCCGCACGACCTCGTCGGACTGGGCCTGGAGCTGCGGGATGTTGCCCGAAAACGCCGAGGCGGCGTCACCCAGTTCGACCACCAGGTCGGATCGATCGAGGATTCGAGAGGCATTGTTATCGATCCCCGACCAGATTTCCTCCAGCGTTGACAGTGGCGCATTGACCCGGTCCGGCGAGGGCGGCAGATTGGTTTCCGGGTTGCCATTGCGCAGTTCGTCGATCGACTGGTCGATGATGTTGCGCGTCTCGCGCAGCTCGTCGAAAGCGTCGAAGTTGCCCACGGCGGCTTCACCGGCCGCTTTGGCCAGCTGCTGGGCACGCACCTGGATCTCCGTGGTCAGGCCCAGATACTGGGTTTCCTGCACGTTGCGCTGGTTGAGCAGGTAGAAGTTGTATGCCACCAGACCCAGCAGGGCCACCAGCAGGATGAACAACAGGGACTGTGCTGGAGACAGTCGCTGCTGCATTGTTTGAGTCACGACGCTACTCATGCCTTCACCTCATTGTTGGATCTTGCGGGGCTGCAAGGCGTCAGGCCAGTCGCCGGGCAGCCGTAGGTTTTCGGTTCATTCGGGCGCAATCCGGCCGGCTGGGCCACAAATCGCCGCGCCCGATATCGGAGTCGAGTCTCAGTCATCGCGTGCACCATTGACGAATGCCTGGTTGCGCTGCAGGGCATCAATCTCGAGCACGCCCCAGTTGCGTTCACTGGTTTCGAATTGCTTTTCGACCAGGCCGGCCAGGGGTGTTTCGCCCCAGCTTGAGTCGGCCTTGAGGTCATTGGTGTGAAAATGGCGCTGGCCGAACACCTCGTCGACCATGAGTCCGGCCAGGCGTCCCTGCAGGCGCGTCATGATCAGGCGCGTGCGATTGGTGATCGGGGTGCGGCTGCCGAACAGGAACCAGCCGAGGTCCGAAACCGGGGCCAGGTTGCCGCGTACATTGGCGATACCCAGCAGCCACTCCTTGGCGCCCGGGATGGGCGTAAAACTCGGAAAGGCGATGATTTCGTCGACCTGGTCGATTCGGCAGGTCAGGTAGTGATCGCCCAGTCGAAAGACCACGCCATCCCAGTTGCTGATCTGCTGCTGTCTGGCAGCCTCGCCAACGTCGTGGCCGAGGCTCCTGCGCTCATATTCGGACAGCCTGGCGAAAAGCGACAGGCGCCCTGATTCGGCTGCGGTTGAAAGTTGCTGGTCCCCTTGCATCGTCCCTCTCGAATTTCCTTGCACGGCCAGGCTCAGGCAGCCTCGTGGCGATCAAGCTGATCCCTGACGGTGCTGAGCAGCTCATCCCGGGTAAACGGTTTGGTCAGGTAATGGTCGGAGCCGACGATGCGGCCCCGCGCCTTGTCGAACAATCCGTCCTTGCTGGTCAGCATGACTACGGGAACGTCCCTGAAGCGCGCGTTGTTCTTGATGATGGCGCAGGTCTGGTAGCCGTCCAGACGCGGCATCATGATATCGACGAAAATCAGGTCCGGCTCGTGCTTGTGAATCAGCGCCAGGGCCTCGAAACCGTCATTGGCCGTGATTACTTCGCAGCCCTCGCGGCTGAGCATCGTTTCCGCGGAACGACGGATCGTGCGGCTGTCGTCGATCAGGAGGACTTTCAGCCCTTCCAGATCGTTCGACCCGTTTCCCCCTGTTTCCGTGTTCTGTTCGTCGCTCATCGTCCACCCGAAGCTGCTGATATCAGTGATTACAGACCATAGCGGCCTAGGTTAGTCTAACTCTGACCGATTTACCAATCCAGTAGAATTGTGTCACAGAAGTCCATGGGTTTACGGGAGTTTTTCCGGATACCCGGCCACCGGACCCAACCTGACCGCGGTCAGTCTGACTCAACGGAGCTCGCATGCGCAACAACCTCGTGGTCGTCATGGACGACATTTCGGCCATCAACATCGTCAAGGACACCTCGTTTGCCATGCTTCTCGAGGGGCAGCGCCGTGGCTATCGCCTGTGGTACCTGGGCGACACCGATCTGTTTCTGGACGGGGCCGTGGTGCACGCCCGGATGCGCCCGGTGACAGTACGCGACGATCCGTCGGACTGGTTCGAACTCGGCGCACCGATCACGCGGCCGCTGGGGGAGGATGACCTGGTTCTGATGCGTTCCGACCCGCCGGTCGATACCAACTACCTGATGGCCACGTACCTGCTGGAGCGCGCCGAGACGGCCGGGGCGAAGGTGGTTAACCGACCGCAAGCGCTGCGCGATTTCAACGAAAAGCTGGCCATTGCCCATTTTCCCGATCTGATCCCCGACACCCTGGTCAGCGCCGATGCGGCATCCTTGCGCGATTTCGTCGGCCGTGCCGGCCGGGCGGTGCTCAAGCCGCTCGACGGCATGGGCGGGAAAAGCGTGTTCCTGAGCGAAGACGGGGACCGCAATCTCAACGTGATCATCGAGACCCTGACCGACAGCGGGCAACGCCTGGCCATGGCCCAGGAGTACCTGCCGGCCATCGACCAGGGCGACAAGCGCATACTGCTGGTGCACGGGAAGCCGATCGAGTATCTGTTGGCCCGCATACCCGGGCAGGAAGACTTCCGGGGCAACCTGGCGCGTGGCGGTCGCGGCGAAGGCCAGCCGCTGGGCGAGGCCGACCGCCGCATCGCCGCAACCGTCGGCCCGGTACTGCTCGAGCACGGCATCGAATTTGCCGGCCTGGACGTGATCGGCGACCGTCTCACCGAAGTCAACGTCACCTCGCCGACCTGCGTGCGGGAACTGGATGCACAGTTCGGCATCAACATCAGTGGTGAACTGTTCGATGCTATCGACCCATGACTGCCATGTCCGCGAAACCACGCGGTAGTGATTCCCTGGCCATCGCCGCGGCGGTGGCTGTCGGCCTGCACGCGGCCATCATCGGCCTGGTGCATTTCGAGTTTCTGGGCGAGCGCCCGGACGATGTCCCCAGCAGTCTCGATGTCGTGCTGGTCGAATGGGCCACCGAGGAGGCGCCCGAGGAAGCGGATTTCCTGGCCCAGGCCAATCAGCGCGGTACCGGAACTACCGAGGAGGCCGAGCGGCCGGCCGAGCCGATGACGCCCAGCACGGATCCGGCTGATGGCGAGATCGAACGCGAGCAGACCGACGCTGCGCAGGATGAGCCCGAATCCAGCCCCGAAACGGTGCAGGTCGAAGACAGCCAACAGCCCGAACCCGTGGCCGAAGCCAGCGAGGATGACCCCGCGGTGGAAATTTCCACCAGCGAATTGATGGAGCAGGCCAGGGCAACGGCCCGGGTGTCGCACGAACGGATCAGCGATTCGGCCGATTTTGCCCAGCGCCCCCGGCGCAAGTTCATCTCGGCCAACACGCGCGAACATCTCTATGCCGGCTATATGCGCTCCTGGGTCGGAAAGGTCGAGCGCGTCGGCAATCTCAACTATCCCGAACGGGCACGCCGGCGTAACCTCGCCGGCTCCCTGGTGCTCAGCGTCGACGTGTTCGAAGACGGCAGTGTCGGTCGCATCCGGGTGCTGCGCTCGTCGGGCCACGATGTGCTTGATGAAGCGGCCGTGCGGATCGTGCGGCTGTCGTCGCCGTTCGCGCCACTGCCCGAGGAGATCCGGCGCGAGGTCGACGTGTTGACCATCACCCGCACCTGGCAGTTCTCGAGTTCCGGCGTGCTGCAGGGTGGATGATGGCGCACAGGGAACATTGATCAGGGGATCCCTGCCCCCCATATTGCCTAGGTGTCCACCCCGTATAGAATGTAATCGTGAGTTATCTTGAGCAGCAATTCCTGATCGCCATGCCGGGCATGGAAGACCCAAACTTCATGCGCGGAGTGACCCTGCTGTGCCAGCACAACGAAGAAGGCGCGCTGGGGATTACCGTCAACCGGCAATCGGAGTACGTGCTCGAGGACGTGCTTGAGCAGCTCAGCATCGAGTGTGATGACCCCGAGCTGGGCGGCATGCCGGTGTACACCGGCGGTCCGGTTCACCCCGAGCGCGGCTTTGTCCTGCACAGCCGCGATCGTAGCTGGGAAGCCACCGTCGAGGTGGGTGACGGCATCTGCGTGACCACCTCGCGCGACGTGCTCGAGGCGATTGCCGCGGGCGAAGGCCCGGAAAAGTTCCTGGTCGCACTCGGTTACTCCGGTTGGGAGTCCGGGCAGCTCGAAAACGAGATGCGCGAAAATGCCTGGCTGAGCGTGATGGCCAGCGCCGACATCATCTTCGATCTGCCGGTCGATGAGCGCTGGGAGCGGGCTGTCGCCCGCCTGGGCATTGACGTGTCCAGCCTGCAGCCGGCCGGCGGGCATGCCTGAGCCGGCGGGTACGCTGCTGGGAATCGATTTTGGACTGCGCACCGTGGGACTGGCGGTTGGCCACCATCTGACCGGATCGGCCCGTCCGCTCGAACCGATCCGCTATCGCGACACCGACAGCCTGATGGAGCAGCTCGATGACGTGCTATCGCAGTGGCGTCCGGCGCTGCTGGTCATCGGCCTTCCGCTGGGCGGCGACGGTGATGAGTCCGACATGAGCCGGCGCGTGCGGGATTTCGCCTCCCGGTTGGCCAAACGACATGACGCAATCGACATTCGTTTTCACGACGAGCGTCTGACTTCGCATGCCGCCGCCGAGCACCACGCCAGCCGCCGCCAGCAGGGGCGCGCCAAGCGCCGCGATGCCGAGCGACTCGACAGCGTGGCCGCCAGCCTGATCCTGGAATCCTGGATGGGGGAACATCCATGACGGACCGACATCTGCTCGATATCGACCGCTTGAGCGACAACGACATCGAGCACATTCTCAATCGGGCCTGCGCCCTGGCTGCAGGGGGTGAGGCCATGCAGGTGCGAGCGACTGTCGCCAACCTGTTCTACGAGCCCAGCACCCGCACCCGCGTGTCCTTCGAGCTGGCTGCCGGCCGCCTGGGCCTGCGGGTGGTCAACATCGAGCTTGAACACTCCTCGGCCACCAAGGGCGAGTCGCTGGAAGATACGGTGGCCACGCTGACAGCCATGGGGGTCGACGCCGTCGTGTTGCGGCATCCCGAAAGTCATCGGATCAGCCGGTTGGCAAAGGCGGTTAAGGGTGTGCACCTGGTCAATGCCGGCGACGGCACGCATGCGCATCCCAGCCAGGCGCTGCTGGACGCGGCCACGCTGCGGGCTCGCGGCATCGACTTCGCCCAGCTGAAGCTGGCCATCGTCGGCGATATCCGCCACTCCCGGGTGGCCGCATCCGGGCTGCGCCTGTGGCAGCGCCTGGGAGTGCCAGAGGTTCGCCTGGCCGGTCCGCCGGAACTGCTGCCCGAGCGTGCCCCGGTGCCGACTGCCAGCCTGCATGACAATCTCGCCGACGCCGTTCGCGGCGCCGACGTGGTGATGATGCTGCGCGTCCAGCACGAGCGCATGGACCGCGCCGGCTGGCCCGATCGCGAGTCTTATTCTGCCGACTGGGGTTTGAAGGAGGCCGACCTGGAGCAGGCTGCCCCGGACTGCCGGGTGATGCACCCGGGGCCGATCAATCGCGGTATGGAGATTGACGCCGCCGTGGCCGACGGCGAACGCTCGTTGATTCTCGAGCAGGTGAAGATGGGGGTTTTCGCCAGGATGGCGGTTTTTGAGTGGTTATTTGGGCGTTAGATTGGTTGATGCCGCTGGTCGCGGCGCGGGCCTCGACAAGTCAACTTCTGTTTCGCCCGGCTTGCTTCGCAAGCTCTTTGGGCGAGTAACTTTTGTCAGTCGCGACAAAAGTCACCAAAAACGCTCTTAGAAGACGCGGTTGGTCCGCAAGACCAGAGGGCTTCAGGGCTTAACGGAGATACGGCTTTTGGCTTCGCGATGACTCGGTCGTGAAACATGGCGTTTTCGATAAAGCCTTTTCGTAGCCCGCACCCAGACAGCACGACCTCGATCGGGGTTGGCTTCGACTAAGGGTGGGACAGCGGTCGGGGGTGGTGCGCCATTCGAAGTCGTAGTGCCAGATGCGGGCCGCGGCAGGCGTTACCGCAAGTCAGCATGTTCGGCAGCCGGGCCCAAGCAAAGCCCCAGTCACAGTCCGTGAAGCCACTCCGCGGCAAGATTTTAGAGGCGTAACCGCCTGCTTTTAAGCGCGTTTTTTGGTTACTTTTTTCGCGCGGGAAAAAAGTTACCCGCCATCAGCCCGCGAAGCGGGCGGGCGGAACAGAAGTTGACGTGTCGAAGCCCGCACCGCGGCAGGCGGCGTCACCACGCCATGCCGGCTTGAAGAATTCAGCCAGACTGCTGGTCAAGCTTTTGCTCGAGCGCCTCGAGTTTCTCCCGCGTTCGAAGAAGCACCTTCTTCTGAATCTCGAATTCCTCTCGCGTGACCAGATCCATGCGGTCGAAGGCGGATTCGAGTACGGCGCGGAACTGCTCTTCCAGTTCGGCGCGGGCGGTGCGAAGCTCGCGCGGTACGGCCGCGGCCAGTTTGCGGGTGATTTCGTCGAGGGTCTGGAAGTCGGGGCGCATGAGTTTTTTCAGAAACGATTCAAACCGCAGATTAACGCAGATGGACGCAGATTTGCGTTTGCATCGTTGCGGTGCGTGGCTGTCGAGTCGCCGGGATTTGGCGCCCGTGGCCTTCGTGGTACCTCGACAGTGCCCTTCAGTCCCCAATCTGCGTTAATCTGCGTTCATCTGCGGTTTTAAATTTCACGTGAGAGAGTCATGAAACTGATTACCGCCATCATCAAACCATTCAAGCTCGACGATGTGCGCGATGCACTCGGCGAGGTCGGCGTGACCGGCATGACCGTCAGCGAGGTCAAGGGTTTTGGGCGCCAGAAGGGGCACACGGAGCTCTACCGGGGGGCCGAGTATGTCGTCGACTTCCTGCCCAAGCTCAAGCTCGAGATCGCCGTGCCCGACGACGATGCGGAGAGAGTCGTCGAGACCATCGTCGAGACCGCTTCGTCCGGGCGCATCGGCGACGGCAAGATCTTCGTCACCGACGTCGAGCGGGCCGTGCGCATCCGTACCGGCGAAGAGGGCGATGACGCACTCTAGTGCGCGTCATGCCTGCCCGGAAAGTTAACCACGGAAGACACGGAATTCACGGAAGGCTGATTTAGCGTCCCGCTGGAATCTTTAGGCTTTGCGCCAGAGACCAAGGAAATAGAAATGACTGGACGAATGAATGAATGGCTGCTGGCCGCAATTTGCATACTGCTGCTTGCGGCGTGTCAGGGTAAAGAATCGAGTGAATCACTCGCGCCCGCTGAGGAATGGCAGGTCCGGACCGGGACCGACCCGCACAGCTTTGCCGAGTACGAGAAGGTGCGCGTCGAACACCTGCGGTTGGATCTGGATGCCGACATGGACGCGCATGTGCTGTCCGGTTACGTCAGGCTCGATCTCGAGCGCGTCGATCCCGATCATCCCCGCTTGGTGCTCGATACCCGCGGGCTGGATATTCGAGACGTTACCGCGCCCGAGTCGGACGGCAATCATCGTCCGCTTTCCTGGAGTGTGGGTGAAGAGAAAGGCTCGCTGGGCCGGCCGCTCGTCATCCTTCTGCCGGAAGGGGTCGAAGCGGTCCGCATTGACTTCGCCAGCTCGCCCGAAGCCTTCGGGCTGCAGTGGCTCGATGGCGAACAGACTTCCTCGGGCGAGTCTTTCATGTTCTCGCAGAGCCAGCCTCACTACGCGCGCACCTGGGTGCCGCTGCAGGACACACCGGCGGTGCGCTACACCTTCGATGCCACCGTTCGCGTGCCTGAGCATCTCATGGCCGTCATGGGGGCGGCCGGCAATCCCTTCGAGCGCAACGACTCCGGCGAATACCGCTTTCACATGCCCCAGCCGGTGCCGTCCTATCTGATGGCGATTGCCATCGGTGACCTGGAATTCGCCGAGACCGGCGAGCGTTCGGGGGTCTACGCCGAACCCGAGTGGATCGAGGCCGCGGCCGAGGAATTCGACGTACTCGAGGAAATGATCGACATTGGCGTCGATCTCTACGGCGAGTACCGCTGGGGCCGTTACGACCTGCTGGTGCTGCCACCGAGCTTTCCCTTCGGCGGCATGGAGAACCCGCGCCTGAGCTTCGTCACGCCGACCATCATTGCCGGCGACGGCAGCCTGCTGGCCCTCGTGGCACACGAACTGGCGCATTCCTGGTCGGGCAATCTCGTGACCAATGCCGCCTGGCGTGACTTGTGGCTCAACGAGGGTTTTACGGTCTATTTCGAGTCGCGCATCATGGAAGCGCTCTACGGCGAGGAAGTCGAGCGCCAGCTCGCCGTGCTGGAATGGGAGGGACTGGTCGAGGAACTGGAGTCGACCGAGGACGGCATGGCCAGTCTCGTGCTCGACGTCGACGAGCGCGATCCCGATGACGCCTTCATCGGCGTGCCCTACGCCAAGGGCCGCTTTTTCCTCGACTGGATCGAGCACCGCGTCGGGCGCGCGGCCATCGATGAATTCCTGCGCGCCTACTTCGACCATTTCGCCTTTGAGTCGATTTCGACACAGACCTTCCGCGCCTACCTCGAGAACAACCTGGTCTCGAAACACACCGATGCCCTGAGCATGGACGAAGTCGACCAGTGGCTCTATCAGCCAGGCCTCCCCGAATATGCTGTCGCGCCCGAGTCGGATGCCTTCGAGCGCGTCGACGACTGGCGCCAGCGCTGGCTGGCGGGCAACGCGGCGCTCGACGAGCTGCCGGCCGATCAGTGGTCGGTCTACCAGTGGCTGCACTTCCTGATTGGGCTCGAGGACGAACTCGACGGCGAGCGCATGACGGCGCTGGATGCCGCCTTCTCACTGACCGACTCGGACAACTACGAAATCCTCTACCAGTGGCTGATGCGCTCGATCGAGGCGCGCTACGAGCCGGGTATCGAGCGACTTGAGGCGTTCTTGCTGGAAGTCGGGCGCAACAAGTTCACGCGTCCGCTCTACGGCGCCCTGGCCGACACTGACTGGGGACGGGACTGGGCCATCGAAGTTTACGAGCGCGCCCGCCCCGGCTACCACCCAATGACGCGACAGGCGGCCGAACGGGCCCTGGGGCTGGGGGACTAGTAGGGTTGGGAGTTTCGGCCTTTAAAACCTTTAAAACGCAAAGCAGCTAAGCAGCGAAGATCGCGAAGACAACCATTAAATAGAAAATTCTTTTGCAATTAAATTGGATTTTCAAGATTTTGGATTTTCATTCTTTGCGCCCTTTGCTGCTTCGCTGCTTTGCGTTTTAAAGATTTTTGCTGCGCGAACTTCAGCCCCGTTGAATCATCGCTCTCCCAGCCGGATATAATAGGGACCAAATCAATCCTGTTTCGGGTGGTCCATGTTCGGCAACTCCTACACACCGGTGAAATTCGAACGCGACTGCGAGGTGGTGATGGTGCCCGAGGGCGCGCCGGTCGAGCTGCCGGCCGGCACCGTGGGCTATATCACCCAGCAGATGGGCGGCAGTTTCACCATTTATGTCGACGGTCGCCTGTTCCGACTGGCCGGCGACGAGGCCGATGCCATCGGCAAGGAGCCGCCGCCGGCGCCCCGATTGCCCGAGAACGCCACCGACGAGGACGTCGAGGAACTGGTCATGAGCCAGCTCAAGACCGTGTACGACCCCGAAATTCCGATCAACGTTCTCGATCTTGGGCTCATCTACGAGTGCGATATCACCAAAGTCGATGACGAGACCCGGCATGTGGCGATCGACATGACGCTGACCGCCCCCGGCTGTGGCATGGGCGACATCCTGGTCGCCGACGTCGAGGATCGCATCGCCCGCATTCCCACCATCGACAAGGTCGACGTCCGCCTGGTCTTCGACCCGCCGTGGAACCAGCACATGATGAGCGAGGAAGCGCGCCTCGAAACCGGGATGTTCTGAAACCGGCAGGAACCCACAGTAGCGAAGCGGGTCCTGTGGCGAGCGATTTCGAAACCGCAGGTTTCGTATGAGCGCGCCGCAGGACCCGCTTCGCGTTCAGCCCAAACGCAGGCCGATTAGTCCTGCCAGCTGAGGGCGACGAACAAGCTTCGGCCGGGGGCATTGAAGCCGGCCAGGGGTTCGTAGTCGCGATCGGTGAGGTTGTCGATCCGGCCTTCGATCCGGAAGCCTGTACCCAGCGGCCATCCGGCGCGCAGGTTGACCAGAGTGAAGTCTTCCAGTTCGACGCCGCCGACGTCGGCGCGCTCGCCGGTGTAGCTGACCTCGAGACCAGCCCAGCCGCCGTTGTCGAAACGGTAGTCGAGGGTGGTGTGGGCCTTTTCTTCCGGACGGCGCAGCAGCCGGTCGCCGCTGTCGCGGTTCTCCGGATCCTGCCACGTCAGGCTCGTCTGACTGTGCCACTGACCCGCGTTGAAGCGGTGAACGAGTTCGGCGCCGCGAATGCGCGCACGATTGATGTTGATGGCCTGGAAATCCGGTCCGGAAAAGTCGATCAGGTCGTCGATGCGCTGCTCGAACAGGCTCAGGTCGAATTGCTGGCGGTCCGTGGGCGTCCAGTCCAGTCCCAGTTCTCCGGATTGCGCGGTTTCCGGATCGAGGTCCGGGTTGCCGGCGAACAGGCCGCCGAAGCCCGGCGAGTAGAGCTGGTTGAAGTTCGGCGCGCGAAAGGCGCGGCCGAAACGGGCGAACAGCCGCCAGTCCTCACTCGGCCGCCAGCCGCCGGCCAGGCTGCCGGTGGTGGCCGATCCGAACAACTCGTCCTCGTCGACGCGCAGGCTCATTTCCCAGTCGAATGAATTGTGGCGACCTTCCAGGCCGGTCCAGGCACCGATGTTGTAACGGTCGCCCGACCAGCTGTCCGCGCTGTAGCCCGATTCACGCCAGGCATCCACACCCAGCAGCCAGAGCTGGTTATTTCCCAGTGCCCGTTCAGCCTGGATGCCGGTCTGCAGGCGGCGGGTGACGGTCTCTGAATCGGAGAAAGCCGTCTCGGTCTCCAGGCGGTCGCGATGCAGCCCGATCGAGGCTTGCCACTGCCAGGGGCCGGACAGGGCGCTGCGGTACTCGGTGCGGGCGGAATAGTTGCGCATGTCCGAAACGCCCTGGTCGAATTCGACCTGGCCGTCGCTGGCGCGGGCATTCCAGGACCAGGTGCCACCGGCCAGGCCGAGTTCACCGCCCAGGGCCAGACTGTCGTTGTCGAAGCCGTCATCGTCGGGGTCGAAGGCAAAGCCGTTTTCATTCTGGGCCGAGAAGCCGTCGAAGCGACGCATGGCGACGCTCAGTCCGAAATTTCGCGTCCCCCAGCCGGCCGAGGCACGCCGGTCGTCGTAGCGGCCGTAGCCGACCCGGAATTGCGCCCCGTCCGGGCGACGCGTGAAAATCTGGATAACGCCGCCGATGGCATCCGAGCCATAGCGCGCCGCGCGCGGCCCACGCACGATCTCGACGCGCTCGATGATGGCCGGGTCGAGGTTCTCCCAGGCAAAGGCACCGGTGCCGGCGGCCGATACGCGCACGCCGTCGATCAGCACCAGGACGTGATTGGAGTTACTGCCGCGCATGAACACGGCGGTCTGGCTGCCCGGGCCGCCGCCCCGCGCGACGTCAATACCGGCTTCGAGCCTGAGCAGTTCCAGCAGGTCGCCGGCCTGGCTGGCTTCAATCGCGTCGCGATCGATCACGCTACTGCGCGTCAGAGAATCGCCCGTGGCGGCAGGGCTTCGGCTGGCGGTCACCACGATGGGTTCGCCGTCCCAGGAATCGGCGGAGACGATGGTTGAAACGGAGATGAGGCCGGCGGCAGCCAGCCCGGTCAGGTAACGAAAGTTCATTGATGCTCCTTGCGCTCACCCGCGCGTTGCGGGGGTTGGGGGAGCACAGGGAACAGTCGGGAACGGCCCGTGAGACGTTCAGCCGACGCTTCTCCGGTTGCCCGCCGCAACCCCGGTCGAATTGGGCAACAGGCCGGTCTCCTGACTTCCGGCGGCAGGCCGCAAGGCTTGCCGGGCTGGACCTTCCCCCGGATTGCTCCGGAGTGGTTTCATCCAGCCGCATCGACGTGCTGTCGATGCCGGTTACAGTTGCGGGGGCAGTACCGGACTTGCACCGGTTTCCCGAATCACCTGTTACCGATTGTTCAAACAAAAGCGCCGGAGGGCGGTGCCGACCGGCGCGAAGCAGTATAGCGTACAAGCGCCCTACAGTGTCAGGCCGCCCTGGACTCACGGGCGCCGCGAATCGCGTCCCCCGTCTCGGTCAATCCGGCCTGCAATTCGGCGAGATCGAAATCGTCGGTGGCGATGACTTCCATGCTGCGGCGGCGCACGTCGAGCAGCAGCTCGACCTCCTTGGCAGTCAGGATGTCTTTCTTGCGCGCCTGTTCGACACGTTCCTCGAAGGTATAGCCGGCGATCTGGCCGGCACGCTCCGCCTTGATCAGCTTGCGTTCGACCGGCTCGGCAGCGATCACGTCGGGCAGCAGTTCTTCCATGATGCCCGGCCAGTAGCCTTCACGAGCAGTCTTGTAGCACCCGCGCGTGAGGCGATCGCGGGTATCCGAGGGCGAGAGCAGCAGGGAGGCGACCTTGTGGCCGAGCCGATCGTTGGGGGCGCTTTCCCTCTGTCCGAGCGGGAAGACCACCAGGCGCAGCAGCGGACGCATCCAGCCGATGGGATAGTTGTCGATCACCCCGCTGAAGGCACGCTGGATCTTGTAGATCGCATCGTGGAAGGCCCAGGCCATGATCGGCTGATCGGCCGCCGGCCTCGCTTCATGTTCGAAACGGCGCAGCATCGCCGAGCAGATGTAGAGCTGGCTCAGGGCGTCGCCGAGACGACCGGAGATCTTCTCCTTCATCTTCAGCTTGCCGCCGTAGGTGAGCATGGCCACGTCGGCCAGGTAGGCGAACGCGGCGCAGTAGCGGCTGAGCTTGCGATAGTACTTGCGCGTGCGCCGGTCGCCCGGCACCGCCGCGAATTTCGCGAAACTCAGGCCCAGCACGAAAGAGCGCGTGGCGCTGGAGATGGAGTGGCCGATGTGGGCAAACAGCAGCTTGTCGAATTCGACCAGGCGTTCTTCCTCGTCGTCGATCTGGAGCGCCTCGAGTTCCTTGAGCACGTAGGGGTGACAGCGAATCGCGCCCTGGCCGAAGATCATCAGCGAGCGCGTCATGATGTTGGCGCCCTCGACGGTGATCCAGATCGGCGCGCCTTCCCAGGCGCGGCCGAGGTAATTCTTCGGCCCGAGAATGATGCCCTTGCCGCCGTGGATGTCCATGGCGTCGCGCAGGACTTCGCGGCTCATCTCCGTGGAGTGGTACTTGGCGATCGCGCCGGGCACGGCCGGGCGCTCGCCGTCGTCCACGGCAGAAGCTGTCTGGCGGCTCAGTGCACTGATGGCGTAGGTGTAACCGGCCATGCGCGCCAAGGCTTCTTCCACGCCTTCGAAGCGGCCGATGGGCAGGCCGAACTGTTTGCGAATGCGGGCATAGGCCCCGGTGACCATGGTCGCCGCCTTGGCGCCGCCGGTGGTCGACGAGGGCAGCGAAATGGCACGGCCCACGGACAGCGATTCGACCAGCATGCGCCAGCCCTGGCCGGCGTAGTCGGTACCGCCGAGCAGGTAATCCAGCGGCACGAACACATCCTTGCCCCGGATCGGCCCGTTCGGAAACGGGTTATTGAGCGGAAAGTGGCGCCGACCGATGTCCATGCCCGGCGTATCGGCCGGCAGCAGGGCGACGGAAATGCCGATGTCCTTGGTGTCGCCGATCAGGCCGTCCGGATCGTAGAGCCGGAAGGCCAGCCCGACAACGGTGGCGACCGGCGCCAGCGTGATGTAGCGCTTTTCGAAGTTTAGCTTGATGCCCAGGGTTTCCTTGCCCTTGAACTTGCCCTTGCAGATGATGCCGTGGTCGACGATGGAGGTCGCGTCGGACCCGGCCACGGTGCTGGTCAGGCCGAAGCAGGGGATTTCATCGCCCGAGGCCAGGCGGGGCAGGTAGCGGTCCTTCTGTTCGTCGGTGCCATAGTGGAGCAGCAGCTCGGCCGGGCCGAGCGAGTTGGGCACCGCCACGATCGATCCGACCGTGGAGCTCAGGCCGCCGACCTTCTCGAGCACGGCGCGGTGCGCCACCGCCGAAAAGCCCAGGCCGCCGTACTCCTTCGGAATGATCATGCCGAAGTATTTGTTTTTCTTCAGGTGTTCCCAGACTTCGTCGGAGGTTCCGGCGCGGTAGTGGGTGAACTCCCACTCGTCGATCATGCCGCACAACTCCTCGACCGGCCCGTCGATAAAGGCCTGTTCCTCGGTGCTGAGCTCGTGCAGCGGTTTCTTGATGAAGCGGCTCCAGCGCGGATTGCCGCCGAAGATCTCGCCCTCGAAGCCGACCGTGCCGGCATCGAGCGCGACCTGTTCGGTCTCCGAAATCTTGGGCACCATGCCCTGGAAGCTTTCCAGCACGCGCCGCGTAATGAACTCTCGCCGCCAGCTGCGGTTGTTGATTACCGCGGCGACCGGCAGGAAGAGCAGCCAGAACAGGGTCAGGCTGATCCAGCCCGGTTCGCCGGCGATGGTGAAGCCGAGCCCGACGGCACCGGTCACGCCCGTCCAGATCGCGGCCGAAGCCCGCAAATAGGCGCAGGCCAGCCCGGCGACGAGCAGGGCCAGCAAAAACAGGATAAGGGTCATGATCAGGTGGCTCCTTGCGCGGCCTGCCGTTTCAGAAACGGTGTGACGGCGCCCATGAAATGGTCATTGCGGTCACCGGCCACCATGTGGGTGGCGTCTTCCACGGTGGCCTGTTCAGCGTGCGGCGCCAGTTTGAGGAATTCCTCGATGTGCTCCTGGCCGATCATCTCACTGTGGCTGCCGGCGACCAGCAGGGTCGGAATCTTGAGCCGGCGCGAAGCCGACTTCAGGCGCGACTGGAGATTGCTGCTTTTCTCGGCCAGGGCCAGCATGGCCGGGTCCCAGTGCCAGTACCAGCGGCCATCGCCACCCTGGCGCAGGTTGCGGGTCAGGCCGTCGCTCGAGCCGTTGTGGCGGCGATGTGGGAGAAACCCGCGCACCGCCTCGATGGCCTCCTCGAGCGTTTCAAAGCCCTTGGGATTCTGTCGCATGAAAGCCAGCATGGCCTCCACGCCGCTGTCGTCCCAGCGCGGCGCGATATCGACCAGCACCAGTGAGGCCAGCTCGACCTTGGGTTTTTCCGAATGCGCCAGCAGTGCGGTCAGGCCGCCCATGGACGCACCGATCACCGCCGGGTGGTTGGGCAGGGACGCGCAGACGCGTCGGAAATCCTCGATGAACTGCTCGAAGTCGTATTCGCCGCTGGGTGCGCGATCGCTTTCGCCATGTCCGCGGGCGTCGTAACTGACCGCCTGCCAGCCGGCTGCCGCCAGGCGCCGGCCGGTTTCCTCCCAAGCGTACTGGGTTTGGCCAAAGCCATGGGCCATCAGCACACACGGCGCCCGATCGTCGCCATAATAGCGAAGGCTCAGGCGGATGCCGTCATCGGTCCAGATCTGGCGCCGGCGGATATCGTCATTGAGTTTGCGTACAGCTTCCATACGGCAGAGTATGGGATTACCCTGTTAGTTAGTCAATCACGTTTCATATTGGTTCGATGAGGCGCCGGCACAAGTGCGCTTCGATCTCGCCATACCCCCATTGGAGTACCATCGCGGATCATCATGGCCAAATCAAGTACCGAAAGTAACAGTAGCAGCGAGAAGACCTCGTTGACTCCGGCCGACTGGGAGCAGGCGGCGCTGGCGCTGATTGCCGAAAAGGGCATTGCGGCACTTCGCGTCGAGCCGCTGGCGCGGCGCCTGGGCATCACCAAGGGCAGTTTCTACTGGCATTTTCCCGGGCGCGATGAGCTTTTGGCGCGCGCGCTCGAGCGCTGGGAGCAGCAGGACAGCCAGCACCTCAAGCTTTCGCTGCATGCTGCTACCGAGCCGACCGAACGCCTGACCGACTTCGTCTGGCGTACCAGCCGCCAGACGCTCACCCACCGCATATATGTCGCTCTGTGCGCCAGTCCAGACGATCCGCGCATCGGCCCGGTGCTGCGACGTGTGACCGAGCGGCGGCTGAAGTACCTCGCCAGCGCGCTCGAGGAGCTGGGCCTGGACGCGATCAAGGCGCGGCATCGAGCCAACCTGATGTACTCATCCTATGTCGGCTACTTGCAGCTCCAGGCCCAGGGGCTGGTGCCGGACAGGGATGAGTCCGATTTCGACACCTATGTGCAGCATGTCATCGAGACCTTGATCGAGGTTTAAGGGTTGGCTAGTTCGCTGGTTCGCTGGTTCGCTGGTTCGGCAATGATGCTAGCCGTTGCCGAACCAGCGAACCAGCGAACCAGCGAACCCTAAGGTCGGTGTTCGCGTCCCAGGTAATCGTGGCTCTGCATTTCGATCAAGCGCGAGACGGTGCGCTCGAACGGCGCGGCCAGGCGTTTGCCGCGGTAGAGTGATTCGGGGGCTGACTCGGCCGAAATCACCAGTTTGACGGCGCGGTCGTAGCACTCGTCGACCAGGTGGATGAAGCGGCGCGCCGCGTCGTTGTCCTGCTCTTCCAGCACCGGGACCTCGCTGACGAAAAGCGTGGAGAAGTGCCGGGCCAGCTCGATGTAATCGCCGCTGGCGCGGTGGCCGCGGCACAGCGTGTCGAAGTCGAACCAGGCGACCGAAGCCGCTCGTTTCAACGGCTGGAGCTGGCGACCTCGAACTTCCAGGGGGCGGTTGTCGTTTGGCGCGCCGCGGGTCAGCGACCGGAATTCTGTCTCCAGTTCCTCGCGCGTCGCCTCGTCGATGGGATGGTAATAAATGCGATGGCGGCTGAGTTCGCGCAAGCGATAGTCGGTCTCGGCCGTCAGTTCGACCACTTCGCAGTTGTTTTCGATCGCCTCGATCGCCGGCACGAAGCGTTCGCGCTGCAGGCCGTCGGCGTAGAGATCTGCCGGTGCGGTGTTGCTGGTGGCGATCAGGGTCAGGCCGCGGGCCAACAGCGGCTGGAGCAGGCCGCCGAGGAGCATGGCATCACCGATGTCGCTGACGTGGAACTCGTCGAAGCACAGGACGCGGCAGCGACCGGCCACGTCGCGGGCGATGGCCGGCAGCGGATCACGAGCGCTGCCGCGCGCCTTGAGTTCGTCGTGCACCCGGTCCATGAAGCGATGGAAATGAATACGCCAGACGGCGACACCCCCGGCGTCGAGACTTTCGGCGAAGGTATCCATCAGCAGCGTCTTGCCGCGTCCGACCCGGCCATGGATGTAGAGCCCTTTCACGGCCGGATAGCGGCGACGCCAGCGGTCGAGCCAACCCGGCTGCCGTTGCTGCAGGGCGTCGAAGCGCTGTTGCAGGGTCTCGATGATGCGGCGCTGGGCGGCATCGGGTTCGATGCGGTCGTCGTCGATCAGCGCCTGATAGCGTGCCTGCGGCCCCGGGTCGGCCATGCTTGTAACGCTCAGGGCAGGTTGGGTTGGACGTGATTCTTGATCAACCCGCGCAGATCCATCAGCCGGCGATGGAAGAAATGCCCGGTGCCTTCCATGGTCACCAGGTCTGCATCCTGACCTAGTTTTTCAGCCCAATCGAAGACCGCCTCGGGTGAGACCACCTCGTCCTCGTCTCCCTGCACGACCAGCCACGGGCAGTTGGGCGGCTGCAGGTCGGCAAAGCCGTAGCGCTCGACCGGTGGTGCAATCGAGATCAGCTGTCGCACCGGCAGATCCTGGGCGGCCTTGAGTGCAATGTAGGAACCGAAGGAAAAGCCGCCCAGCCACAGATCGTCGTCCGGACGAACCTTGCGGACCCACTCGACCACGGCCAGCAGGTCCTCGGTTTCACCCTCGCCATCGTCGAACTCGCCCTCGCTTTCATTCACGCCGCGAAAGTTGAAGCGCACCGTGCGCAGTCCGAGTTCGCGCAAACTGCGCTCCATGATGGTCACGACCTTGTTGCGCATCGTGCCGCTATGCTGGGGATGCGGATGGCACAGCACAGCCGTGGCCGGACGTTCCTTGCCGGCTTCCGGCACGTCGGCCAGGCACTCGATCCGACCGGCCGGGCCGGTCAGGAAGAACTCGCACGCATCGCTCGGGAACTTGGCCGGGTCGGTCTCCATCGGTGATCCTTCGCGGTTGCCAGCGCCGGGTCGGCGGGGGCATCATCATAACTCACCCGCCCAGCGCGCTGCAGGCTCCCCAATGGCATGAATCATCTGGCTCACGTGGTCCTGGCCGGCACCGACGAGGGCTTGCGTCTGGGCGCCTTTCTGGGCGACCACATCAAGGGTCGTGCCGCCCTGAACGAACTGCCGCCAGACTGGGCGGCCGGAGTGATCCTGCATCGTCGCATCGACACACTCAGTGATGCCCACCCGGCCGTGACCGCCGTGCTCGAAACCCTGGAGCCGCCCTGGCGACGCTATGGCGGCGTGATCCTGGACGTGCTGTTCGACCACATGCTGACACGCCACTGGCAGCGTTTTGGCGATGTTCAGTTGTCGACGTTGGCCGACGAAATCGACGACCTGTTGGCCCGGCACCGACCGACCCTGCCGCCACGCCTGGTGCGCTTCAGCCTGTGGGCGGAAAGGCGCGGGCTGTGGCAGCGCTACGGGGAACGTTCGATGCTGGAGGAGATCTTCACGCTGTTGGCGCGACGTCACGGCCGAACCTGGCCACTGGCGCACGGCGCGCGTCTGCTCGATGACCGGCAGGCGGCCATCGAGCAGGCATTTCTGGAGATGTTTCCGGTGCTTCAGGCGCGGGTTGCCCGAGAGCGGGAAGCGCTTCAGTCTTCGAGTTGGTCGAGCATGTAGTCGACCGATGCGCCGACCTGTTCGTCGCTGAGGTCCGACCGGCCGCCACGCGGCGGCATGGCATTGAGGCCATTGATGGCTGAGGCCACCAGTTCGTCCCGACCCTTGTCGAGACGATCGCCCCAGGTGCTGGTCTCGAGCGTCGGCGCGCCCGCTGCTCCCGAATCGTGACAGGCAGCACAGACCCGGCCATAGATCATTTCGCCGTCGGTTGAGCCGTCGAAGGCCACCTCGGCTTGCTCACTCTCGGCCGCCTGCGCCGCTTCTTGCGCGGCAGCCCGCCCGGTTTCGCCGGCGTAGATGCCTGCCACGGGTTTGAGCCGTTCTTCCACCGCGGCCTGGCGAGCGGCGCTTTGTTCGCCGTCGAATTCCCGCTGGTGAATAATCAGTGCCAGCACGATGATGACAACCGTGAAGGCAACCAGCCCGGCCAGAACCGCGCTGAAGGTTTTTATGAATTGTCGATCATGTTCCTCGGACACGCCGGACAGACCTCGTATTGCAGAAAATCGGGACATGGCCCGGGATGCGGGCCGCAAAGTCGGCAATTATACCGATTGCCCGGCCGATGATACAGCGGCATCTACCAGAGTTGTTCAGAGGTTCCTTAGGGCGCCGTTGCGCCTGCGGAGAGATCCAGGCGCCGGGCCAGCGCGCTGCCGGCTGCCGCTCCGGCCAGCGGCACGGCCGCGGCCAGCAGCGCCATTGGATTGCCGGGCGTGGTCAGGTTGACCAGCACAAAAGCCGAGACGGCGAGAAGTGCACCGCAGACCATGCCGGCGACTGCGTGCCGGCGCATGGCGGTTGCCATGGCACCGGCAGCCACACTGCCCAGCAGCCAGATGAGCGCTGGCAACGGGAAAAGCGGCCAGGCAGGGATGCGCCCGCCCGCGAAAGAAACGGACAGCAGGTCGGTCGGCAGCAGCACTGCGAGTCCCGTAGCAAGGCTTTCGATCAGGATGATGCCGACCAGCAGCCCGGCCAGGAGCGCCTTGAGTGTATCCATGTCGTCAGTTTAGCGTGCCCTGGGCTATACTGGTGTTTTCACCGGCCCGAGCGGCCGCATACACGTTTTATCCCTTCTTCATGACTTCGTTCAAGCGTCCAGCATCGGGCCCGGAAGCGCCGGGAGCCGGCCGGTGATCTCCAGCGATCCAGCCGGCGTCCCTGAATCGTTCGATCCTTCGCGTATGGCACCCTGGCTTGCCGGACTGGTGCTGGTTGCCGGCGTGGTGGGAACGATCCTTTTGTTCAATGGGCTGGAGTCGGTCGAGAGAGCCTCGCTGCAGCGATATGTATCGAACCTGGCCAGCTACATCGAGGCCGACATGCTCACCGACCTGCGTGAGCAGATCAATGCGCAGCAGCGCATGACTGCTCGGCTGGCCCATTACGGGCTGGACGACCGCGGTGGCTGGCAGCTCAACGCCGATTTGTATCTCGGCCACTACGATTATTATCGCGCGCTGGCGGTACTCTCGCCCGAGCTCGAAATCCTCTGGCTTCAGAGCCGTGGAGCGCGGATTGCAGAGCCCGGTGAAGTCTTCCCGGTTGACGAAGGCTATCGCCCGGCCCTGGCCCGAGCCGAGGTGAGCGGCGAGCTGGTGGTGACGCGACCGACCTACATGCCGGACGGCCGTCCCGGCATCAGTTTTCTTCTCCCGATAGGAACCGACAAGGATCATGTCGGGTATCTGGCAGCGACCATGGATATCCCGTCGGCCATTGATGCCATGATCCCGTCGATGTTCAGGGACGCGCTGGATCTGCACGCGGTTGCCCGCGGCCGCGAAGTCTATCCCTTCCCCCTGCGTCGCTCCACCACGACCGACTGGGATGCCGGCTTCAGGGTTGATCTCGATGAAGACGAGGAAGGTTTCCTGTTCGAGTTCTCGCTGGGCGCGGCCACACGCGCGCAACTCAGCTCGCACATGCCGCTGGCGGTGTTGATCAGCGGAATTCTCCTGTCGCTTTTGCTGGCGGCAGTGGTCTATCTCGGGCTCAGTGCAAGCGGCCAGGCCCGCGTGTTGGCGCGCTCCAATCGCCACCTCGAGCGAGAAATCGGGGAGCGCGAAACGGCCGAGCGCGAACTCGAATTCCTGGTGCACAACGATGCCCTGACCGGCCTGCCCAACCGGTCAGGTATTACGGTCTACCTGGCCGAACTGATCGAACGTCACGGCAGCGAGGACGGACAGCTCGCACTACTGTTTCTCGATCTTGACCAGTTCAAGGACATCAACGACACGCTCGGTCATCAGCTCGGCGACCAGTTGCTGTGCGAGGTGCCCCGGCGTCTGGCCGGCGTGCTGCGCGACCGCGATTTCGTCGGTCGGCACGGTGGTGACGAATTCCTGGTCGTGGCGCGGCGCGACAACCGCGAGCAGGTCGAGCAGCTGGCCGGAAACATCCTGCGGGCGCTCGACGGTGGTTTTGCCATCGAGGACCATCGGCTCTTCATTTCGGCCAGCATAGGTATTGCCTACTATCCCGAATCAGGGCGTTCGGTCAGCGAGTTGATTCAGAATGCCGACACGGCG
Organism: Wenzhouxiangella sp. XN201; assembly: GCF_011008905.1. NCBI lineage: Bacteria > Pseudomonadati > Pseudomonadota > Gammaproteobacteria > Chromatiales > Wenzhouxiangellaceae > Wenzhouxiangella > Wenzhouxiangella sp. XN201. The sequence goes on from NZ_JAAIVI010000017.1 coordinate 283,032, forward strand.
CTGTTCAAGGCCAAGAATGCCGGGCGCAACCAGTTCGCGGTGTTTACGCGCGAAATGTTCGCCCAGGCACAGCACCGGCTGAACCTGAGCCGCGATATTCGGCATGCGCTCGAAGACGGCGAGTTCCGGGTTGTCTACCAGCCCATCTACACCGTCGCCGACCTGAACATGTGCGGCGTCGAGGCCCTGCTGCGCTGGGATCATCGCGATGGCTACGCGGTGCCGCCCCAGGAATTCATCCGGGTGGCGGAGGAGACCGGAATCATCGGCCGTCTGGGGGAGTTTGTGCTCGATCGCGCACTGTCGGACCTGGCCGGCTGGAAGTCGCGCAGCGACCGACTGCCGTGGCTTGCAGTCAATGTTTCGGGCGCGCAGATCCACGAGGCCGGCTTCGCCGAACAGTTGAGCGTATTACTGCACCAGCATCGCGTCGAACCCGAACAGCTCCACCTCGAAATTACCGAAGAGGTGTTGATCGAGAACCTGGCGCGCAACCGGCGCATGCTGCACAAGCTCGACGAGATCGGCATGCGAATCGCCGTCGACGACTTCGGTATCGGCTATTCCTCATTGAGTTACCTCAAGAACTTCCCGATTTCAGTCGTCAAAATCGATCGCGGTTTCGTGCGCGACATCGTTTCCGATCCGGAAGACCAGGCGATTACCCGCACGATCTGCACCCTCGCGGCGGAACTGGGTATGCAGACCGTGGCCGAAGGCGTCGAAACCGAGGAACAGCTGGAAATGCTGGCCGGCTACCATTGCACCTACGCACAGGGATTTCTGTTCTCGCGGCCGGTGCCTGCCGGGGAAATCGCCGACATGATCGCCGGACAGGCGGACGGGGAAAACCGTTCGAGTCGTTGAGGTGTTCGCGCGCCGAGGTCAAAGCACTATCGCCCTTGAGCGGTTCGTTCGCCCAGTCTCCGCCGCAGACCAGCGCACGGGTCGTTAGGTTACAATACCCGCCGCACGCGCCCGTAGCTCAGCTGGATAGAGTACCGCCCTCCGAAGGCGGGGGTCGCAGGTTCGAATCCTGCCGGGCGCGCCAGATACGAAAGGCCCGCGTAAGTAGACGCGTTTGAACGGCTTCCGGGCAGAGCAGGCGGGCGGAAAGGATCACATCACGACGGATTCGGGAACGGTGAATGGTTGAGTCTGCCCGCCGAGCGGTCGTCCTCTTATCCGGTGGTCTGGATTCCGCCACGGTGCTGGCCGACGCCGTCGAGCAGGGCTTCGAATGCCACACGCTGGCGGTCGATTACGGCCAGCGCCATACTGCCGAACTGGCAGCGGCCGAGCGCGTGGCCACGGGGTTGGGGGCGGCTTCGCACCGGGTCGTGCGCGTGGATCTAAGGGCGATCGGCGGCTCGGCGCTCACCGATGACATCGATGTGCCCGAGTCGGCCTCGGAAGACATCCCCGTCACGTACGTTCCCGCGCGCAACACGCTGCTGTTGTCGCTCGCGCTCGGATATGCCGAGGTGCTCGGAGCACAGGACCTGTTTATCGGAGTCAACGCGGTCGACTACTCCGGCTATCCGGACTGCCGGCCACAGTTCGTCAGTGCCTTCGAGGAACTGGCCGGCGTGGCGACGCGCGCAGGTGTCAAGGGGGCGCGTTTTCGTGTCCATGCGCCGCTGATCGAACTGTCCAAGGCCGAGATCATCCGTCATGGTACGGCCCTGGGCGTGGACTACGCGCAGACGGTGTCGTGTTACCAGGCCGATGAAAACGGCCGCGCCTGCGGCCGCTGCGATTCCTGCCGGCTGCGGCGGGATGGCTTCGAGTCCGCCGGGGTGCCCGATCCGACTCGCTATGCGGCAAGGGGCTGAAAATTCGAGCACGGGCGGCGACCATCGGGTAAGGTAATCAAGCAAGCACATCCCTCCAATCAATCGGACTGACGCGACCCGGGAATGAACAGCGGCCTGACACTCAGCGGCGACATGGTTCTGGTGCTGATGCTGCTGGGTCTGACGGTGTTTCTGTTCGTCACCGAGCTGGTCCGCCTCGACGTGGCCGCCATCTGCATGATGGTGCTGGTGGGCCTTTTGGGTTTGATTCCCGCTGATCAGCTTTTTTCCGGCTTCGCTTCGAATGCCGTCATCGCCATTATTGCCGTGATGATCCTCGGCGCCGGCCTGGATCGGACCGGGGTGATGAACACGGTTTCGTCGCTGATCGTCAAGATCGGCGGTCCGGCCGAGCCACGTATCCGCACCCTGATTGCCGGAACCGTCGGGCTGACGTCGAGTTTCATGCAGAACGTGGGCGCCACTGCACTGTTCCTGCCGGTGGTCAGCCGTATCTCCGCGCGTCTGGATCTGCCGCTGTCGCGGCTGTTGATGCCCATGGGTTTTGCCGCGATTGTCGGCGGAACCGTCACCATGGTCGGTTCCTCGCCACTGATCCTGCTCAACGACCTGATCCAGACATCAAACCGCTCTCTGCCGCCGGGCGCCGAAGCAATCCAGCCGTTCCAGCTTTTCGATGTCACCCTGGTCGGGTTGGCCCTGCTGGCCGCCACGTTGCTGTTCTTCATGGTGGCCAGCGCTGCTCTTCTGCCGCGAACCGAGGAAAAGCGGGCGGCTTCGCCGGGCCGCACCAAGAATTACTTCAAGGATGTCTACGGCATCGAGGGCGACATCTACGAGATGCTGGTGACGGTCGACTCGCCGCTGGTCGGCATGCGTATCGCCGAGGCCGAGAGCCTGGCGGGCGCGCCGCTGATGCTGGCCATACAGAACACTGACAGTCCGCGACTCGCCCCGCCGGCCGATGAAATGATCTGGGTCGGTACCGTGCTGGGGGTGATGGGAACGCGCGACGAGGTCGGCGAGTTCGCCCTGGCCAATAACCTGCGGCTCCAGCCCCGTCTGCGCACCTTCGGAAGGCTGTTCAACCCCTCCCGTGCGGGTATCTCGGAGGTCGTCATCCCGCCGGGATCGAAGCTGATTGGCCAGAGTATCGGCGAGGCCCGGCTGCGATCGCGTTTCGGTATATCGGTGCTGGCAATCAACCGACGCAATGAGATCATCACCGAAGATTTGCGGGAAGAAGTGCTGGTGGTGGGGGACTGTCTGGTCAGCCATTCGACCTGGCGCGACCTGGCCAACGTCGCGCGGGACAAGGATTTTATCGTTGCCACCGACATTCCGAAGGAGGAGCAGCGGCCGCAGAAGGTCTTGCATGCGGTGAGCTTCTTCGGGCTGAGTCTGTTCCTGATCCTGTTTACCGATTTCCAGCTATCGGTGGCGCTGATGGCCGGCGCCATCGGCATGGTGCTCACCGGCGTCTTGAGCATGGACGAAGCCTACTCGGCAGTGAGCTGGAAAACCGTGTTCCTGATGGCCGGCCTGATACCCCTCGGGATCGCCATGGAGGTCACGGGCACGGCCGCCTGGCTGGCCGAGCAGGTGCTGGCGCTGCTCGGCGATGTGCCGCAACTGGTCATGCAACTGGTGCTGGCGCTGATGGCCACCCTTTTCACTCTGGTCATGTCCAACGTGGGCGCGACCGTGCTGCTGGTGCCGATCGCCATCAACATTGCCCTGGCCACCGGCGGCAACCCGGCGGTTTACGCATTGCTGATCGCGCTGTCCACTTCGAACGCATTTATCCTGCCGACCCATCCGGTCAATGCCCTGATCATGGGTCCGGGCGGCTACAAGGTGAAGGACTTCGTGCGTGTCGGCGCGTTCATGAGCGTGTTGTTCATGACGGTCATGCTGTTCATGATCAACCTGGTGTATTGATGGGTGTTGTGCACTCGACACTGACGCGTCCTTCGTTTTCACTGACCGGCACGGCGGTCAGGGATGCTCGCTGGCAGGGGCCGGATACACACACGCCCCCGTCGGGCTCGAACACGGCGCCGTGATGGGCGCAGACCAGGCGCTGCTCCGGGTCGGTCAGGAATCGATCGGGTGCAAAATTGAGCGGACGACCCTGGTGTGGGCAGACGTTTAGCCAGGCCCGCGGCGACTCGCCAATCCGGGTTGCGATCAGCCACACGGGGTCGCCGCCCTGTTCAATCCGGAACTCCCGGTAACGGCCTTCGACCAGCTCATCGGACGGACACAGGAACACTGAGTCATTCACGGAGTCTGATTTTCCATGCAAGATCCATGGCAACGATTCTATCAGCCGCCAACCAGCCCCCTGGCCCGCCTGGGCCTCGTGCTGCTGGGTATCGGCATTCTCGCGCTGAGTTTTCTTCTCGGGCTGGTCTTTCTGGCCATCGCCGTCGGTATGGCAGTCATCGGCTTTGTGGTCCTTACGGTGCGACGCTGGCTGGGCGGTTCACGCTCGCGCAAGTCCGATGATGGCCTGATTGACGTCGAATATCGAGTCGTCAACCGTCGCAAGCGCGACGAGGATTAGTGTGAAGTGTTCAGTGTGAAGAAACGCACCGCCCCTTCACACTTCCAGTATCCCGAACATCAGCATCACCGCCAGCAAAATCGCCACCCACAGGGCCATGGTGCCGACTGGCGAGGTCCGGCCGAGCCCGCGCTCTACATTGCTTGTAACCACGCTTGATCCGACCCGCCAGCCAGTGCTCGACAGCCAGTTCCCGGCCGCCGTAAGCGTGGCGTGAATCCGTTGGGCCAGAGTCGGCACGGCGCGCCGCGCAAACCAGTCCGCGTCCAGGTTGGTCGAAGGAATTTCGGCCGGGTAGCGCCCTGAGCGGTGCATCCACACGATCGCCAGGGTCGCGAACAACAGCAGTTGCATCTGGATCAGGACGTGGGTGACGTCGTAGGGCCAGTACTCGTAGTCGTAGGGCAGGATCGCGTACAGCGCCTGGGGATAGACGCCGATACCAATACAAAGGAACGCAGCCAGACCCATGGCCAGCAGCATGTTCAGTGGGGCCTCCCGGGCTTCGGCGTGGCCATGGCGCGAGAAGAACCCGAAATAGGGGATCTTGATGCCGGCATGTTCGAGCACGCCGGCCGATGCGAACAGCATGACCAGCCAGATCAGCAGGTGATCGGTCTTGATCAGCGCGCTCATGATCATCGCCTTGGACACGAAGCCGCTCAACAGCGGAAAGGCCGAAATCGATGCGGCACCAATGATGCAGAAGGTCGCCGTCCAGGGCATCTGGCGATAGAGTCCGCCCAGCTTGCTGGCGCTGACCGTGCCCGCCTGCTGCAACAACGCACCCATCGACATGAACAGTAGCGCCTTGTAAATGATATGGGCGAAGGCGTGTGCGGCGGTGCCGTTGAGTGAAAGCTCCGTGCCAATGCCGATGCCCACGGTCATGAACCCGAGCTGGTTGATGATCGAGTAGGAAAGGACGCGCCGCAGGTTGTTCTCGATGATGGCGTAGAAAATGGGAAAGAATGCCATCACCGCCCCGATGTAGATCAACAGTTCGGTGCCGGGAAAACCGCGCGCCAGGGCGTAAATGGCGGCCTTGGTGGTGAAGATGCACAAAAAGACCGATCCGGTCGGCGTACCGGCGGGATAGCTGTCGGGAATCCAGTTGTGCAGGAGCGGGAAGCCGGCCTTCAGGCCGAAGGCGAGAAAGATCAGCCAGGTCGCCGGGCCGTCGAGCGTCATGGCTTCGAATGCCAGGCTGCCGGTATCGAGCCAGATCAGCAGTGCGCCGGCCATCAGCAGCACGCCGGAAAGGACCTGGTAGACCAGGTAGCGCAGCCCGGCAGCCACGGCCTCGGGCGTTCGGCCGGCGAAGATCAGGCCGGCCGAGGTCAATCCCAGCAGTTCCCACTGAATGAACAGCGTCAGCAGGTCGCCGGCGAACAGCACGCCCATGCCCGCGGCTATGTAGAGCAGGCCGCTGACCTGCTGCAGTGTGTCGCGCACTTTCAGCGCGAACAGGATCGACATCAGCGCACCGATATGGAAGGCGATGCCGAAAATGTAGCTCAGCGAGTCGGCGCGATAGGGAATCAGTTCCAGGCCCAGCAGACTCATGCTGCGGGTCACGTCCAGTTCCATGTCGAAAAACTGCAGCCCCCCAATAATGGGTGCGGCGAGCAGCACGACGGCCCGCAGCCAGCCGCGTGTGACCGGCACGAGCGCAGCGGCGATCAGGAAGGGCCAGACCGGGTGGAACTCAGGAATCATAGTAATCCTCGTCGCGCTTGACCAATGCGCGCAGGCCCTTGGCCACCAGCACCGCGAAGACCAGCGCGGCGAAGCCGTAGAGGGCGTGGAAGAACGGGATCGATTCCACGTCGTTGTAAGTGTGGCGGTGAATCAGGAGCTCCACGCCCAGCAGCAGTGCGCACACGATGTAGAGGGCGGCACGAATGCGCTGCTTGATGACGGGGTTGTCCGCCCAGCCGGTGTCATTGCGGTTCGGCTCGCTCATGCTTTCATCCTCCAGGCACCATCGAGGCCAGCCGGAACAGCGGCTCCGGGAAAAAGAACAGTGCTATGCAGCCGCCCGAAGTCAGCACCATTGCGGCCACCATCGGCCACGGGGCTTCCTGGATCCGGCTGGTGTCGAGCGTCTCGTCGGGCCGGCCGAAGAAGGCGCGCATCGGGACCACCAGCAGGTAGACGATATTGAGCAGCGAGCTGGCAATCAGGGTGGCGACCAGCGCCCAGTGTCCGCCCTCGAGGGTTCCGGCAACCAGGTACCACTTCGACCACATGCCGGCGAATACCGGCAGGCCGATGATGCTCAGGCTGGCGATGGTGAACGCGGCGAAGGTGTAGGGCATGACGCGGCCCAGGCCGTCGAGCTGCGAAATCTTCTTGCGCTGGTGGGCGACCTGGATCGCGCCGGCGCCGAAGAAAAGCGTGATCTTGGCCACCGCGTGCATGGCCAGTTGCAGGATGGCGCCGAGCAGGGCCAGTGGCGTGGCGACCAGCGCGCCGAGCACGACGTAGCTGAGCTGGCTGATGGTCGAGTAGGCCAGGCGAGCCTTGAGATCGTCGAGCGTGAGGGCGATCAGCGAAGCGGCCAGGATGGTAAACGCGGCCACCCAGGCGATCCACAGGCTCGCCTGGGTTTCGGCCAGCAGGTCGATGCCGAAGATATACACGGCGATCTTGAGCACCGTGAATACGCCCGCCTTGACCACGGCTACGGCGTGCAGCAGGGCACTGACCGGGGCCGGCGCAACCATCGCCGCGGGCAGCCAGCGGTGCACCGGCATCAGGGCGGCTTTGCCGATGCCGAAGAAAAACAGCCCGGCCAGCAGCGGTAACCAGCTTTCGTCGATTTGGCCGGCGAGAATGCCGCCTTGCTCGAAGTCGACCGTGCCGGTGGCGAAATACGTCCACAAGATGGCGACCAACAGCAGCCCGATCGAGGTCGTCAGCAAGACGCCCAGGTAGATGCGACCGCCGCGGCGTGCATCCTCGCTGCCCGAGTGGGTGACCAGTGGGTAGGTCGAAAGGGTCAGGATCTCGTAGAAGATGAACAGCGTGATCAGGTTGTCGGCAAAGGCCACGCCGGCAGCCGCGCCCAGCGCCAGCGCATAGCAGGCAAAGAAACGGCCGAGATGCGGGTAGTTCAGCGCCTTCATGTAGCTCTGGGCGTAGAGCGTGGCCACCAGCCACAGCCCGGAGGCCACCAGGGCGAACAGCAGGCCCAGCGGCTCGACCCGGAAGGCGATCTCCAGTCCCGGCAGGATCGACCACAGCGTCTGCTCCCGCCCGGCGCCGTCGAGCACCGGCCCGATCTGCTGAAGAACGCCGATGAAGAAGACGATGGCGGCCAGCCAGCCAAGCCCGTCGCGCAGCTTCGGCCAGCGCCCGGCCAGGGCGATGGCGATGGCGCCAAAGAAGGGGATCAGGATGACGGTTACCGGGCTCATGGCAGCGCCCCCGTCGACCCGATCAGGGCCTGGGCTGCGGCCGTGGCGCCGGCCACTGGCAGGCGGGTGTCGAGCCCGAACCAGAAGTTGAGCCCGACCACCAGCCACAGCGGCACCAGCAGCGCAAGGGGTGCCTCCCGCACCGGCTCGGCCTCAGCCGGTCGTGACTTGAACCAGGCCGCTTCGACCACCCGCCAGACGTAGATGACCGCCATCAGTGAACTGATGACAATCAGCGCCACCAGCCAGGGCTGGCCGGCATCCATGGCGGCCATGATCAGGTACCACTTGCTGATGAAGCCGGCCGTGGTCGGAATGCCGATGATTGACAGCCCGGCCAGGGCGAAAGCGGTCATGGTCCAGGGCATCTGTCGCCCCAGGCCATGGAAGGCCTCGATCCGAACCGAGCCGACCCGCCAGGCGACCGTCCCCACAGCCATGAACAGCGCGGCCTTGATCAGCGCGTGGTTGAACAGGTGCAGGAAAGAAGCGGTCAGTCCGGCGGCCGTGCCCAGCGCCAGGCCGAGCAGCATGTAGCCGACCTGAGAAATCGACGACCAGGCCAGCATGCGCTTGAGATTGGCCTGGAAGATGGCGGTCCAGGCGCCAATGAACATCCCGGCCAGGGCAAGCGCCAGGAATACCGCGGCCAGCGGCAGAACGCCGTAACTGTAATCAGCGCCGAAGACCGTGTAGATCATGCGGATCATCACGTACAGCGCCACCTTGGTGGCCGTGCCGGCGATGAACACACTGATGAAATTGGGGGCGTAAGTGTAGGCGTTGGGCAGCCACAGATGCAGCGGCAGCATGGCCAGCTTGAGGCCCATGCCGACGATGATGAAAGCCAACGCCACCTGCACGGTGCGGGTGTCGGCCACCTGTGGCAGGCGCTCAGCGAGGTCGACCATGTTGAGCGTGCCGGTCATGATGTAGAGAAAGCCGACGCCGATCAGGAAGAAGGTGGCGCCGACGGTGCCCATGATCAGATAGCGGAACGAAGCCAGCAGGGCACGGCGGTCGGGGCCGTGGGCGATCAGCGCGTAGGTCGACAGCGAGGAAATCTCGAGGAAGACAAACACGTTGAATGCATCGCCGGTGAGCGTGATGCCCATCAGCCCGGCCAGGGCGAGCAGGAACAGGCTGTAGAACACGCCCTGGCGTTCGCCGAGTTCGTCATCGACGCTTTTGCGCCCCCACAGCGTGGCCAGCACGGCCAGGCCGCTGACCAAGAGGGCGACAAAGGCGTTGGCGCCATCGACGCGGTATTCGATGCCGATCGGCGGCGGCCAGTTACCGAAAGCATAGGACAGCGGGCCGGCCATCGCCGCGGGCAGGACGAGTGCGGCGATCAGCGTGCTGGCCGCGGCCGCGAGCAAGGCCAGCAGCCACGGCAGCATGCGTCCGGGCAGCAGGGCGCATACGGGTGCGGCGATCAGCGGCACCAGCACGCTGAACGGCATCCATTCGATCAGCGTCATCGATTGTCCTCGTCGGCGGCCGCGGGTTCGTCGTCGTGGATCAGGTCATCCTCGATCGTGCCGTAGGCCTCCTTGATGCGCATGGCCAGGGCCAGGCCGACGGCCGTGGTGGCCACGCCGACGACAATGGCGGTGAGGATGAGTACGTGCGGCAAGGGGTTGGAGTAGACATCCACCCCTTCGCGCAGGATCGGCGTTGAGCCGCCGATGATCTTGCCGGCGGAGATGAACAGGATGAACACCGAAGTCTGAAAGATGTTCAGCCCCATCATCTTCTTGGCCATGTTGCCCCGGGCAATGACGCAGTAGAAGCCGATCATCATCAGGACAACGACGATCCAGTAGTTGATGTGACCGAGTGCCGCCATCAGTCCGCCTCGTCCTCGGCCAGGGCCAGCAACTCACGGCGGCGGGCGAACTGCGTGAACACCAGCATCATCACGGTCGCCACCGTCAGGCCCACGCCCAGTTCGACCGTAATGATTCCGAACTGCTGGGCCGCATGCTTGCCCGGCAGCAGCGGATAGAAATCGAGGAAATGCCCACCCAGCAGCACGCCGGCAATGCCAACCGCGGCGTAGATCAGCACGCCCAGCAGCATGAGCACGAACATGGCCCGCTCGGGAATGACCTTGAGCGCGTCCTCCAGGCCGTAGATCAGCACGAACAGGATCCAGGCGGCTGCAAACACCACGCCGGCCTGGAAACCGCCGCCGGGCGAATAGTCGCCGTGGAACTGGATGTAGAGCCCGAACAGCATGATCAATGGAATCAGGAAGCGGGCGACGACGCGAAGGATGCCGTGTTCTCTCATCGCGCGTCCTTCCCCTCGGGCGGCAATTTGCGGCGCCGCTGCGGGCGAACCGACAACAGGGCCCACACCGCCAGGCCGGCGGTGAGGATTACAAAGGCCTCGCCGATGGTATCGATCGAACGGTAGCTGGCGAGCACGGCAGCGACCATGTTGGGTACGCCCATATCCGGGTAGGCCTGCTCGATGTAGTAGGGCGCAACGTGGGTGTGGACGGGATTGTCAGGCGCGCCGAATTCGGGCAAATCGAGTGTGGCCCAGATCAGGGCTGCCCCGGTAACCACGACCACGATCAGCGCTGGCCAATTGTTTCCCGGCACGATCGTCTCGTCGCGGCGCGCCACCGTCAGCACCGCCAGCACCAATAGCGTGCTGATACCCGCTCCCACGGCCGCTTCGGTCAAGGCCACGTCGCCGGCGTCGAGCACGGCAAACAGGCCGGCACTCAACAAGGAATAGATGGCGAACAGCATGACCGAGGCGAACAGGTCGCGCATGCGCACGACCGCCACGGCCACGACGACCAGCAGGAACAGCAGGGCGATGTCGATCAGGACTTCGATGGCGGCGCTCCTTCGTCGGTCCACGGTTTCACGTTGTCGACCATGGCGGCCCGTGCCAGCGCATGCGAGGCCGTCGGCGCAGTGAACAGCATGAACAGGAGGATCAGGGCCAGCTTGATCGAAAGGATGCTCAGGCCGGCCTGCAGGATCAGTCCGCCGATGATCAATAGCGTGCACAGGGTGTCGGTCATGCCGCCAGCGTGCAGGCGCGTGTACAGATCGGGAAAGCGCAGCAGACCCAAGCCGCCGATAACGGCTACCAGACCGCCGGTCAGCAGCATCAGCCAGGAAATCCAGTCGAGCACCACTTCAACCATCGGTGATGTCTCCTTCCCTGGATGCAGCCAGGTCGCGCATCTTGACCAGCTTGAGAACGGCGACCACGGTGATGAAGTTGATCAGCGCGTAGACCAGCGCCACATCGACGAGATCGTCGTGACCGGTGATGAACACGATCAGGGCGACGACCAGCACGGTTTTGGTTCCGAATACGTTGACCGCCAGGATGCGGTCATAGTTGGTCGGCCCCTTGAAGGCGCGCACGAGCGCCAGCGCCATGGTCAGGAAGACTGCCAGCACGGTGATCATCAGCACAATAGTCACCGGCTGGCTTCCCGGCCCTGTTCGAGCCAGCGAAGGCGCTTGGCCATACTGCCGTCTTCGATACCGGCGGCCGAATGGTCGTCGATGGCATGGACCTCGATGAAGTCATCTTCGAGCTGAAGCGTCACAGTGCCGGGCGTCAGCGTGATCGAGTTGGCGTAGGTCACCTTGGCGACCGGTGTCTCTAGCGGCACCGGCGCGCGGATCACCCGTGGATGAATGCGCTGTGGTTGCAGGACCAGCCGGGCAACGTGCACATTCGCGCTGACGATCTGCCCGATCAGCCAGGCCCAGTAGACCGGTAGCCGCCAGGAATAGAGCGCCGGGTTGTGCTCGGTGCCGACCACTTCCATCCGCGCCGACAGCCACACCACGAGCAGCACCGAGGCCGCGCCGAGGGCCAGGATGGCCGGCTTGTAGACGCCCGAGATCCCGAGCCACAGGGCGGCAAGTATGAAGGCGAGTGACAGGAAGTAGCGCATAGAACGGCGAATATTACCAAAGCGGGCCGCGAAATTCCCGTCAACGCGCGCCATCCCCGGCCAATCTCGGCGACTAGAGATAGGGTGAGAACAGCCAGCAGGCGGCATCGCGCAGGCGGGCCGGGAAGCCTCGGTTGTCGACCTCCTCGAGGGTAACCGCACGGCCGGCCGCGGCGGCCTGATCGATGCATGCCGATAGCCGACCCGCCAGCTCCGGGCCGTAGGCCTCGACCTGCAGCTCGAAATTGAGCCTGAGACTCCGGAGATCCCAGTTGGTCGAGCCGATCAGGCAATAGAAATCGTCGATCACGAACAGCTTGCCGTGATTGAAGGGGGGCGGCTGGTAGCTCACCCGAACGCCGCGAAACAATAGTTCCCAGAGCATATTGCGCGTGGCCCAGTCGACATAGGGCAGGTTGCTTCTTTCGGGCAACACGATGTGGACGTCGATGCCGCGCACGGCCGCGGCCTGCAGCGCGCCGATGAGTTCACGCGGCGGCAGGAAATAGGGCGTCATGATGCGCACCGACTGACGGGCGCTGGCCGCGGCTGCCGACAGCAGCATGGTCAGCCGGTCGAGGTCCTCGTCGGGACCGTCCGTGATCGTCCGGCACAGGAGTGCGCCTGGCTCCGGCTCGATCACGGGGCGATGTTCGATGGCTTCGCCGGTGGCGAACTCCCAGCTGCGCTGGAACTCCAGGGTCAGTTGTCCGACCACCGGACCGAACAGGCGGAAATGCACATCAGCCGTTGGTTGCGAAATGCCGGCTTCGTCGACCCGGTGCCGGTCGCTGATGTTCAGGCCACCGGTGAAGCCGACACGGTCGTCGACCACCAGGATCTTGTGGTGATTGCGCAGATTGATCGACATCGACGGCGGCAGCAGGCGCGGCGGCAGGAAGCGCGCGCAGCGAACGCCCGCCCGGGCGAGCCGCCCGCTGGCCCGGGGTCGCGCGTACCACTCTCCCACACCGTCGATCAGCACGCGCACATCCACGCCCCGTTTGACCGCATCGCTCAGGGCCTGGGTGAACGCCTCGCCGGTTTTGTCGTGATCGAAGATGTAGGTCGTCAGGCAAATACGTTCCCGTGCCGATTCGATCGCCTCGAGCATGGCCGGGTAAGCCTGTTCACCATTGAACAGAGGCTCGATGGTATTGCCTGATGCCAGTGGATGTCGGCTGAGTGCCCGGCCGCTGCGGGCCAGCTCGACAAGCGGGCTGGGCAGTCCATCGGGCAGGGGGTGCGGTTCATCCACGGTCCCGCCGCGTTCACCCGAGTACAGTGCCGGCATCGAAAATCGCCGCGCCCGGTTACGGGTTCGGTTGAGACCGAAGAACAGGTAGAGGACGGGGCCGGCCACGGGCGTGACGATACATACGGCAATCCAGCCGAAAGCCCCGCGCGCTTCGCGCTTGTACAGCAGCGCGTGCACGGCGGTAGCGGGGGCTAGGAGCGCGTGGAACAACAGCAGCGCCAGGGTTTCCCAGGACAAATTCCAGTCTCGCCGGTCGAGTCGCTGTCAGTGTTCCGCCAACGGCGCCGGGATGCAAGCCGGGAGACACTGCGCTACAATGCATATCTTTCTATCCCGATTAAAAGATAATAGACCCATGCGACCGTATCTCTTCACCTCCGAATCCGTCTCGGAAGGCCATCCGGACAAGATGGCCGACCAGATTTCCGACGCCATCCTCGACGGCATCCTGGCGCAGGATCCGCACGCCCGCGTCGCCTGCGAGACCTTTCTCAAGACCGGAGCGGTGATCGTCGGCGGCGAGATCACGACCACTGCCTGGGTCGATCTCGAGGAGCTGATCCGGCAGGTCATCGTTGATATCGGCTACAACTCCTCGAATGTCGGTTTCGACGGCCACACCTGCTCGGTGATCAACATGATCGGCAAGCAGTCACCGGACATCGCCCGGGGGGTCGACCGCGAGATTCCCGAAGACCAGGGTGCCGGCGACCAGGGTTTGATGTTTGGCTATGCCTCGAATGAAACAGATGTATTGATGCCTGCGCCGATCTATTACGCGCATCGCCTGGTCGAACAGCAGACGCGGGTGCGCAAGCACAGTGACAATCCGTTGCCCTGGCTCAGGCCGGATGCCAAAAGTCAGCTCACGCTGCGCTATGAGGATGGCCAGCCGGTGGCCATCGATGCCGTCGTGCTGTCGACCCAGCATGATGAGGGCGTCGGACTCGAGGAGATTCGCGAGGGGGTGCGCAAGCACATCATCGAGCCCGTGCTGCCGGCAGAATGGCTGCACGGCAAGACGCGATACCACATCAATCCGACTGGCAAGTTCGTCATCGGCGGGCCGGTGGGAGACGCCGGCCTGACCGGCCGCAAGATCATCGTTGATACTTACGGTGGCATGGCACGCCACGGCGGTGGTGCCTTTTCGGGCAAGGATCCGTCCAAGGTGGACCGCTCGGCTACCTATGCCGGCCGCTACGTGGCCAAGAACGTGGTCGCCGCCGGCCTGGCCGACAAGTGCGAGGTGCAGGTCAGCTACGCGATCGGCGTTGCTGAGCCGACTTCGGTGTCGGTCACGACTTTCGGCACCAACAAGATCCCCGAGGAGACGATCGAGACACTCATCCGTCGACATTTCGATCTCAGGCCCTATGGCATCCTCAAGGCACTTGACCTGTTGCACCCGATGTATCGCGAAACTGCGACCCACGGTCATTTCGGGCGTCAGCCGCAGGAAACCTCGGCGAAAGTCATCCGCGACGGACACGAAGTGACCGAGCATTTCACGACCTTCAGCTGGGAGAAGACCGACAAGGCCGAGGCCCTGCGCGCTGACGCGGGAATCTGAATGACAAAGTGTTAAGTGAAAAGTGTGAAGTGTGAAGTAAAAGAAAGGCCCAACCGGAGGCCCGCCACTTAACACTTCACACTTGACACTTCACACCAGGTATCGAAGCCGACTAGGTCGGATGAATCGACGATTTTTCAAAAATGGAAAGAATCACGAGGTAAGCAACCATGAACGCCAACCCCGAAGACGTGAAGAAAGGCGTGCTCTTCGACGAGCAGTACGCTCCGACCGACAAGGACTTCCATGTCGCAGATCCGAGCCTGGCCGATTTCGGCCGCAAGGAAATGAAGATCGCCGAGACCGAAATGCCGGGCCTGATGCAGACCCGCGCCGAGTATGCCGACGACCAGCCGCTCAAGGGCGCGCGAATTGCCGGCTCCCTGCACATGACCATTCAGACCGCCGTGCTGATCGAGACCCTGATCGAGCTGGGCGCGGAAGTGCGCTGGGCATCGTGCAACATCTACTCCACCCAGGATCACGCCGCGGCCGCGATTGCCGAGCGCGGCATCCCCGTGTTCGCCTTCAAGGGCGAGACGCTCGATGAGTACTGGGAATTTACTCACCGCATCTTCCAGTGGCCCGATGGGCAGACCGCCAACATGATTCTCGACGACGGCGGTGATGCCACGTTGTTGCTCAACCTGGGTGCCCAGGCCGAGCAGGATCCGAGCGTGCTCGACAATCCGGGCAGCGAGGAGGAAAAGGCCCTGTTCGCGGCCATCAAGAAGCGCCTGGAGAGCAATCCCGGCTGGTATTCCGATGCGCTCGCCAACATCCAGGGGGTGACCGAGGAGACCACCACCGGGGTCAATCGTCTCTATCGTATGGAAAAGGAAGGCACGCTCAAGTTTCCCGCCATCAACGTCAACGACTCGGTCACCAAGTCAAAGTTCGACAACCTCTATGGTTGCCGTGAATCGCTGGTCGACGCCATCAAGCGCGCCACCGATGTAATGATCGCCGGCAAGACCGCAATCGTCTGCGGCTACGGCGATGTCGGCAAGGGTTCGGCGCAATCGTTGCGCGCGCTTTCGGCCAACGTCTGGATTACCGAGGTCGATCCGATCTGCGCCTTGCAGGCAGCCATGGAAGGCTACAAGGTGGTCAACCTCGAAGATGAGGGTATCGTCGAGGCGGCCGACATTTTCGTGTCCGCCACCGGCAACTACAACGTCATCAATCACGACCACATGCGGCGCATGAAGGACGAGGCGATCGTGTGCAACATCGGTCACTTCGACAACGAGATCGATGTTGCCAGCCTGGAACAGTACGAATGGGACGAGATCAAGCCGCAGGTCGACCACATCACCTTCCCCGACGGCAAGAAGATCATCCTGCTTGCCCGGGGTCGCCTGGTGAACCTGGGTTGTGCCACCGGTCACCCGAGCTTCGTGATGTCGAACAGCTTCACCAACCAGACCCTGGCCCAGATCGAACTGTTCAAGCACGGCGAACGCTACGACAACCAGGTCTACGTGTTGCCCAAGCACCTGGACGAAAAGGTCGCCCGCTTGCACCTGGAGCGCATCGGCGTTCGCCTGACCGAGCTCAGACCGGAACAGGCCGACTACATCGGCGTGTCGGTCGAGGGGCCGTACAAGCCGGAGCACTATCGGTACTAGGGAAAAGTAGGGTTTCAGGGTTCAGGGTTCAGTTTTCAGGAAAATCTGGAACGGAGCCCGCCCTGAAACCCGAAACCTGAACGCTGAAACCTTTATGAATAATCCGCAGTTGAGCTTCGAGTTCTTTCCACCCAAGAACGAGAAGCAGCAGGAGACGTTCGAGCGGACCCGCGATCGGCTTGCGGCACTGAAGCCCGCCTACATGTCGGTCACTTTCGGCGCTGGTGGATCAACGCGCGATCGGACCCGGGATACGGTGCTGGGCATCCGCGAGGCCACCGGCGTCGAAGCTGCTCCGCACATCTCCTGCATGTCCGAGGACATCGACAGCATCCGCGACCTGCTTGATCGCTATCGCGACGCCGGCATCGGGCGCCTGGTGGTGCTGCGCGGCGATCGGCCCTCTGGCGGTGGCACGGGCGTGTTCGACCACGCCGTCGACCTGGTGCGCTTCATTCGTGAACACTACGGCGATCGCTTTCATATCGAGGTGGCCTGCTATCCGGAACACCATCCGGAATCACCCACACCGCGGGCCGATCTCGAGCATTTCCGGGCCAAGGTCGAGGCAGGTGCCAATGGCGCCATCACCCAGTACTTCTTCAATCCGGAAAGCTATTTCCGCTTCGTCGATGAAGTCCGGGCCGAGGGTGTCGAAATTCCGGTCGTGCCCGGCATCATGCCGATCACCAACTATTCGGGCCTGGCGCGCTTTTCGCGCATGTGCGGGGCCGAGATTCCGCTGTGGATCGCCAAGCGAATCAGCGCCTGGGAAGAGGACGGTGACCTGGACTCGCTACGTGAATTCGGCGAGGACGTGGTATCGGATCTGTGCCGTCGCCTGCTCGAGGGTGGGGCCCCCGGCCTGCACTTCTACACGCTCAACCGTTCCCGCGCCTGCCTGGCCCTGTGCCGCAACCTGGGCCTCGGAACACACTGACGGGCTACTGACCCTCGCCGCGAATCGCCGGCTGGCCCTCGCCGTCGGCCGGCAGGTCGATCTCGATCGGCCGGCAACAGACCGCACAGTCCATCACAACCTGCTGGCCGAACTCCCCGGGGTCGAGCGGCAGCTCGTTGTGCTCCCCGCACCAGGGGCATGCAAACGACATCAGTTCCATTCCCACCTTCCGTGATCAGCCGGCCAGTTCGAGCTTGACGCGCCGGTTCTGGCGACCCTTCTTCTCGATTTTCCGGACCCGCACCGGGCCGATCTCGCCGGTGCGCGCCACGTGCGTGCCGCCGCAGGGCTGCAGGTCGACACCGGGGATCTCGATCAGGCGGATGCGCCCGGCGCCCTTCGGCGGCGCCACCGACATCGTCTTGACCAGTTCGGGATGGGCCTCGAGTTCGGCCTCGTCGATCCAGCGTGACCCGACGGTGTGATCGGCGGCGATGAGCGCATTGAGTTCCCGCTCGACGTCTTCCTTGTCGGGCGGGTCGGGCAGGTCGAAGTCCAGCCGGCCCGAGCCGTCGGCGACCTGGCCGCCGGTCACCGGGTAGGGCAGCACGGCCGAGAGCAGGTGCAGACAGGTGTGCATGCGCATCAGGCGGTGGCGGCGCTCGAAATCGATTTCAGCCACCACCGACGTGCCCGGTTCGGGCACCGCTGCTCCCTCGACCAGGTAATGGACGATGCGGCCCTCGCCGTCGAGGCGCGTGTCGACCACGTCAGCCTGTTGGTCCGCCCAGCTCAGCTTGCCGATATCGCCGGGCTGGCCGCCGCCTTGCGGATAGAACACCGTGGCGTCGAGGATGACGCCGGCATCGGTCACTTCGGTGACGATGGCGCGGCAGCTTCGCTGGTAGGCATCGTCCCTGAATAGGGTCTGAGTCATGGCGGATCGTGTTGCCTTCTGAATTACTCGTCGCGATAGATGGCGATCTGCAGTTGTCCCTCGGTGTCGATGGTGGCCCGATACATGCCAGCGGTGTTGAACGGCATGGCGATATGGCCTTCGGCATCGATGGCAATCACGCCGCCGTCAGCACCGAGTTCCTTGAGGGTGCCGTTGATGATCGAGTCGGCGGCTTCGTGCAGTGTGGCGCCACCGTGGCGCATCAGGCTGCAGATGCTGTAGGCAACGACGTGGCGGATAAAGAATTCGCCGTGGCCGGTCGCCGAGACGGCGCATGAACGATTATCGGCATACGTGCCGGCGCCGATGATGGGCGAATCGCCAACCCGGCCCCAGCGCTTGTTGGCCATGCCCCCGGTGGAGGTGGCGGCGGCCAGGTTGCCGTCGGCGTCGAGGGCTACAGCACCGACGGTCGAGTACCAGTCCTCCGACAACTGGGTGGCGGCTTGTTCATCGGCCTGGATGGATTCGAGTTGTTCGCGCCGAAAGTCGGTGATGAACCAGTCCTCGTCCTTGAACTCCAGGCCGTGTTCTTCGGCGAAGCTCATGGCCCCTTCGCCCATCAGCATCACGTGCGGGGAGTCGTGCAGGACGCGTTTTGCGGCGTCGATCGGGTGGCGAATGCGCTTGACCGATGCCACTGCGCCGGCATTGAGGGTGCGGCCGTCCATGATCGATGCGTCCATCTCGACCGTGCCGGTGTTGGTCAGCACCGCGCCGCGGCCGGCATTGAATTCGGGTGCGTCCTCGAGAACGCGCAGGGCGGTTGCGACCGCCTCGAGCGACGGGCCGCCCGCTTCCAGCACTTCGTGGCCGGCGCGGATCGACTGTTCGAGGGCACTGCGAATGGCTTTCTCGCGTTCGGCTGTCATGTTCTCCGGCAGGATGGTGCCGGCGCCGCCGTGAATGGCGATGGCCACGGGCGATTCAGCCATAGCGGTGGTGCAGGCGAGCAGTGCTGCCAGGATCAGGGATCGTTTCATGTTGGATGGTCTTGCCGTTCATAGGGACCTGGAAGTCTAACACCCGGACTATACTGGCGATTTCGAAAAGAGAGAGCTTCCATTCATGTCACTGACCATTGTTCCGCTGCACGCCGGACTGCTGGCGTTGATCTTCCTGGGCCTGTCCTTGCGGGTGGTGTACCTGCGCCGGACTTTGCGCGTCGGCCTCGGCTCCGGCGGTCACGAGACGCTCGACCGAGCGGTTCGGGCTCACGCCAACTTTGCCGAGTATGTGCCGTTGGCGTTGCTCCTGCTGCTGTGCCTGGAGGCCGGTACGGCGCTCCCCGCGTGGGCGCTGAATGGACTGAGCCTTGTGTTGATCGTCGCTCGTGTGCTGCACGGCTTCTTCGGGCTCAATCGACAATCCGGCATTTCCTTCGGCCGTTTCTGGGGCACTGCCCTGACCTGGGTGGTGATTGGAGTGAGTGCGCTGTTGCTGCTGGCCACGGGGATTGGACGCTGGCTGGTCTGAAGCACCCCCGGGGTCAATCGCGCGGTCGCGACCAGTACAGCGCTGTATAGACCTTGGGGTCGATCGCCAGTCCAGCCTTGTACCGGGCCGACAGCCAGGCATCGATGTCGTCTCGACCCACGGCATGCACCGTGATGTCCTCGCTGTCGCCCCCGCCGCCCTCACCGACTTGCTCGAGCGCACTGGCCTGAACGAACACCGCCATTTCGTCGGTCATGCCGGCCGAGGTCGGGCAGGCCATGATCTCCTCGACCCGGCCGGCGCGCCAGCCGGTTTCCTCCTCGAGTTCGCGACGCGCGGCTTCGAGCAGCGGTTCGTCCTGCCGGCCGGCTTCATCGCCGACCAGTCCGGCCGGTAATTCGATCGTGCGGCGGTTGACGGGAATCCGGAACTGCTCGACCAGCAGCAGTTCATCGGCCGGCGTCCAGGCGACCAATACCGCCACGCGGTGATGGCGTGAAACCAGTTCCCAGCCGCTGCGTTCCACCAGCCGCAGGTAACGGCCGTCGTACAATAGGCTGCTTTGGTCAGACATGGGGCTCCTTGGAGTCGCGGTTGATCCGGCTGAACGAATCGGACAATCGGCAGTCCCAATGCCCGCAGTCGTCAACTCAGATTTTGGAATCCAGACAGGAAGAATTATGCGCATTTCCGCACTCGTGTTCACCCTGCTCGTCGGCTCGCTTGCGGCCCTCGGGGCTGCGGCTCAGTCCGCACCGGAACGGGCCGACAACTCTGACAATGCTTCGGCCGGGAAGCAGCAGCCGGCGCCGGGCCAGCAAATGGGGTACTGGTTTCAAAAGGCCGCCAATGCCTACCGCCGCCAGGACATCGAGGCCTGGGTCGAGGCCACCGAGGAGCTACACCGCCTGCGTCCCTATAACCAGGACTTCATGCGCCACCTGGTCGAGGGCAATGCCCGTCTCGGCGATCTCAGCGCCGCCTTCGACATGATGCTCAAGATGCAGCAGCAGGGCCTGTCGGAAAACTGGAGCGAGATCGACGCGGTCGAACCGCTTCGCGAGCACAACCTGTATAACCATCTCGAAACCCTGATGACGGAGGCCGGCGAGCCTTTTGGCGATGTCACCACCTGGTCCGAGCTGGGTACACAATACCCCATGCCCGAAGCCCTGGCGGTGGACGGCGAAGGCCGGGTTTTCGTCGGCACGGTGCGCGACGGCCTGATCCTGACCAGCGACAACGGTGAGGACTGGAACCGTTTCGCTTCGCCCGAGGACATC